>NZ_JBJMBA010000040.1:0-171383 GCF_045799135.1 Weissella sp. MSCH1 | reverse complement strand
GTTGAGTTGCCGCTCAACGTCTTTTTCTTTGCCTTTATTACCACTATTATACCAAAAAGCAGGCGCAAACCCTTGATATACATGGGTTTGCGCCTGCTTTTATTCAAAATGTTCAGCTGAGTTTTGTCCCAGCCTCTTTTTGCGCGTTTTTGTGTCTTTAGCGATTTGGCTAAAAATATCTAGACAAAGTGCCATATCGAGGTAATGGGTCTTGGTGCAATAATAATCACGTAGCAAAGGAAACGCTTACAAAAGTGCTTTGTTAAAAGTTCATAAGGGGGAAAATCATGAACAATCCTGCGATTAATGTTAATTCTGAAATCGGGACACTCAAGTCAGTGCTTTTGAAGCGACCTGGGGCCGAGGTTGAGAATATCACACCAGACACAATGGAACGGTTGTTATTTGATGACATTCCATTTTTGAAAATTGCCCAAGAAGAACACGATTTCTTCGCTGATACGCTGCGCGATAATGGCGTTGAAACGTTGTATGTCGATGATTTGGCGGTTGAAGCGTTAGATAGCGATGACGTGATTCGGCACCGGTTTGTCCAGCAGTACCTGGATGAAGCTGGCTACGGTATTGGTACGACACACGATGCCTTGTTTAATTACTTGGAGACGTTTGATACTCGGGACATGGTGACGAAGTTGTATGCCGGTATTCGACGTAACGAGTTTGATTTTGAAAATGATTCTTTGCATGATTTGGCAGGTCGCGATGCGGCGAACCCATTCTTGTTGGACCCATTACCTAATGCGTATTTCACACGTGATCCGCAAGCTTCAATGGGAAACGGTATCACCATTAACCACATGACGTATAAGGCCCGTCAACCAGAGTCGTTGTTTACGGAATTTATCATGCAGTATCACCCACGCTTTGCTGGGCATGTGGATATCTGGCGTGACCGTAACCACAACACACGCATTGAAGGTGGGGATGAATTGATTTTGAACGACCACGTGATTGCCATTGGGGTATCGCAACGCACGTCATCAAAGTCAATTGAAGCCTTAGCCAAGGAGCTGTTTGCTAATCCAAATAGCCACTTTGATACGGTGGTCGCTGTCGAAATTCCGCACAACCACGCCATGATGCACCTCGATACGGTCTTCACGATGGTTAACCGCGATCAATTTACGGTTTTCCCAGGCATTATGGATGCCGGTGGTCAAATGAACATTTTCATTATGACGCCAGGACCTGATGGCACAGTGAAGTTGGCTCACCGCACCGATTTGGGCAAGACGCTGCAAGAAGTGTTAGATCTGCCAGAATTGGATTTGATTGAAACTGGTAGTGGTGATGAAATTGTGGCACCACGTGAGCAATGGAACGATGGGTCAAATACGTTGACGATTGCCCCAGGTGAAGTCGTGACCTACAACCGAAATTATGTCAGCAACGAATTGTTGCGTCGCCACGGCATTATTGTACACGAAGTGATTTCAAGTGAGTTGTCACGTGGCCGTGGTGGTCCACGTTGCATGTCGCAACCAATCTGGCGTGAAGATTTGTAATCAACAGACAAAGATGAGGAGTAAAAATCATGGCAATTAATTCAGTATTTCAAGGGCGTTCATTCTTAGCTGAAAAGGACTTCACATCAGCTGAAATCCAATACTTGGTTGATTTTGGGTTACATTTGAAGACATTGCAAAAGAATCACATCCCACACCGTTACCTAGAGGGAAAGAATATCGCCTTGCTCTTTGAAAAGACGTCAACACGGACGCGTTCAGCCTTTACCACGGCAGCGGTAGAACTTGGGGCACACCCAGAATATTTGGGGGCCAATGACATCCAATTGGGGAAGAAGGAATCTGTTGAAGATACCGCCATTGTGTTAGGCAGCATGTTTGATGGTATTGAGTTCCGCGGCTTCAGTCAGGCGGATGTGGAAGGCCTGGCCAAGCATTCAGGTGTGCCGGTTTGGAACGGTTTGACTGATCAATGGCACCCAACGCAAATGATTGCCGACTTTATGACGGTGAAAGAAAATTTCGGTCATTTGCGTGGCTTAACGCTCACGTTTGTGGGAGATGGGCGTAACAACATGGCAAACTCATTGTTGGTTACTGGGGCCATGCTGGGCGTAAATATCCACATTGTCGCGCCTGAAGAATTGCATCCAACGCAAGAAGTGGTGGATTTGGCCAATACGTTTGCAAAGGAAACCGGAGCAGAGCTACTCGTGACAGCTGATATCGATGCGGGCGTCAAGGGTTCAAATGTTATTTACACAGATGTTTGGGTATCGATGGGTGAAACAGACTGGGAGACCCGTGTGAAGTTGTTGACGCCTTATCAAGTTAATATGGCGATGTTGCGTAAGACGGGTACGCCAGATGATGAGTTAATCTTCATGCACTGCTTGCCAGCTTTCCACGACGTGAATACGAAGTACGGCCAAGAGGTGCAATCTCAATATGGCATCACTGAAATGGAAGTGACGGATGAAGTCTTCCGCAGTAAGTTTGCGCGTCAATGGGACGAGGCTGAAAACCGCAAGCATTCAATTAAGGCGATTATGGCAGCAACGTTGGGTAACTTGTTTATTCCCGATGTGCCAGCGCTTGAAGAAAACGGTAAGTAGCTATGGCAGATACTAAGGATCACGGGATTGCGCTACCGGCCTTAGTTGCCCTTGTTATTAGTTCCGCAATTGGAGCCGGCATCTTTGATTTACCGGCCACGCTTGCGCAAGGGGCAACACCCGGTGCCGCCATCTTAGCCTGGATTATTACTGGGGTTGGCATATTGATGTTAGCGCTTAGCTTAAATAATTTGGTATTGAATAAACCTGAATTAACGGGTGTATCAGATTACGCGCGGGCTGGTTTTGGTGACTTTGCTGGGTTCATTTCTGGTTGGGGGTACTGGCTATCAGCATGGCTTGGTAATGTGGCGTTTGCCACGATGTTAATGTCAGCGCTAGGATACTTTTTCCCGGTGTTGCAGTCCGGCAATAGTGTGCCAGCAATTGTGTTGGCATCACTGGTGTCGTGGGCATTAACGCTCTTGGTGACGCGGGGGATTGAATCAGCTGCGGCAATCAACACGATTGTTACGATTACGAAGTTGGTCCCGATTTTTGCCTTTGTGGTGGTAGCCATTTTGAGCATTAAGGCGGGCGTATTTACGGCCCATTTTTGGCAAAATATGAGCACCAATGTGGGTGGTAAACTCGTTTTTAGTTCAGCAACTGGTACTGGGATTGCCGAGCAAATCAAGAACTGTGTCATGGCAATGATGTGGGTGTTCGTTGGTATTGAAGGCGCCACGATGATGGCAGCTCGCGCCAAGAAAAAGTCCGACGCGGGTAAGGCGACAATTATCGGGTTAATTTCGTTGCTGATTATCTACATGGTGGTCTCAATCTTGCCATATGGCTATCTCTCATTGCAGGAGTTACAACATGTGCAGCATCCAGCTTTGTTGTACTTATTTGAAAGTATGACTGGTCCGATTGGTGGTGCGTTTATCAGTATCGGGTTGATTATCTCGATCTTAGGGGCATGGTTGTCATGGACGATGTTACCGGTGGAAGCAACGTCATTAATGGCAGAACAGGGTTTGTTACCTAAGTGGTTTGGTGTTTTGAATAAGTACCGGGCACCGCAACATTCATTGTTGTTAACTCAGGTATTGATTCAAATCTTCCTGATTACGCTTTTGTTTACTGACGAAGCCTATAATTTTGCCTACTCATTGTGTACGGCAGCAATCGTGGTTTGCTATGTCCTAGTGGGGGCCTATCAACTAAAGCTGGGGTTACAACTGAAAAAGCTGTCGGTTATTCTGCCGGGGCTGATTGCAGTTGTCTTTGAAGTGACCGCGATTGTATTTTCAGGCATGCAGTATTTATGGCTCTGCACGATTCTTTATGTCTTAGGGTTCATGCTGTATGTGAGAGCACGGCGAGAAGTCCAACAGGTGATTTCAAAGACAGAGCTCATGATGATGGGTGTCGTGATTGTTCTTGCACTAGGTGCCATTGTGGCCTTAGCAACGGGGAACTTAAAGATTTAAGTAAAGGAGTGTCGCGAATGACGAAACGAATCGTGGTGGCTCTTGGGGGAAACGCCATTTTGACGGACGATCCCAGCGCAGCCGCACAACAACAGGCAATCCAGCAAACCGCGCAACAATTGATTAATTTCTTAGCGGCTGGGGATGTGCAACTTGTTTTGACTCATGGTAATGGGCCACAAGTCGGTAATTTAGTGCTCCAACAATTACAAGGTAGTTCGGTGAAGAACCCGGCAATGCCGTTAGATACGGTCGGGGCGATGACGCAAGGTGAAATTGGTTTATGGTTGGCTGATGCCTTGAATTATGAAATTAGTATTCGTGGTTTATCACAACGGGTGGCCACAGTATTAACGCGCACGGTCGTTGATGAAGCTGATCCAGCTTTCCGTCAGCCAACAAAGCCAATTGGTCCGTTTTACACGGTTGATGAACTACCGGCGATTAAGCAGCAGTATCCAGATTGGCAATTTGTCGCTGATGCTGGCCGTGGTTTCCGCCGGGTTGTCCCATCACCTAAGCCGGTTAGTATCATGGAGGCCGCTGAAATTCAGGCCTTGGTACAAGATGGCGTGACATTAATTGCCGGCGGTGGCGGTGGTGTACCGGTGATCGAAAAGGAAGGTCACGTGACAGGGGTCGAAGCAGTTATTGATAAGGATTTTACGGCAGCTAAGCTAGCTGAACTGGTCGACGCCGATGAATTGTTGATTTTGACGGCGGTACGCTATGTGGCGAAGGACTTTAACCAACCGTCGCAGACGATGATCAAACGGATTAGCGTGACGGAAATGCAGCAATTGGTAGATGCTGGCCAATTCCCGGCCGGGTCGATGAAGCCTAAGGTTGAAGCAGCTATTAGCTTCGTACGGAATACGGGGCGGCCTGCCGTCATTACATCGCTTGATAATGTGCAAGCATATCTTGCTGATGGGGATGGGACAGTGATTGTACCAGATTAATCGAGTTATAGTTAAGCGAGCGGTCATGCTCGCTTATTTTTTCGTAAACCCAAAAAATTTAAGGGGCTGCCTGCATGAGGACGCTTATAATTAAGGAGGAGAGTTTTTGAGCTGCGATTTCAAGGGGGAAATACAATGCTACAAAATTTCATGACACAGTGGCTGTATATTTCAGACTACGATACAGCCTTGGACCAAGCTTTTATTAGTAAAGCTAAAATAAACGGTGTTGATTTGGAGCAACGCTATATAGCGGTTGTTTTAAGTGGGAATCAACGCAGGATGCCTGAACATCGCTTGGCACTTAATTTGGACGCCAAGCGCCGGATTTATGTTTTGTCTGAGGAAGGCGTGCAACCGTTTTTGGAGGCCTTGTCACCAGACATCTTCGCAGGTGTCGGGGGTGCACACTTTGATATATCGACAGGTATTAAAGAGGCGTTATTTGCCGTGTTGCTGACCAATGAGTTTGAGCGGGTTGTCATCTTTAATCGGGTTGGTTATCTGTATGACCTGGTTAAATCTGATTTGGTCTATCCAAATGTTGCGGCGTACTATGAACGGATTGATGATGAAACCTGGTTGACGTTTTGGGAATATGTCCAGCACCTGTCATCAACAAAAGAGACAGCGTGTTTAATGCTGGTGCATCCCAAGACAATTGTTTATAGGCTAAACAAAATCTGTGCAACTACTGGACTGAACCCAAAGCAAGGCGTTGATTTGTTGCCATTGATTGTGACTTATGTTCGCAAACAGACTGCCTGTTTTGATAACTTGGTAAACGAGCTACAAAGCCTGTCGGACAGTTTGTTGCCACGCGATAAAGTGGACTAGTCCGCTAGTATGGTTAATGAATGGCTACTACGACAAAGTAGACTTTTCCCGGTAGCAAGTTCTAAAATTGTGGATTTTCTCTCATGCCATGTTGCAAGGTTGTATAATGACCGTGAGCAATGGCTTTTAGGAGGGGACCTATTATGCAAACGATTAAAACTTTGGGATTAACGTTAGGACTGTTGGCACTCATTTTGGCGTCTATTTTCTTACATTGGGGGATAGTTGTGACGGTCATTATTATGGCTGTTGCGACGTTGACCTTAATATATGCCACACAATATCGAGATAAAGCAGACTAATATATTAGTAATGGCTAAAATGCTACCAATTATTAAAGTTGGTAGCATTTTTTTGTTAAAAATCGAAAAAAATCTGTCCCATAATCGAAACTAATTTTAATGAAAGGGTTTACATTTTAATGGAAAGCGCTTACAATAATATTTGTGTTAGAGACACGGGGAACGCAATGTTGATGATATAGACTGAAAACGTTTAAGGAATCGGGGACCGTGTTGATAAGTAACGTCGTCATGTTTCACTCTTGCTGTTCGAGTAATCGTTCAATATCTTAAAAACTAGCTGAAAACTCTTCTCCTTCAGAAAATACCGATCGATGAAATTTCTCTCCAGGAAATATTCGAACAGCAAGAGGGTGATGAGACGACTCTTTATCAACATCAACGCTTTCACAATCAAAAAATATTTTGTGGGTCGTCAACCATACCTGAGCCATATCGCGGATACGCGGTGTGGCTTTTATATTATCTATCATGTTATTCTAGTGACATAACTTATGAGGAGATATTAGTCGTTATGATTGGGATTATTTTGACGGTGTTGGTTGCTTTGGAAGCACTTTACATCATGGGCTTAGAGATGTTTGGGTCGCCAAAGAAGCAAGCGGAAACGTTTGAGTTAGAGGAAGAATTTACGAAAGTACCAGAAGTTCGGTCGTTGCTAGGAAATCAAGGTATTTACAACGGTATGTTGGGTGTTTTGATTTTGCTAACGATGGTTGTCCTAAATGGCGCAGCTGAAATGACGATGTTGAAGCTCTTTATGGCTTACATTATCGTGGTTGCGATTTACGGGAGCATGACAGCTGCCAAGAAAATTATCTTGGTGCAAGGATTACCAGCAGCGCTCGCATTGTTGGCATTGATCTTGCACATCTAATGGGGTAAATGGGGTTTCGAGAGTTATTATTAGTAAAAATTTAAGAAGCCCCCTATACTATAGTTATTCCCCGTGGTAGTTACGCTAATGACTATCAGTACAAATATTTGTACGACGCGCCGTAGATATACGGCGCGTTTTTTGTGTGGTTTGATGATGTGTCGTGCTAACGCATGAACCGGAAGGATGACTAGCTAGTCTAGTAGACACTATCTTGGCTGCTGGCATGGTGGGTGGGGTGTGACGTAGTGATTGTCAGGGGTGAACACACAAGTTCGGCCGACCGCCGGTTAGATAAGGCGAACGGACCCAACCCCTTAACCCAATTAGTTGGGTGCTAGCCGGTGCTCGCGCCGGCGGAGTTTACCCCTGGCAATCTTTGGCGAAGTCACACCCCACCCACCATGTTTCGTCGCAACGCGACGACATCACTAAACCAAACTTTCCCCACGTAATTAAAAAATTAACCACCTTATTGTTTTGACATGGCATATTGTTCGTTGTATAGTATGTGTTGTAATATAAATGAAACAAAACAAAAGATATTAATCAGTGGGGAAACGAACATGACAGAACCAGTACTTATTGCGGATAAGCTAAATAAGACATACACCAGCGCAGCCGGGGTGGAACAACACGTTTTGAAGGACTTGTCATTGACTGTCCCACGTGGTGAATTTGTGGCCATTATGGGACCTTCAGGATCAGGTAAGTCAACATTGCTCAATATCTTATCAACGTTGATGAAGCCAACCGAAGGGGCAGTGGCCATTAATAATAAAGATATCCTCCACATGACTGACGATGAAATCTCAAACTTCCGTGGGCGTGACATGGGCTTTATTTTCCAAAGTTACAACTTGATTGAAAGTTTGACGGTGCGTGAGAATATCGCGTTGCCTTTGACACTCCAAAAAGCAAAGACACGGGTGATCAACGATGCCGTCGCGAAGGTGGCAGCATTGCTTCACATCAGTGAGTACTTGGATAAGTACCCATCAGAGTTGTCAGGTGGTCAACAACAACGTGTTGGGGCTGCCCGTGCGTTGGTTCACGAGCCAGCTTTGATTTTTGGTGATGAGCCAACGGGGGCCTTGGATTCAGAAAACGCTCGCGAAATGATGAATTATTTGACGACGATTAACCAAGAACGTGAAATCTCAATTGTGATGGTGACGCACGATCCGTTCTCAGCATCATTTGCCTCACGGATTTTGTTCCTGACAGACGGTCAAATTACGAAGACGTTGACGCGTGATGATCGTTCACGTGAAGACTTTTATAACTATGTGTTGTCAGAACTTGGCAACTTTAACTAGTGGGGTGATAACATGTTTCAAATTGCTTTAAAGTCACTCCGCGCGAAGTGGCGTGACTACACCGTGCTCTTCGTCGGGTTGGTCATTTCAGCAGCTATCTTTTACATGCTGAGTGCCATCGCGTTGAACCGTGATTTTTTGTTAAATAATTCATCAATTGGTCTGATTGTGCCAGTCTTTATGGTCGGTGAATTTTTGCTTGGTGTGATTACGTTTGTGTATTTGAATTTTGCCAACAGCTTCCTGTTGCGGTTGCGTCAGTCTGAATATGGCTTGATGTCAATGTTGGGAGCGAAGAAGTCACAAATTGGTGATTTGTTAATGCAAGAAACGCTCGCCTTGGGTGTCATCTCAACGGTCATTGGTATCTTCGCTGGTATTGGGTTAACAGCCGCCAGTGGTAATTTCTTGATGAATTTGCTGGACACAAAGTTGGCAAACTGGTCAGTATTTTCGTTTAATGCCGCATTAGCAACGTTGGTATTCTTCGTGGCTTTGTTCTTCATTAACGGGCTCTACAACCGTAGCCGACTTAGCAAGCAAGATACGTTGACACTGTTGACGGCGGACAAACAGGTTTCGCAACCAAAGCGTCACAAGATTCTTGATCCAATTCTTGGCTTGGTTGGCTTGGGCTTGTTGATTCTTAGCTATGTGATGATGCCAGGCATCGTGCATCTTGGGTTGTACGGGTTCATTGTTGTCCTTGTGCTTAACGTCTGGGGAACGTACTGGTTTGTGAGCCGGACGTTGAAGATGGTCACGTACGCTTTGCGTGGATCACGTTTCAACAATCGTGGATTACGGTCATTCTTGAACGGACAACTATTGTTCCGTCTACCCGAGTACCAACGTATTTTAACGGTTATTTCAGTTATGTTCGGATTGGCACTTGGCGCCATGTCAGTGGGGCAAGGGTATTATCGTGCCTTGCCGCAACAAGCGCAGTCGGGTCAACCATTCACGGCGGCCTACACGTCAGATAAAATTAGCACGTCAAATTTGAAGGACATCACTTGGGAAGCCACGTATCACTATAGTGTGAATAAGGGCAAGGTGTACTTTAACGGTGACGAGTTTAACGCCAAGAAGTTGCCAACAGTTGTTGAAACTGGCAAGGGAAATGAAACACGGATTAGGTGGTTAACCGGTGATTACATGTTGGCGACGCCGGGTTCAGAATACACGCTAACGAGTATTGCCAACCAAATTTTGGATAAGCAATATGGTGCAACAGCGGTTGTGACACACAACGAGTCTGAAATGGCCGTTGAGGGGGATGTGAAATCAGTTCGCTTGGTGACGGTTAAGAGCTTTGCCGCCAACGAAGCAACACTGACGGCGAATGCAAAGCGTGAAGCTCGTTTGACAGGGACGGCAATGAATCACCAAGCCGGTGTGCCAGGTATGTTTACGTTGCTTAAGAACGTCTTCGGCGGTTTGGAATTCATGGGCATCTTCTTAGGAATTGCCTTCTTGGCGATGCTGGCATCAACGTTGATGTTTAAGGTATTGTCAGGGGTTGCTGATGACAAGCGTCGTTATCGTATCTTGACGATGATTGGAACGAGCAAGCGCCAAGTAACGACTACGGTTGTGAAAGACTTGGGTGTCTTGTTCTTCATTCCAATGATCATCGGAACGTTAGATGTCGTTTTCGGTCTACCAATGTTCAAAGCATTGATGGCGGATCCATACGTCGGCTTTATGCCATCGCTGATTGCAATTGTCGTTTTGTACGTCATTTACTTTGTCATGACGGTCATTTTGTACCGTCGTTTGCTTAAGTAATATCGGACGCATAAACCGTGTTCTTAAATTATTCATGTAATTTAAGGGCAGATACGGTATAATGTAAGTATTCAAAATGCTGTGGAGTAAATGACGTAAAACGTTTGTTTGAGACATCTACGACACCTGAAAGCAGGTTACCTAAACGCGCAAGGTAGCCTGCTTTTTTTGTGCGTGCGCAATCCGGCACATTCCCGTAAAATGAAGGGGCTGGGGAAAGTGTTGAAGTACAGGGGAAATCTTATGCAAAAAACAGCTAAAGTTGGCGTGTTTATTATCATCGTCAATTTTTTAATTTATATTGGCCTCGGGTTGCCTGATTCTGTGTTAGGAAGCGCTTGGCCGGCGGTACGGCAAACTTATCACGTGAATGTCGACTATGTCGGCTATCTAACCGCAATTTCATTAGTCTGTTCATTTGGCTCAACTTTGCTGTATCCGAAATTATCAGCTAAGCTCACGATGGATCGTATTATGATGCTAAGCATGTGGTTTGTGTTAATCGGCTTGCTGGCACTAATGTGGGGTCAAGCTGTCTGGTTGTTAATTGTCGCGGCGATTGCCATGGGGTTTGGGCAAGGCGCTATTGATATCGCGGTAAATGACTATGCGGCAAAGCGCTTTTCAAGTGGTCTAATGAGTATTCTGCACGGCATGTATGGGGTTGGCGTGACGTTGAGTTCATTCGTGATGGCCCTGAGTCTTGTGTTTCCGATGGGCTGGCGTTTGGGTGTGTTAAGCGTCATTGTGCTGCAAGTCATTATCATGGCGGTTGTTATGAGCTCACGACAGGCCTTTCGGGGTGCTGATACAGCTGTAACAGACGATGAAATGACCACCGTGAAACTTACTGGTTCAGATTGGCTATTGCCGGGCTTCTACTTCGTGTACGGTGTTGAGCTGGTGATTGGCAAATATGTCTCTAGTTTTGCCGTTGATCATTGGCAATATAGTGCGACAACAGCGACTAATGTGGCGACGCTGTTTTGGGCCGGTCTGATGGTTGGCCGTTTCTTGACTGGGGTGACAACCCGCTGGCAATCAAATCGGCGGTTGATTCTAACGCATATTATTTTGACAGCCGTCGCGACTGGGAGTATGTTCTTGCCAGTTGAGACATTGCTACCATTCGCTGGCTTCGGACTTGGTCTGGGATTATCTGCCATCTATCCATTGATGATGATGGTGCCATATGCGCGCTACAATGACCAAAAGGCGAAGCGAGTTGTCAGTTGGAACTTGGCGTTTTGCCAAGCGGGGATGGTGGTCTTACCACTAGTAACCGGGTGGACTTACCAAGCCGTGGGGGCGATAAGTCTACCGATTATTATCCTAATTTTGGTCGGCGCAATGCTTGGCTTGGGTAGCGTTATTTTGCGACAACATTAATAACAGTGAAAAAGGCACCGTGCGATGAATCCAATCGCGCGGTGCCTTTAATTTATGATTATAAGATGGCGCCAGTCCACTTCTTCATGGCGATGTTGGTAAAGTCAAACTTTTCCAAAGCAGCGAAACCTTCTGTTGCAAGGTCAACGTTTGAAACGGCCCCGTATGACAACATCAAGTTAACCGGGTGTTCGTTACGATCGCCGACTGTGACCAAAATAGCAGGCTTGTTTGAAGCAGTCATGTAACCAACTTCAAACGCCGTGCCTGAATCTGGATCAGCCGCATCGATAAAGGCCACAATCAAATCAGCGTTGTTCATCGCCGTGATATCAGCCTTGTAAGTCATCGTCCCCCATTCGAAGTCGGGTTCAAAATCCCCGCCTGCTTCGATAACTTGTCCACCGTATTGGTTAAGGAGGGGAACATAGATATCGTTAATTGTTGGGTTAGCCTTCAACGCTTGGTAGCCTTGCATCAAGATATTTTGTTGGTCTTCGTTGAACCAACCTGCGCCAAGATAAATGTTGCGAGTGCGTTGGCCAACAACTTCGCTGGCCTCAGCGATTTGCGCAAGTTCAGAAATCAATTGGTGTTCAGTAAGCATTAAAAATTCCCCTTATCGTATGATTATTAATAGTATAGCAATATTTTTTGAAGATATTTTGGTGACCAACACGTTTTTAACAGCGAAATGCCCGCGCCTGTAAGGACGACGACAGGTAACGCGAATTTTTTAAATTGTTTTGAAAAATAAGATGTCGAATATAAAGGGCGGTTAGGATAGCTTGAAAGTTAATTTTAACCGTGTTATATTAGGTTTAACTTAACGAAGATAGGTGAATAGCATGGCAGATAAACAAACGGAATATCGTCTGTGGCACGGTCGGTTGGCGGCGCTACTTGCGAGTGAAATTGAAGATATTAGATATGACGCTTTTAACGAATTTGATGCCAAAGTCAATGGTGGCTTGATTCCGGTTGTCGCGTTTAAAACGATGCAACGTGATTTTGTGTTGCCAATTATTCAAGCGCACAACCTAGACATGAGTGATTTTTACGATGCAGAGGCAAGCGTCTTGGGGAGTGTGTCGTTAGATGATATTAAGTTTTGGGCGAATTTAGCGACTCGAATTGGTGTGAGTGCTGCTAATGGCAATTGGCGGGCCCGCGATAAGAAAATGTACGTCTAGTCTTGGTGGGTAACTGCAATTTCCAATGTCACGTCGATTTCACGACCGAGCGCATCATAATGCCCATACGTCGGATAAGTGGCGAGAAAGCCAATCGCAGGTTCTTCTGATTGCTGCGCTAAATTGGCAATAAGTTGGCGGGTTTTTGCTTCATCAAATGGGATGTTACGAATGTCAGCATCGAGTTCGACGTCGGCTAAAAACAGGTCTAAGTCGTCATTGCTGAAGAGTGGTTCGCGTTCGTAGAGTAGGGTGTATTTCATATCATGACCTCCTGAAAATCGTGCTATTAAGATAGTACTTATTATAAGAGGATATCAGGGGTGCGTGCTATGATTATGGTACAAACTACTTAGGATAGGGGGGACAACAATTATGGTTGAAACACAGCATCAAGAGGCAATTGAGCAGGTCATTTTGAATTTGAAGGCTCAGGTTGCCGGGTTGAATCAACAAATTGAAGTGTTGTCGAAGTTATTAGAAGTTAAGCATGAAGACGTTAATATTGACGATGTACCAGGTCAATTGAAGCGTGCAGCGACTGAAGTCATGAACAATGATCATTTGAAGATGATTTTGGTTCGTGGTGAGAATTACGAATTCCGTGAACGCTTGATTAACCAAGCGTTCGATACCGGTGTGACCATTGTTGAAGTTGAGCAATTCATGGAAGACTATGAAGCTGGTCAACGTGGTGGTCAAGTTGGGGCGCAAAAGTTCAAGGATCGTTATGATGATTACGAGGTCCTTGTGATTGAAAACTTGGAGCAATTAGCCGGTGATCGTGCTAAGTTGCAAGAAGAATTATTCGATCGCGTATATGCCCGTTCACACGCTGGTAAGTTGACGGTGCTTTCAGGTAATGCGGCCTTTATTATTGGTGGTGAATCTGAAGAGTACTTGCAAATGTTGAGTTTGGGTAAGAATATTTTTGTGGGCTAATAATAGCCAAAAAGCCGGTGGGACTTTGTGTCTCACCGGCTTTTTTAGGCTGTCGTGGCCCCGTGTAGTAATTCTGGTACGACGTAAACCGATGTTACCGTTTCACCAGCCAACTGTTTCATGAGCAAAGCAACCATATGTTGGGCAATGGTTGCAAGTGGTTGCTGAATCGTCGTCAACGGCAACTCCGCTAGTTGATGGATGTAGATACCATCGAAACCAACAATCCCTAAATCAGTAGGTACTGTTAGTCCCTGACTACGGCCAGCCCGTAATGCCCCTAATCCCAACCGATCCGTGGCAGCCACGATACCGGTATTACCGCACAGATTCAAATCAGCTAAAAAGGCTTTGGCTGCGTGCTCATCATTTGGCAGATGATAAATCTCAGTTGTCCGACCAGCTGTTAACATCGCGTCACGGTAACCAA
This sequence comes from Weissella sp. MSCH1, assembly GCF_045799135.1. Classification (NCBI taxonomy): domain Bacteria; kingdom Bacillati; phylum Bacillota; class Bacilli; order Lactobacillales; family Lactobacillaceae; genus Weissella; species Weissella sp. MSCH1. The sequence continues at coordinate 157,303 of NZ_JBJMBA010000040.1, read as the reverse complement.
CCTCACGATTAATAGCAAATGGTTCAGACATATCGATGCCAAGATAAATCAAGCGCGCATAACCAGCGTCGATCAAGGCGTTGGTCGCCAATTGGGTGCCGGCTTTATTGTCGATATCCACCGACGGAATCCCTGGCTCAGTACCATAAATGACGACAGGGACGGTTAAACTTTGTAAGAGTTCAAAGTCCGTGCCTCGTGCACCACTGACTAAAAAACCATCTACATTCGTTAAATCAAAATTACGATCGTGCCGCATTTCCAATGTGTAACCAGCATGCCGTAATTCATCCGTTAAATGCATCAATAAATGCGCATAATATGGTTCGATTTCATTGATATCATCTAACAAGATGAAGGCGATATTATAGTGCCGATTGTTGGCAAGCGCTCGACCAGCCCGGTTTTGGACATAGCCCAGTTCGGCAATCACTTGCTGGACATCAGCAATAATCTCGGGTGATACCTGATCAGGGTGGTTGAGAACGCGTGAGACGGTCATTTTCGAAACGTGAGCAGCCCGTGCTACGTCTAATAGTGAAACCATAATGATTCTCCTCAAAAATAATGAAAACGTTTTCAAAACAATCTATTTCAATCATAACACGAAAATATGAACGAGATAAGGTCACTCTGGGAAGGCGAAGATGTTACCGGTAACATCCGGAAAACGCTTTCATTTGATTTTGTGGTCGGCTATAGTTGGACTTGTAAATAAAGCGCTTACATTTGCAAACAAAAACACAATGGATTTTATAAGGGGAACGAAAATGACAAATGAGGGGACTCGTCAAAAGCTACCAACGTTACCATTACATACCATTTGGATGTTGAGTTTCGCATTCTTTGGGGTACAAATGGGATTCTCATTGCAGAGCTCAAACTTGGGACGACTATTACAAACACTTGGAGCTGATCCGCACTCGCTGGGGTGGTTCTTTATCCTACCACCGGCCGCCGGCTTGTTCGTGCAACCAATTATCGGCCGTTTATCAGATAAGACATGGAATCGATTTGGACGTCGTATGCCGTATTTGATTATCGGAACGGTTGTGTCAGCCATCGTGATGTTCTTATTGCCTAACGCAGGAAACTTGGGCTTCAAAGCAACAATCGCGTTGATCTTTGGTGCCATCACCATCATGTTTATGGACACGTCATTCAACATGGCGATGCAACCAATCAAGATGGTTGTTGGTGACACGGTTAACGAAGAACAAAAGGGCTACGCTTATTCAGTGCAATCATTCTTGGCTAATGCTGGTTCAGTGTTAGCATCAATTTTCCCATTCGCATTGACGGCGATGGGGGTGGCCAACACGGCTAAGCCAGGCGTCATTCCAGATTCAGTGGCGATTTCATTCTATGTTGGTGCGATTGTTTTGGTGATTACAACCATCATCGCGTTGATTAACGTCAAGGAATACGATCCAGAAACGTATGCCAAGTATCACGGTATTCAAGAAGAAGGGCCAAAAGAAAGTGTGATGCATTTGTTGACGCACGCACCAAGCATTTTCTGGAAGTTGGCAGTTGTGCAATTCTTTAGCTGGGTAGCTTTCCAATACCTTTGGACGTATGGGACTGGGGCGATTGCTGATACGGTTTGGCAAGCAACGGATGCTCATTCAGCCGGCTATCAAGCTGCCGGTAACTGGTTCGGTGTGTTGAGTGCTGTGCAATCAATCGGCGCCGTACTTTGGGCGTTGGTTTTGACGAAGGTGAAGCCAGCGCAAGAGTGCTTCGCTTATGGCGGTAGTTTGCTACTTGGAGCCATTGGGTTCGGCTCAATTTTGTTCATTCATAACCAATGGGCTTTGCTAGTGTCATTCATGTTAATCGGCTTTGCCTGGTCAGCAATTTTGGCTTATCCATTCACATTTTTGACGAATGCATTAGATGGTAAGAATAACGGCACATATTTGGGTCTGTTCAACGGGGCCATCACGATCCCACAAATTGTGGCGTCAGTTGCCTCATTTGGCTTGTTCCCATTGTTGGGTTCATCAATGCCACACATGTTGTTAGTTTCTGCAATTGCTTTGATCATTGCAGCATTGTCAGCGGTGCGTTTGCTCCGTGGTCACGTTTAAAAATAGGGGAATATCATGAAGCGAATTTTTGAAGTTAATCCTTGGACAATTACCTCGCATGAGTTGCAACCAGCGGACAAGCGTTTGCAAGAATCAATGACCTCACTTGGAAATGAGTATATGGGGATGCGGGGTATGTTTGAAGAAACGTATTCTGGTGACTCATTGCAAGGCGTTTACATTGGGGGCGTTTGGTTCCCTGACAAGACGCGTGTTGGTTGGTGGAAAATCGGCTACCCAGAGTACTTCGGTAAGGCGATTAACGCGTTGAATTTTGTGAAAGCAATGATTCAAATTGATGGGGTCACGGTTGATTTAGCAACGGTACCTTACACTGATTTTGAGGTCTCTTTGGATATGCAAGCAGGTGTCTTGCACCGTCAATTTACGGTTAACGGGGTGCAGGTGCAAATCGATCGCTTCATCTCGGTTGCGACGAAGGAATTGGCTGATTTGCGTTGGTCATTCACCGCAGTTGATGGGCAGACCCACGATGTGCAGTTGACGGCATTGATTGATGGCGACGTCGTCAATGAGGATTCGAATTATGATGAAAAATTCTGGGACGTGCTTGATGCAGAAGCAACCAACGACACGGCGTTCTTAATGACGCGAACTGTACCAAATCCATTTGGCGTGCCCCAATTTACCGTGGCGGCTCGGCAACGATTTATGTCAGATTTGCCAGCAATTGATGTCGTGCAAGAAGACAAACAAGTTGGAAATGTTTTTGCGGGTCAAGTTGGTGCGGCAACACAGCGCATTGAAAAGCGTGTGATTGTCACGACTTCACGTGATTATGCAGATGATACGGCTGTTAAGAATGCGACTGACACAATTTTTGCTAGCATTGCATCAGCAACCTATGACGACTTATACCAAGCGCATGCGGCTGGCTGGGCTGAACGTTGGGAAAAGGCGGACGTTCAGATTACTGGTGACGAAGCGGCCCAACAAGGCATTCGTTTCAACTTATTCCAATTATTTGCCACGTATTACGGTAACGATGCGCGCTTGAACATTGGACCAAAGGGCTTTACCGGTGAAAAGTACGGTGGGGCAACTTATTGGGATACCGAAGCATTCGCGATTCCGGTTTATCTGGGCGTGACCGACCCAGCCGTAGTGAAGTCATTGTTGCAGTATCGTTATCAACAACTACCCGGGGCCTATCACAATGCCCAACAACAAGACTTAGCCGGTGCTTTGTTCCCAATGGTGACCTTCGATGGTATCGAATCACACAACGAGTGGGAAATTACGTTTGAAGAAATCCACCGTAATTCGACGATTGCCTACGCTATCTACAATTACACCCACTTGACGGGTGACCGTTCATGGTTGGAAAACGAAGGTAGTGAAGTGCTAGTCGGCATTGCCCGTTTCTGGGCCGACCGTGTTCACTATTCAGCGCGCAACGACGCGTATATGATTCATGGGGTCACGGGACCTAACGAGTACGAAAACAATATTAACAACAACTACTACACAAACTGGATGGCTAAGTGGGTGCTGCAATATACATTGGACAACGCGGACACGTTTACATCGACGTATCAGGAAAAGTTGGCCATTTCGGCAGAAGAAAAGGCGCAATGGCAATTAATTATCGACAAAATGTATTTGCCTGAAGCTGATGTGAAGGACGTCAATGATGTGGATCGGCATATCTTTGTCGCCCATGACACGTTCCTTGATAAGGAATTGATTCCGGTTCGTGATTTGGATGCGTCACAATTGCCAATCAACCAACACTGGTCATGGGATCGCATCTTGCGCTCACCGTACATCAAGCAATCAGATACATTGCATGCGATGTATTATTTCCCAGATGCCTTCACCGAGCAACAAAAACGAGATAATTATGAATTCTACGAGCCGTTTACGGTGCATGAATCATCATTGTCACCATCAGTTCACGCTATTTTAGCAGCTGACTTGAAGATGCCCGAAAAGAGTGTGGCATTCTATCAACGCACGGCGCGTTTAGATTTGGATAACTACAACAACGATACGTCTGACGGGTTGCACATCACGTCAATGACTGGTGCTTGGTTATCGATCGTCCAAGGATTTGCTGGTATGCGTGTGCGTGATGAACAATTGCACTTTGACCCATTCTTGCCAGCTGAGTGGGACGGTTATAAGTTCCGCTTCATGTTCCGTGAGCGTTTGCTTGAAGTGGCCGTCGATCACGATGGTGCGCAAGTAACGTTAATTTCTGGTGATCCATTGACGATTGACGTCTCAGGCGAAACTGTCGCATTGGAGGTGCAATAAGATGACGAAATTTGCAGACATTAAGGGATTTGCGTTTGATTTGGACGGTGTCATTACAGACACGGCTAAATTTCATACGATTGCTTGGCGCCATTTGGCGGAACAACTCCAAGTGACTTGGACGCCGGAACTACAAGAATCGTTGAAGGGCATTGACCGCATGGGTAGTCTCGAAATGATTTTGCAAGCCGGCGGTAAGGAAAATGCGTATACGCAAGCAGAAAAAGAAGGCTTTGCTGCTTGGAAGAACGAACACTATGTCGAGCTCATCTCTGATTTAACACCGGATGATATCTTGCCAGGAATTGCCGCTTTTATTCAGGAACTTAACGATAAGGGCTACCGGGCGAGTGTAGCGTCAGCTTCAAAGAACGCACCGTTTATCTTGGATCGACTGGGCTTAACGGATAGCTTTGTTGGGATTGTTGACCCAGCGACGCTACAGGCTGGTAAGCCGGATCCAGAAATTTTTGTTCGCGCAGCTGAAATTTTGAACTTGCCACCAGACCAAGTCATTGGTTTAGAAGATGCGGCAGCCGGAATTGCGTCAATCAACGGGGCTGGTGAAGTCTCGTTGGGGATTGGGGATGCGACCGTACTGCGGCGGCGGACCTTAATTTCGCTAGCACGGCTGAGGTCACTTTAGCTAACATTGCGGCAAAACTTGATTAACTCACAACGGTGAATAATCTCAAAAAAATAAACCACTCAAATAAGTTTTGCCACTAAAAAGGCCGTCGGTTTCCATTGCGGAGACTGACGGCCTTTTACTGTGATGTCAAAAATAATCAGGGTAACTCGCAATGACGGCTAGTTGATCAGCAATCATGTGCTGTAAGTGGGTGTGTGCGATGCGGTATGCCGTGTCAGCATCATCATGACGCAACGCGGTTAAGATTGCTTGGTGTTCAGCAATTAACGCTTGCCAATCTAAGCGTTGCGATGCCACCCGTAACCAGCGAAAACGGTCGAGTTGTTTCGATAAATCTTTTAACCAGCGCCACAGTAATTCGTGGCCTGTTCGCTCGTAGAAAAATTGGTGAAACGCCTCGTCCCGGGCAAAAAAAGTCGCGGTTTCGTTTGCATCAGTCGCTTGTTCAACTAATAAGTTATCCAACCAATCTAAATCGGCTGGTGTTAAATGGGTTAACGCATCACGCATGATTTGCGGTTCAATTTGTTCGCGGGCATAGCGAGCTTGTTCGGCAACTTGTAAGTCAACCTTCGCAATGTAGGTTCCAGATTGTGGCACCACAGTTAGTAAACCTTCAGATTTTAGTTGCAAGATGGCTTCCCGAATAGGTGTCCGACCGTATGGCAAATCAGCAGTTAACTTGGTTTCAGAAATTTTTTGACCTGGTACCAAGTCGAAGGTCAGAATTTGTTGGCGCAACAGGTGATACGCTTGGTCGCTTTGTAGGGGAGTGTGAGTTTTTCGTGTCGTCGGCATGGCGATACTCCTAGTTTAGTGTTTGGTTTTTGGGTGAATTGCAAACAAATTATGAACTGTTTCGTCGATTTTGATACTATTTTCACAATCCGAAATATAAGAACGAATACATTATAACCGAGCATGGCATGACCTGTATATACGTTTTCACTGAAAAATAACTGACAGTTTCAGTATGTACTTATTTATTATGTGAATTCAGTAACAAGTTGTCACGGAAAATGCAAACGGTTACAATTCTTTGTGTTGAAACTAATATATCAGTTTCCGAGATTATTTGGTTGATTTTACTTTGAGGAGTGACGATATGTCAAAAAAACGTATTTACCAATCTAAGCCGATCACATTAGGTCGAGCAGTTGCTTATGGATTGCCGGATTTGATGGGAGGTGGTGCCTTTACCATCATCGGCGCATTCTTGTTGTATTTCTTTACAACGTTTGCTGGGTTGACTGCCATTCAGGGGGCCACGATTATCGGAATCGCCCGTATTGTTGATGCGGTGACGTCGTTGGTAATGGGAAGTCTTACCGACAATTTCTATCGGACCCGTTTAGGTCAGCGATTTGGTCGCCGCCATTTCTTCTTAACGATTGGCGCACCGCTCATGTTTGCTTATGTGCTGATGTGGATCCCAAACATGGCGTTCTTGTACTACTTAGTTGTTTATTTGCTGTTTGAGATTATTGCCGCCTTTGTTTTGATTCCATGGGAAACACTGCCAACTGAAATGTGCAAGGATTATGCCAGCCGTACCAAGTTGTCATCGGCGCGGATGTTCATTTCAGCCGCTGGAACATTTATGGCAACTTTCGTACCCGGGCAAGTCATTCGCTTGTTGGGTGAAAACAATGCGTCAGCTTACTTCATTAACGCGTTAGTTTTTGCGGCAATCTTTGCGGCCGCGATCTTCATTACAAACATGAATACGTGGGAGCGTGAAGTGACGGAAGAGATGATTGCTGAATTTAACAAGCGGCCAAAGTTGAACCCAATCCAGACCGTCCAAAAGGAAATCAAGGATTACCTCTCAACGTTGCGCATCCGTTCATTCCGCAAGCACTTGGCGATTTACTTGTTCTCATTCACCGGTAAGGACGTCTTTAACACCATTTTTGCTTACTTTGTGGTGTCTTGCTTAGGTTTGACGGTGACTGACTCAGCTAATATTTTGTCATTGAGCTTCGTTGGTATCTTTGTCACGATTGGGGCCGGGGTCTTGATGGTGAAGAAGGGCCCTAAGTTCTTGTTCTTATCAGCCTACAGTTTGATGTTGCTGATGCTGGTTGCCTTCTATGCCGTATTCCAATTGCGTCCGGAAAACATGTTGATGTGGTTGCTGGGAATTGGTTTGGTTTACCAAATTGGTCGCGCCACGTTGGAGTTTACGCCTTGGAACGTCTTCCCGTTGATTCCGGATTTGGATGAATTGTTGACGAAGCAACACCGTGAGGGAATTTTCGCGGCGGTGATGACCTTTGTTCGTAAGTCAACGGTGGCTGTGGCAACATTTGCCGTCGGTGTCATTTTAGAAAAGGGTGGTTACATTGCTGGTGAAACAACGCAAAGCATCGCCGCTCAAAACACAATTGCCGGTGTCTTGGTGATTGGAACAGGTGGATTATTGGTGATTGCGGGTTCGTTTGCGATGACATTGCAATTGAACCGTGAAACGCACGGTATTGTCGTTGCCGAAATTGATCGTTTGAAGGCTGGTGGTGCGAAAGCAGACGCCACACCAAAGGTTCGTGCGGTGGTTGAAGCACTAACTGGTTTTGATTATGACGATGTTTGGGATGACAAAAATGTCCCAACAGTGAAAACAGCGCGGGCTCGCGTAGACATTGAGGAAGATTAAATCATGAAACTAACTGATAACTATATGACAGAACGAGAAGCGTTCACGACGATGGGCATTGAAGTGCCAACGTTTGACCAAGTTGACTTGGTCAAGACAGCTAAGGTTACCCCAACATGGGTGCACTTTGGCGGTGGTAATTTATTCCGTGGTTTTCACTCGGAAGTGGCCCAGGAATTAGTTGCTGCGGGTGAATTGCCGGCTGGCGTGATTGTTGCTGAAACCTACGATGATGCTGTGATTCAAGATGTGTACCGACGATTTGATAATCGCCACTTGAACGTCACGATGAAGGCAGATGGCTCATTGAAGCGCGAGCTAATTGCCTCGGTTTCGGGTAGCTATACTTTTAATCGCGATCACAAAGCCGATTGGCAGACGATGATGACTATTTTTGCCAAGCCATCATTGCAATTAGCGACGTTCTCGATTACAGAAAAAGGCTACAATCTGCGCCAACCAGACGGCTATTTTACTAATCAAGTTTTGGCTGATTTGGCGACAGACCCACACACTACTGCGCCAGGTAATAACATGGTTGCGACGGCCGCGTTACTATTGCACCGTTTTGAAACCAGTGCGACACCAATTGCAATGGTTAGCACGGATAACTTTTCGCAAAATGGTGACCGGTTACGTGAAACGATGCAAACCATTGCCAAGATGTGGGAAACAAACGGATTTGTGGGCGCAGACTTCATGACGTGGCTTAATCAGGATGTTACGTTCCCATTGTCGATGATTGATCGCATTACGCCAAATCCGGCTGCGTCGGTGGCTGAAGCGTTACAAGCAATCGGCTTTGCTGATACGGAGTTAATTCGTACACCGAAGGGCACCAACGTGGCGCCGTTTGCGAACACTGAAGAGGTCCATTATTTGGTCATCGAGGATAATTTTCCGAATGGCCGCCCTGATTTTACCAAAGCCGGGGTGTTCTTAACTGACCGGGCGACGGTGAACGACGCAGATGCCATGAAGGTAACGACGAGTTTGAACCCGTTGCACACGGCTTTAGCTATTTTTGGATCATTGTTAAATTACGATTCAATCGCTGAAGAAATGAAAAATGTCGACTTATTGAAGTTAATCCAAAACATTGGCTACGTAGAAGGACTACCTGTTGTAACTGATCCAGGCATCATCTCACCAAAACAATTCATTGATGAAGTGATTAATAAGCGGTTGCCAAATCCGTACATTCCGGACACACCGCAACGAATTGCCACGGATACGTCACAAAAGTTATCGATTCGCTTTGGCGAGACGATCAAGGCTTATGTTGCCGATGAGCACCGGGATGTGAATGATTTGGTCTTCATTCCGTTAACGCTAGCTGCTTGGGTGCGTTACTTGATGGCGGTCGATGATAACGGACAACAAATGGCTTTGAGTCCTGATCCGTTGTTGGCGACGCTTCTACCAAAGGTTGCGCCGTTACATCTTGGTTATGCCGGTAACTTGCATGATGTCGTGGTTGATATCTTGCAAGATGAACAAATCTTTGGCGTTGATTTATATGAAGTTGGTTTGGGTGTGCGGGTTGAAAATGACCTGGCCCAATTGTTGAGTGGTGAAGGCGCGGTTGCCTGCACCTTGCATAATGCATTGGCAGCGTACGGTCGATACGACGTTGCAGAAGGAGTAGTAAGTTATGGTTAAGATGGGATTTCGTTGGTACGGTTCACAAGATGATCCAATTCCGCTCAAGTACATTCGTCAAATTCCTGGGTGTGATCAGGTGGTCGGCGCGTTGTTTGATATTCCTGTTGGCGAAGTTTGGCCTAAGGAGCGTATCAAGACGCTTAAGGATGAGGTTGAGGCAGCCGGTTTGAAGTTAGAAGTGATTGAGTCGGTTAACATTCACGATGACATCAAAATTGGCTTGCCAACGCGTGACCAATATATTGAAAACTACAAGCAAACGATTCGCAATTTAGCAGAATATGGCATTAAGGTGATTTGCTACAACTTCATGCCAGTTTTCGATTGGGTCCGCACAGATATGCGTTTTGAGTTGCCAGACGGCTCGACTGATTTGGCTTACCGTCACGAAATGGTCCAAGGGACATTGCAAGAGACGCTTGATATGGTGACGAGCCAATCAGAAGGGTTTACCTTACCAGGTTGGGAACCGGAACGTTTGTCAGATTTGAAGAGCCTGTTCGATGCCTATGCCGATGTTGACGAGGACAAGTTGGCGGCCAACATGGCGTACTTCTTGCAAGCTATCATGCCAACATGTGAGGAGATGGATATCAAAATGGCCGTTCACACTGATGATCCACCACGCCCATTGTTTGGCTTGCCACGGATTGTGAAGAACGCAGCTGATTTGCGACGTATCGCTGCGATGTGGGACAGTCCTTACAATGGCTTCACAATTTGCACGGGTTCGCTTGGTGAGAATCCAGCGAATGATGTGCCAGCGATTATTCGTGAGTTTGGGGCGCAAGACAAGATTCCGTTTGTGCATGCTCGTAATATCAAGTTCATGGGTGACAACGGTGATTTCCATGAGTCAGCCCACTTGTCGTCAGAAGGTTCACTCGATATGTATGAAATCATGAAGGCGTTGCATGACGTTAACTTCGATGGTTACATGCGTCCGGACCACGGCCGTGATATCTGGGGTGAAGTCGGGCGACCAGGTTATGGGTTGTACGACCGTGCCTTGGGCCTATCATACTTAAACGGTTTGTTGGAAGCGTTGGCGAAAGGATCAGCTGATACAACGGAAACGGTTGTCATGACCGAAGAATTTGAGATGGTGTAAGCATGGCATTTTTAGATGATAATTTTATGCTTAAAACGACAGTGGCGCAGCGTCTTTATCACGAGTACGCGGCTGATCAGCCGATTGTGGATTACCACTGTCATTTGAGCCCCAAAGAAATTTATGATAATCAACAACCGGCTAATTTGACGCGGTTATGGTTGAGTGAGGGGACGGTTGGCGATCATTATAAGTGGCGGATTATGCGCGCGAATGGCGTGCCAGAACCTCTGATTACGGGTGACGGTGATGACTATGACAAGTTTGTGGCTTGGGCGGGTACATTAGAGCGTGCGATTGGTAATCCACTGTTTGAATGGTCACACCTTGAATTGCGCCGTTATTTCGGCATCAATGAGGTACTGAACCGCCAGTCAGCACCGCAGATTTGGGCACGTGCCAATGAATTGTTGGCCGATCCAGCATTTACACCACGTGAGTTAATCAAGCGGTCGAATGTCGCTGTTGTTGTCACGACGGATGACCCAGCTGATGACTTGTATTATCACCAATTGTTGGCTGATGAAGAAGATGCTTTCCGCGTTTTGCCGGGGATGCGTCCAGATGCTGCCATGGCCATCGAACAACTAGATTTCGCATTGTACATGGAAAAGCTGGCAGCGGTAAGTGGGATTGCCATCGATAGCTTCGCCAGTTTGGTAACGGCGTTGGATCAACGTTTTGAGGCATTCCATGCACTGGGGGGACGTATTTCAGATTATGGACTAAATACGTATCATTATGCAGCCGCAACGCCGGCTGAAATTGAGGATATTTTTGCCAAGGGCCTCGCAAATGAGCCGTTAACGGAGTTGGAAATTGCACAGTACACAACCGCCTTTTTGCAGGTCGCGATGCGTCAAAATAAAGCACATGGTTGGGCAATGCAGTACCACATCAATGCCGTGCGTGCTGCGAATAAGCCACAATTTGATGAACTTGGGCCAAACGTTGGCGGTGACTCGGTTGGGACACAGGCCGACATGCCGGACCAGATGCGCTTACTATTTGAAGAGTCACAACGCCAAGGCATTTTGCCGAAGTCCGTCGTCTACTCATTGAATGATAAGGACTGGTTAGAGTTGGTTACGTTGTTAGGTTCATTCCAAGAAGGGCCTACGCAGAAAATGCAATTTGGGGCGGCGTGGTGGTTTAATGATACGCACGATGGGATGGTGAAGCAGCTCAAATTATTGGCGAGCCAGGGGCTGCTTGCTAATTTTGTGGGGATGTTGACGGACTCACGGAGTTTCTTGTCATATCCACGTCATGAATATTTCCGCCGCATCCTGTGCGACGTGATTGGCGATTGGGTGGCAAATGGCCAAGTACCTGATGACATGGCATATCTCGGCCAAATTGTGACCGAGATTGCCGGGCAAAATGCCCATGATTATTTTGATATTTAATACACTTTACTAAAGAGGGAAAACAATGAAGCGTTTGAACATTCTAAACAAGTTGCAACAGGCTGGTGTGATTGCCGTGGTCCGAGCCGAGTCAGTTGAAAAGGCAGAGTTGATCGTCGACGCCTTGGTCGACGGTGGCATTAAGGGGATTGAATTGACCTTTACAGTACCACAAGCGGACGTCTGCATTAAAAACTTGGTCGACAAGTATCGTGGTACCGATGTCATTGTCGGCTGTGGGACAGTGCTGGATGCAGTGACTGCTCGTTTGGCAATTTTGGCCGGGGCGGAATTTGTGGTGAGCCCCTTCTTTGATGTTGAAACAGCGAAGATGGCCAACCTCTACCAAATCCCTTACATGGCTGGGGCGATGAGCATTACTGAGATGAAAGCGGCGCTTGAATATGGGGTGGACATCGTGAAGTTGTTCCCAGGTTCTGAGGCATCACCGTCAATGGTTAAGGCGGTTAAGGCACCATTGCCACAGGTTAACATCATGCCAACTGGTGGCGTGAATTTGGATAACATGGGCGACTGGATTGCAGCTGGCGTTGTGGCCGTTGGTGTTGGTGGTAGCTTGCTAAAGCCAGCTGAATTTGATGATTATGCGGGCGTAACGGATAATGCGCGCGCTTATGTTGAACGTTATCAACAGTTAACGGCAGCAAAAGAATTAATGGGGGTCTAGCATGAGCGAGGTGTTAACAATCGGCGAGCCAATGGCGGTTTTTGCGTCGACGGAAGCTGATGTGCCATTAGCAGTTGCCTGTAATTATGATAAGTTTTTGGCCGGCGCGGAAGTAAACGTGGCTGTTGGCGTTGCCCGCTTGGGTCACACGGTTGACTATGTCGCACAAGTTGGTGCAGATCCAATCGGTGACTTTGTACGTGCTGAGTTGACGAAGGCCAATGTCGGGACAGATCACGTTGCAGTCACGTCGACGCATACAACTGGGTTGATGTTCAAGCAACGCGTCACGACGGGAGATCCGGCGACTGCTAATTATCGAAAAAATTCAGCAGCGGCAAATTTGATGGCTAACCAAATCGAGAGACTTAACTTAGATGGCGTGAAAATTGCACACTTAACGGGCATATTTCCAGCCATCTCAGCAACGGCACGCGACACAACGTTAGCGCTTTGCCAACGTTTGGCGAGACATCCGGAAATCGTGAAAATCTTTGATACAAATTTGCGACCGGCACTGTGGGAAACCACGGAAGAGATGGTGGCAACGACGAACCAGTTTGCTAAGATGGCCAATATTGTTTTGCCAGGAATTAACGAAGGCGAAATCTTGATGGGGTCGCGCGATCCTGAAACGATTGCGGATTTCTTCATTGGCCAATCGGCGGTCACAGATACGGTGATTGTAAAATTGGGACCAGCGGGCGCATTCGTGAAGACACGTGATGGGCAAACAATGACGGTGCCGGGGTTCCGTGTTACTGAAGTGGTTGATACTGTTGGCGCAGGCGATGGCTTTGCCTTAGGGGTAATCACCGGCCTACTTGATGGTCTTGATTTATATGACGCGGTGCAGCGCGGTAATGCGGTTGGTGCAATGGCCGTGCAGGCAGCCGGCGATAATGACGGCTACCCAACACTAGTTGAACTTGAAACGTTTATGGCGCAACCTGTTTAATGACGTAACTTCATCAGTTTGCCAATAAAATATAAATGGTACGTCATCACCCGGGATACGTTGTATAGACACTTATTTTTGTTATAATTAAATTAATTATATGTTTTAGAAAGAGGTCGGTGCAATGGTGTATGAAGAGTTGCGTAATGATGGACAAAAATTAGCAGACTTGGCAGATGTGCGGTCGGCGGATGCTGTGTACCAAGCATGGATTGAAACGGGCAAGAAAACATATTCTCACGAAGAAATGTGGTCGCAATTGTTGAATGATTAAAACTCAATGACAAAAGTTGTTGACAAATTAGAAGGACGCGCATAATATAATCAACATCGACGAAGACGAGATGTAGTAGCAACGGAAAAATCCGCAGAGAGCTGGCGTTTGGTGAAAGCTGGTGTTTGGCAAGTTGTGAAAATGGTCTCTGAGTCTGTGTGGTTCTGCGAGCAGTAATGTAAGTGGTACCCGGGTGCGCCCGTTATAGCGCAAGCGTATATCCGGCGGCCGTTGACTAGTCCGGCCACAAGGCGTACGTCTCAAGCTTATTTGGGTGATCAAATAAGGAAACTGGGTGGTAACACGAGTCATTTCGTCCCGGGGATGCTAGCAATAGCGTTCCCGGGCTTTTTGTTTATTCGGCCAAATAAGCAAACTTGGTTATCCCAATATATTATTAAAAAATCATGGGGATTATTATTATGAGTAAGTTTGTAACAAGTGCAGTTTTGACATTGGCAGTCGCTGGTGCGGTGGTACCCGCAACGACAATCGTGGCCTCAGCTAATAGCAACAAGGAACTTAAGACGGTGAAGGTCGGAATCAATTCACCATCAAAGACGGATCAAGCCGTTTGGAAAATTGTTGAGAAGAATGGTGAAAAGCACGGCATTAAGATTAAGTTGGTGACCTTTACTGATTTCAACCAGCCAAACGCCGCTTTGAAGCAGGGTAACATTGACGCCAATGCGTTCCAACACTATGCGTTCTTGGCTGATTGGAACAAGGCGCACAAGTCTAATTTGCAACCAGTTGGTGAAACAGTACTTGGCCCAGGGCGCTTGTACTCTGACAAATATAAGTCAGTTAAGGACATTCCAGATGGTGGTACCGTGGCTGTTGCCAATGACCCAACCAACGAAGCACGCGCCCTGTTCTTGTTGCAAGCAGCTGGTTTGATTAAGATTAAGGCCGGCGTAACGAGCCCAACAGTGAAGGACATTGTCTCAAGTGCCAAGCATTTGCACGTTAAGGAATTGGCGGCTGACCAAACATTGGCTAGTTTGAAGTCAGTCGACGCGGCGGTCATTTCAGCCACCTTCGTGGAAGCAGCTGGTCGCAATCCAAACTCAGCGATTTACGTTTGGAATGCGAACAACAAGCAATCACATCAATGGGTTAACATTATCGCTGCCCGCCATGATGACGCTAAGAAGTGGTACATCAAAGCGTTGGTAAAGTCTTACCAAACGAAGGAAGTGGGTCAGTACATTAATGACCATAATAATGGCACGGAAATCGCAGCTTGGCAGGGTGCACCGAAGGCTAAGATTGTGACGGCCGACACGGCGTCATCAGCTTCTACGGCATCATCAAAGTAAAGTCATTTAACGGGGGAATTACAATGGGGGCAACACAACTAACGGCACTTCGGTCACTATCACAGCCGGTCATACTGGCTGGTCAATTATACGCAGCACAAAGCTATGTTGATGACATCGCTAATGATTATCAGACGGATTTGATCAGCGTTGTTAATCAAACTGCCACGACACTGGCAACGAATATTTCGCAGTTAACGGCTACCGAGCACGCGTTGTTTTATCAACAATCTGGGCAAGTTTATCGTCGCACGGGCGATGGCCAAGTGACCCAGTTAACACAGACAAGCCACAAAATTGTGAGTTTTGCGCCCACACCAGATGGCACCAAAATTGTGTTTGCTGTCCTGGTTTCAGATGCAGAAGCATTTAACACGGTGAGCGATCGACCACAGGTGCGCCACTACACAAAGCGTCGTTATAAGGCGGACGGGGTTGGTTTTACCGATGAGCAACGTCACTTTGACGTGTATGAAGCAACGATTGCCGGTGAAACCCGCCGATTGTTGACAACGGATTTGCCAGTGCAAGTGGCTGACACGACGACGACACAGGCATTGTTGATTGCACAAACGACTACCGAGGATGCGGATGAGTTACACTCAGCCTTGCAGTGGTTGAATCTGGCGACCGGCGATATCACACCGCTGACGACGGCTGTTGCGGAAGTCCACGAGGCGTCGATTGCGCCGGATGGGCGACAGGTGTTGTTCATCGCTAATGATGACCAATATCCTAATCGTCGGGTTGCCAGTTTATACCATTTTGATGGCGAAGCAACGGCCATTGCGTTTGATCAAGAAGAACTGTTAGCTGAGCCGAACTCAGATATCGTGGTGCAAAATCAAGCCCGACATGTCCGTTGGCTGGATAATGACACTTGGTTATTTGAAACTGGCTTCCATGGTCACACCCGTGTGTATCAAGTGTCAGCCACAACGAATCAGTTGTTGCTGGATACACCGCAATACTTGCAGGACTTTACAATCGGTAAAGACACTGTCATTTTTGCGCAACAAGATACAGCTCATCCCAGCCAATTGTTGGCGCTCGATTTAGTAACACAAGCTACGCACATCGTCTTTGACGCCAATGCAGCGTTACAATTCCCACGCGCTGAAAAGTATGTCTTCAGTAGTGAAGATGGCTCGCCAGTGGATGGTTGGTTCTTGGCAGCGCAACGTGATGCACCGGCACCGGTTGTGTTGTACGTGCATGGCGGACCGCATGGGGCTTATGGGGATGCCTTTTTCTGGGAATTCCAGCGTTTTACCGAAGCAGGGTATAACGTGGTGTTCACGAACCCACATGGTTCAACCACGTATGGCCAGGACTTTATCAACGCCGTGGTTAATCACTATGGCGAACAAGACTTCCGTGATGTAATTGCCGGTTTGGATGTCGCATTGCAACGCTTTGGTGAGTACATCGATGCCAGTCAGCAAATCATTATCGGTGGTTCGTATGGTGGCTTCATGACCACTTGGGCGATCGGTCACACCAGTCGATTCGAAGCAGCGATTTCACAACGGCCAGTTACCGAGTGGTTACACCTGACCGGCGCCAGTGATATTGGCTACAATTTTGTGCAAGACGAAATGGGTGCCAATCCCTACACGCCAGCTGGTCGTGAGGAATTAATTAAGCGTTCACCAATTACGTATGCCGCACAAGTGAAAACACCACTGCTCATGTTGCATGGTGAGTATGATCTCCGAACGCCCATTGCACAAACCGAGATGTATTACACCGCCATTAAAACATTGACAGATACGCCGGTTGAAATGGTGCGTTTCCCGCAAGCTTGGCATGGGGTGTCACGAAATGGCTTACCAAACTTACGTGAGACTCGTTTGACCGTCATGTTTGATTGGCTAAAAAAGACACTAGCATAGCGATAATATAAACACCGCCTCCGTACAAACAGTGCGAAGGGCGGTGTTTTTCGTTGTATAACTATATATGTTTATGTGAATATAAATTTCTGTCCTTATATATATTGGCGTGGGGTACAATAGAACAAATAAGTGATTTGAAACGTGGGTTAATAAGAGATATGAAAATAACGAAAAATACGGTCATGCTGGGAATTGCGACAATCGCAGTGCTAGTTGTCGCGATGCTGGGTGTTGCGAAGGGCACTAAGCATGAATCAACGACGACGAAGCATGTGGCGGCAAGTCTGTCAGCAGCTAAATTACCAAGCAGTAGTCAATCGATTGCCTCGTCACAATCAACGAGTAGTCAAGCCGATGACGTATCGGCTTCATCAGCAACGTCGGTGACAACAGCCACGGCGACGAATGATGCTAAGCCAACGGACGCTGATCAGAGTTACGCGGATGCGGTGGCGTTGGCAACACGTGAGGCCCGTCAAACCGTTACATCAGACCGTTACCGCTTTGTGGGGCCAAAGGGTGGTCGTAATACAGATAAAGAAATTAAGATTGGTTTCCAGAAAATTAGTAACAACCAAGATAGCGCACAAGGTTATGCCTTTTTAGTTTATGATCGCGCGGGAAAATTATTACGTCGCGAAGGATTCTAAGATATTACTAGCATCTGTCAGATTTGTATGCGAAACTGGCAGTACGGAGGGGTATCTTATGACATTACCAAAATTAATCGCTGTCGATTTAGACGGCACATTTTTTGATGACCACCAGCAAGTTAACGCTGCCAAGTTTACGGCGTTATTGGATCGTTTAGATGCAGCTGGTGGCCATTTTGTTGCAGCAACGGGGAATAGCCGCGACGTGGTGGATCATTTTTTGGCACCGTTTGTCGGTCGTTTTGACTATGTCATCCAGAATGGTGGCCAGGTTGTCACCAAGGACAACGAAACGTTAGCCTTACACGGCTTGGATCAACGACAGTTGGAACTTGTTAAGGCGACGGTTGAGGCCGACGATTTGGCACCACGCCACGGAAACGTCTACAGCACAGCGACGGATGGGTACATGATGCGCGCCGATAAAGGTCAGGGTGAATTGTATCAAAATATGGTGATGGAGTTTCCAAATTTGATTTTTATCGATGATTTATCGGAAATCCCTGATCCAGTAATCAAGATTATTTTGAACTGGCCCGAGTCTGAAGCGACACCATTTATGGCCAAGCTAAACGCCGAACTCGCAGGTACGGCGCACGTCACAACGTCTGGCTTTGGCATGATTGATGTGGTGGCGCCGAATGTGAACAAGGCGGTTGGATTGCAGACGTTGGCGAACCACTATGGGGTGACGTTTGCGGACATGATGGCCTTTGGGGACGGCGCAAATGACATCGAGATGTTGCAGGCGGTTGGTCAGCCATTTGCAATGACCAACGCAGCGCCTGCTTTGCTTGAGCAGTTCCCCCAGACCGTCGCCGATAACAATCATGACGGTGTATTAGACACAATTGCGACATTCTAGGCGGTTCATTTCGTTAGTAAAGGTATCAGGCCTGATAATAACGATATGGAGGTACGGGGATGAAGGGATTTGAATTGGTATTTGAGACAACAGTTGTGAACCTTGCAACAGCCACCTTACGACTGCGGTCGGTGACGAAAGTTGAAAAGACAGGGTTCAAGTCCGAAGCAAATAGGTAAACTAATCGTTTCTCCATTTAAGGTTTCACTGATAAAATAATAGTAGAAACAAGATTGGAGGAACGAATGTCATGACATCATCACTATATATGTTGTTCAATCAAACGACAGGGACTCCGGAATTAGGGGCCTACTTCGTGACTGAACTAGACGCCAAAAAGTATATGTATGCTCACGGCATGCAAGGTTACACGGTTGTGAAGCCAGCACGATTGACTTTTGACAAGCCAACTCGTAAGCGTGCATAAAATCAGAATGATAGAGGACCTGGGTAACTGGGTTCTCTTTTATTTTGCCTGCATGATGTTGCATCGCATCTACTCAGCTACCTTGGCTGATAATCAAAAAATCATGAGTGGATTTCGGCTGCTGGCATGGTGGTTGGGGTGTGACGGAGTGATTTGCCCAGGTAAATCTTAGGCGGAGTCACGCTCCAACCACCATGCCTCGTGCGGTAGCACGACAAACAACATAAAACTGAATACCCGCCGTTTGTGTTAATCAGGCTACTCGCGTTATAATTGTAAGGATAATAAGTAACTGTTGAGAAGTTGGAAACGAGAGTGGTATGTTAACAGTCATCAAACAGCACGAAGATGAAAATGTGATTGTTTACGATTACTACATCGAAGGGCGACAAGATGTTTACGAAGATACCGGCCACATTGTCATTGAGTCGATGGGTGGTTCTGCGACTTGGCGCGCCGTAAACGATGATACAGAAAAGTATCTAAAGCAAGCCATCACCGCGTTGATCATGAAACGCAACGAAAACGGTGGTGTGTACCCAGATAACTTAAAGGTTGTGCAGGGTTAACAAAATTGAATAAGAGAGTCAGCAAGAGACACAAAACCGCTGGCATGGTAAACAGATGATGTTTATTATGCTAGTGGTTTTTTTATTAGCTATTTTCGAGTATGATAATTACTAAAAATAACAATAAAGTTTGTAACGGGGAGAATAATGGGGAAGATAAAATTACCAAACATGCGGTTTTACACCTTTAATGGCGTGCATGCGGAAGAAAAACGGTTGGGGCAACAGTTGAGCGTGGATGTGATCGTGCATTATCCCATTGAGCGCCTGGTACAAGGGGATGACTTGGCAACGACAATTTCTTATAGTGCGGTGTATCGCACTGTCGAACGCGTTGTGACAACGAATCAATTTGACTTAATCGAGTCGGTCGCATTGTTAGTCATGCGCACCTTGCAAACGGAATTCCCACAAGCCACGCAGGTCGATGTTGCGGTTACCAAGCACGCTTTACCAGTGCCTGGTATCTATGACCCGTTTACCGTTTCCGTATCGACGGCGGAGGAATAACACATGACTACAGCATATCTGAGTATCGGTAGTAATCTTGGCGACCGCCAGCAGCACTTACAAACGGCAGTGACCCTGTTAAAGGCCCATCCCGCGGTTAACCAGGTGGTGGTATCGGCCTTGTATCAAACCGAACCGGTTGGACCAGTACAACAGGATGATTTTTTGAATATTGCGGTGCGGTTGGAGACGACTTTGACGGCGCCGGATCTGTTAGATCTCCTGCATGAGATTGAACAGGCTGGTAACCGGGAACGTCAAATTCATTGGGGCCCCCGGACGATTGATTTAGATATTTTATGGTTTGGCGAGTCAGTAATCAACACAGCCACGTTACAGGTGCCACATCCGGAAATGGCTAATCGGTTATTTGTCTTGGCGCCCTTGCGTGAAGTGGCAACACCAGCACGGGTAGCAACCGTAACCGACTTAATTGCAGCGACAACGGATACGAAACAAGTCATGAGAATAGGGGAGTTTGAAGACCATGCAAACGAGTGAAGAAGATGTGCGGCGGCTACTGACGGCGATTGGAGATGATCCGTCCCGCCCAGGTTTGATAGAAACACCCGCCCGAGTCGTGAAAGCCAACGCTGAAATTTTTGCGCATACTGGTGAAACCACGTTTACTGACTACAAATTATTTGAGGTAGCCACAGACACCGATATGGTCGTGGTGGCTGACATCCCGTTTTATAGCATGTGTGAGCACCACTTGCTGCCATTCTTTGGGACGGTTACGGTTGCCTATCAACCAAAACAGCAGGTAATCGGGTTGAGTAAAATTCCACGCCTCGTCGATTGGGCGGCTCGTCGACCAAGCGTGCAAGAAGGACTAACGACATTGATTGCAGATGAGCTATCGCGCATTGTGTCAGCTGAAGGCGTCGCGGTACATATTTCAGCCCGGCATATGTGCATGGAGATGCGCGGTATCAACCGGCCTGGTACAACCACGACGACTCAAGTCACGCGCGGCATTTTCAAGACGGATGCCATGTTGCGCCAAGAATTTCAACAACAGGTGCACTAAATGCGGACCTATGAAGAAGTGCTTAGCTTGATGGACAGCGGTTGGCGTGTCGATGATGCGGGCCGTTTGAATTTTTTGCGCCAGGTGAATAAATGGCTAGGTCAGCCAGACCGGCAACTTCGGCTTGTCCATGTGGTTGGAACGAATGGCAAGGGATCGGTTGTTGAGATGACAGCCCGCATACTAGAAGCGGCTGATTATCAAGTTGGCACGTTTACATCACCTGCCATGTTTGATGCACGTGAACAGGTACAATTAAATCATCACAGCATGTCAAAATCAGCAGTGGTCCATTGGTATGAACACATTCGCACGGTCTTAATGGCCCACGGCGAGGAACCGGCCGCATTATCAGCCTTTGAATATTGGACGTTTATGGCCTTACTTTATTTTGCTGATACCCATGTCGATGTTGCAATTATTGAGGCGGGATTGGGCGGTAAACAAGATGCCACCCATGTGATTAGTCGGCCGGCCGTGGTTGCGGTTACGCCAATTAGTTTGGACCACATGCAATGGTTAGGCGGCACGCTTGAAGCGATTGCGACTAATAAAGCGGCGGTTATTCAACCAGGCAGTCGTGTGGTGAGCGCGCAACAGGAACCGAGCGTTACGGCTATTTTGCAACACGCTACGCAGCAAACCCAAGCAGCCTGGCAGGCAATTGATGTACCGGTCGAAATTTTAGCAGATACGCCAGCGCAGCTACGCCTTCAAATTGCGGGTGCGCCTTATGAGCTTGGGTTACGCGGACAAATGCAGGCTGAAAACGTTCGGCTGGTTTGGCAAATTTTAGCGCAACTCGACTTACCAACGACACCTGAAAGTCGGCAATTAGGCTTATCACAAGCGACGCTATTTGGTCGGTTAACGGTGACTGGACGGGTGATTTATGATGGCGCGCATAACCCAGCGGGTGCTCAGCAGTTAGCTAATGAATTGGATCGCTGGGGGTTACGGGGACACGTTATTTTGATTCTGGGGATGCTAGCCGATAAAGATACCGCGGCAATTCAAGCAGCGTTAACACCGTTAGCGCGCCAAGTGATTGGCGTGACGGCGGATAATCAACGGGCTATGTTGGCGACTGACATCGTCCAACACACTGCTACGTTAGGTGAGGCGATGACACAGGCAAAACAACTCGCAACAGCGACGGATTGGATTGTTGTTGCTGGTTCGTTCTATACGATTAAAGGGGTAATCACACATGGCGATTTGGCAAGTGAACACGACGCGTTTATCTGATGACGCTGGGTTAATTATTGGCATTTTAAATACCAGCCCGGAATCGTTTTACGACGGTAATCAGGTAGCCACAGCGACCGCCTCGGTTGCACGAGCGTTGCAGTTATACGCGGATGGGGCCGACATCGTCGAAGTGGGTGGTCAGACAACGCGACCTGGCTTTCAAGCGCAGGGACTTGAATTGACGCCCGATCTGGAGATTGAACGCACGATACCCATTATTAAAGCGATTAAGCAGGCGCAACCGCAGGCATTAGTGGCGATTGATACGTATAAGTATGAGGTGATGGTCGCAGCGGTGAACGCCGGTGTTGACGTGATTAATGACGTGAATGGGTTTACGGACGATCCACGCAAATTAGCGTTCTTGGCGACAACGCCGGTTGGGTTGCTGACGATGTGGAATCCCCGCCAAGCGCATGTTGCTAACGTGCGAGCTGGTCTTAGAGATTGGGCAATGGCTAATTTGAACACTTTAACAACAGCTGGCATTGCTGCAGACCGAATTTTACTTGATCCGGGGCTTGGTTACGCCAAAGATAGTGCATTAGCGCATGATTTGGCGATTATGAAGCACGTTGACGTTCTGGCAGAGTTAGGTCGGCCAATTTTAGTTGCAGTCTCGAATAAAGGATGGGCCAAACAACTGCTCGGGTTAGATAAACAGCACCGCACAACAGTATCACTTGTGGCAGCGCAAGCGATGATGGGCCGTGGTGCCCGCGTTTTGCGAGTGCATGATGTCAAACAAACCCGTGATATGCTGCGCGTGTTGGCAGCCATTGCACACGTTTAAGCGCCATTTTAGGTATCGTTAGCCTTGGTTTAAGGAACTACCGTTATAGTTAATCATGTTGACAGGGGGAACACCTAATCAACACAAACCAAATGTGACAACTCATAACTCTCTCTAAATAATGATCGCCTGTCGCCCAGCAGGCTGGATCCGAAAGACCCGTTAGCTAAACAGCTAACGGGCTTTTTGTTATAGAAAAATGAAAATATTCACGTTGTTGTCATTGAGTTTTCATTAAGGGAGAATTGCTATATTGGTTGAATTGAAAATTCTGAATTAAAGGAGCGACTGTTGTGAAAAAATCAAATAAGCAGGACAAACGACAGGCGGAAAACCTTTTACCGTGGTTAATTCCTATTGTATTGATTATTGTTTGGCAGGTAGCGGTCGATGCCAAGTGGATTGACGCAACCTATGTGCCAAGTCCATTGGCGGTCTTGGATCAAGGGGTGACATTATGGCAGGCTGGCACGCTGCAACAAAATATGGGAATTTCGTTATACCGGGCCACGATGGGATTGCTAATCGGCGGTGCGGTTGGCTTTGTGCTGGGTGTTGCGAATGGTCTATCCCGCATCAGCCACTCATTGTTCAACTCGACTATCCAAATGGTGCGTAACATTCCGCACTTGGCATTAATTCCGTTAATCATCATTTGGTTTGGCATTGGCGAACCAGCCAAAGTCACGCTGGTTGCCATCGGCGTCATGTTCCCGATCTATATCAATACCTTGCACGGTATTCAATCAATCGACCCGAAGTTAATTGAAATGGGGCAATCGTATCGATTAACGAAATGGCAGATGTTTACGAAAGTGATTTTTCCTGGCGCCATGCCAACCATCCTGATGGGCTTACGGTATGCGCTTGGGGTGATGTGGACGACGTTGATTGTTTCTGAAACGATCTCGGCCAGTTCCGGCATTGGTTACATGGAAACGAATGCCCAACAATTTTTGGATATGCCAACCATCTTTTTAGCCATCATTATCTATGCCATTTTAGGAAAAGTATCAGATTGGATTGCGGCATTGTTGGAATCGATTTTGTTAGACTGGCAAGCTAGTAAAGGAGGCCGTTAATGGCAACGGATGATTTAATACAACTCACGGATGTGACGAAAAGTTATCAGCAACACACGGTGTTACATGACGTCAATTTAACGATTAAAACGGGTGAGTTTGTGGCATTTGTAGGTGAGTCGGGTGGTGGTAAATCAACGCTGCTCCGTTTAATAGCGGGTCTTGAACCAGCCACAACGGGTCAGCTAACGATGGATGGCCGACCAGTTAACGGTTTGAATACAGTCGCTCGGGTGATGTTTCAAGATGATCGACTCTTGCCTTGGATGACGGTCCTTGAAAATTTGTCATTTAAGTCACGCGATATGAATGAAAAAGTACGCGCCCAAGAGTTGCTTGATCTTGTCCAACTCCACGATTTTGCGAATTATTATCCTAATCAATTATCAGGTGGGCAAAAGCAACGAGTTGCACTGGCGCGAGCGTTAATGGCGTCGCCTAAATTACTGTTGCTAGATGAGCCGTTGGGGGCACTGGATGCCTTAACGCGTTCACGCATGCAAGAGCTGATTGCGGACATTGTGGATCAAGAAAATCTCACCACGATTTTAATTACCCACGACGTTCGTGAAGCTGCAAAAATGGCGGATCGTATTGTCGCCATTAAACATGGCACAACTGGGTTAACCGTCCCCGGTCATCGTCATCAAACTGATGAAATGGCCATGATAGCGGTGGCAAATAAGGTCCAAGAATTTATTCTGTCAGATTAAGGTGAGGCATGAACATGAAAAAACGATGGCAAAAAGTAATTTTAGTCGTGCTCCTGTTTTTCTGGGCAGGTGGGACTTACTATGGCTACCAACAGACAACCGGTTCACATGATAAGTTACAAAAGGTGACGATTGGTTACCAAAAAGGTGGTCCAGTTGACGTGTCACGGTCGCGCGGCGTGCTTGTTAAGAAGATGAAGGAACTTGGTTATCGAGTGGTCTTTAAAGAATTTGCAGATGGTGCATCTGAAATGCAAGCGCTAGCAGCGGGTAGCATTAACTACGCGCGGACAGGTGATACGCCACCGGTCACGGCAGCGGCATCTGGCACGGATATTGCCTACATTGCAGCCGGTGCGAGTCGATCATCCGGGTCAGGCATTTTGGTACAACAGGATTCAGATATCGATTCAGTGAAGGCGTTGCAAGGTAAAAAGGTGGCGTACACCCAAAGTACGTCTTCACAATTTTTGTTGCTGCAAGCCTTGTCGAAGGCGGGCATGTCAGCTTCAGATATTGAGTGGGTCAACATGAAACAAGCCGATGCGGCGATTGCCTTCGCCAAGGGTGACGTTGACGCGTGGGTTACATGGGATCCGTACACGGCACAAGGTCAAGTGACGCAACAAGCCAAATTGTTAACGAACGGAGATGGTTTATCGCAGAATCGTGATTTCATCTTATCAACGCAACAGTATGCAAAAAAGCACGAAGCGGTTAGCGAATACCTTGTGAAATACTTGTCTGAAGATATGACGTGGGCAAATGAGCATCCCAAGGCGTTGACAAAGCTGCTCACGAAGGCATTGGGCATGAAGCAAACGATTGTCGCTAAAATGGTTGATCGGCGCGATTGGACATTGACGCCGATGACCAAGGCAATTGCAAAGGAAGCGCAGACGATTGCCGATGTTTTCTATGAAAATGACTTAATCAAGCAACGCATTAACGTCAGCGATGATGTGATTTACGTGTCAGAATAACGAAGGGAGTATGAGATGACAGTTTTAACGAGGGACTTGCAGGCACAATTGACAGCGCATGCCGATGATGTGATGTTAGTCTCGTTGACGGATGAACGCCAATATACCGGCCAGCAGGTGACTGCGCTGGTCGAACAAATGAAACAAGCACTGGCTGACCAAGCAATCGGTGCGGGGGATGTCGTATTAATCGCCTTGGCCAATCATTGGCTGTACCCGATTTTGGAACAAGCCTTATGGGAAATCGGCGCAATTGCGCATCCAGTGGCACCAACTTCGGGGGTGCGTGAAATTCTCGATGAGTTTGCAGATTATCACTATACAGCCGGCATCTTTGCGGAGAGTTTCCGAACAGCCCTTGCCATGCAACCGGACTTTTTGGATCAGACATTCGCGATTCACGAGCAACCAGTCTATTTTTATCGCTATCAGCAGGGTGAATCATTGCAGAATGGGATGACGCTAAGTGATGACAGTCTGGCCGTTATTCTAAACACCTCAGGGTCTACTGGCAAGCCAAAGCGGGTTGGGTTAACGCACACGCAACTTGCGAACTCTGCGCACCACATTGCTGCCTCACAGCGTTTAACAAATCAGGATGCCACAATGGTGGTGATGCCGATGTTCCACGTCAATGCGCAAGTGATTGCGATGCTGAGCACGCGTTTGTCGGGTGGCAAGCTGGTCGTTGCTGAAAAATTTTCGGCTTCCAAATTTTGGGAAGCTGTGGCAGACCATCACGTCACGTGGGTGTCAATTGTGCCAACGATTGTTCAGATGTTGCAGCAAAATGAACGCGCTCGGGCGGCCTTCACGCGTCGCCAAGCGGACGTACAGTTAAAATATGTTCGTTCGGCATCGTTTTCACTGCCGGCAGAACAATTGGCTGCGTTTCAAGACCAATATGGTATTCCAGTCATTGAGGGTTACGGGATGACGGAGGCGGCTTCGCTGATTGCGTTAAATCCATTTGACGCCCCGAAGCCGGGTACAGTTGGCTTACCAGTGGCGACTGAGATTGCATTGCTGGTGGATAATCAGGTAACTAATGCACCAAATCAAACCGGTGAAATCCTATTGCGCGGGGACCATGTCATTACAGATTATGTTGATCCAAAATCAAGCGCCTTTCATGACGGTTGGTTACGGACGGGTGATTTAGGTCGTTTTGACGATGACGGCTACCTGAAAATTGTTGGTCGCATCAAAGACATCATTAGTCGTGGCGGCGAAAAAGTTGCGCCAGCTGCGATTGAGGCAGTCCTACGACAACTCGACTTTGTGGCTGACGTGGTAGTCGTTGGGACACCGGATGCATTGTATGGTGAAGCGGTGACGGCAGTGGTGATTCCAACGGCAACTGACCTGACTGAAGCTGAGATGACAACTAAATTGTTGGAACATGCCAGCATAAACTTGTCGCAACCAGCGCGACCAACGCAGGTGTTCTTTGTTACGGATTATCCACGTAACCCAACCGGCAAAGTGATTCGGCCACAATTAGCCGCGACGATAGGAAAGTAGGCGCATGGCAGAAAAAAAGAAACGACCTTATCTATATGAGGTGGATATCTTACGATTGATTTTTATAACGGGTGTGTTGTTAAATCACACCACCAGTATGATGGGTGGTCATATGGGGGCTGATTCCTGGGAGAATCATTTCCTGGACGCGACGCACTTATCGCTACACTTTACCCGGATGGGCTTTATGTTCATTACTGGCTTAGTGTTATTCCTACAGCATTATCATAAGGAACTCCATGTCTGGTCATTCTGGAAAAAACGTTATTTAGGCGTTGGTATCCCGTTTGTGAGTTGGACCGCTATTCTGTTAGCCGGTGACTTAATCGGCACAGGCAATTTTTCATGGGCGACATTCTGGCCTAAGTTTGGCTATCTGGTCACGCACGGAACGGATTACTATATGTATTACATCATCGTGACGATGCAACTGTACCTGATTTTCCCAGCTTTGGTTTGGCTATTTAAGCATTTCAAGCATGGCCACGGCCAAATTTTATTGGTGTCATTTTTATTTCAAATCCTCATGTTAGTGTTCATCAAGTATGGGTTGCCACATCTTGATACGTCGGGGTGGCCATTTTTGTTGAAAAACTATGGCTTTAGTTTGCTGGTCTACCAGTTCTACTTTGTCTTGGGGGCGTTTGCGTCAATTCATTACGAAGCGTTCAAGCAATTTATTACGACCCATCATCGCTTCATTGGTTGGAGTACGGTGGTGTTGGCCGTGGGAACGATTGGCGAGTATTACTACAATTTGAATGTACTGGGGTTGAGTCTGAAAAAGACGCTGGAAATTCACCAACCGTATATTTTCATCTATGATTTGTTTATTATTGGCTTTATCATTTGGAGCGGGCTGCAATACGCCAAGTACCGTGATAATGGCTTGCCACAATGGTTCGTAAGTTTTGTCTCAACCGGTGCTAAAGTCGGCTTTGGCATGTACTTGGGACAAACAGTGGCGCTTGAAATTGTTAATTTGGGTGTAACGGCACTTAATTTGCCAACGTTTTGGAATTTTGTAACGTTACCACTGGTGTTTATTATTGTGGTGGCGGTCGATTATGGCATGTCGCTATGCTTCTTCAAAATCCCGCCATTTGGCTTTTTGGTCGGACGGCCCCAGTGGCATGTGTCACGTTTGTGGTCAGCAAAATAAATAGCAATACAAAAGGTTGGACATGTAGATGTCTGGCCTTTTATTTTTCCGCTATTACCTAACGTGAGTAATTACCTTGACACGCACAGTAATCCGGTGTAAATTACTGTGTGTCGCAAAGTAATGGAGAAAACAACATGGCAGAAATATCAAAAGATTTGATTCGCGGGCACACAGATACGATTGTGCTTAACATTTTGGCCCAGGGAGATTCATACGGTTACCGTATCGTACAAGATATCAAGACGATGTCGGGTGGGCAGTATGAAATTAACGAAGCCACACTGTATACCGTGTTCCGGCGCCTACAAAAGGCCGAGTACGTGACACCATACTACGGCAATGAAACGCAAGGTGGTCGGCGCAAGTACTACGCCATTACCGAGGCTGGTAAACAAGCTTTGGCCGAAGCGCAGGCTGCATGGGATGTGGCAAAAGTTGTCATCGATCAACTCATGACCGGAAAGGTAAACTAAATGATGAATGAAATTATTGCACAAGCATTGGCGCCAGTATTTGCAGGCGTTAAGCTAACTGATGAAGTAAATGATTTTTATGAAGAAGTGCGCGCTGATTTAGCTGAAGCTGCTCAAGATAAAATGGCAACGAATGCGATGTTGTCACAAGAAGAGGCAGTGAAATCGGCGTTGACTGAAATGGGCGATTTACATGAAGCCGTTAAGATGATGGCGGATGATGAAACGTTAACGCCGGCGCCGCGGATTGAACCTATTACAGGTAAGCCGGGCAATGTGGAACTGACGGTTGAAGCAGCCGGTCTTCGTAAAGTGAAAATTGACGGGCATTATACAGATGTGCGATTGACGATGAGCGAAACAGCTGAGTTTACGGTTAAGACCATGCAACGTGGTTATTTCAACGGTGAAGTGGCGTTTAAGACAACTGACGGGCAACTAAAAATCACGATGCCGGAACCAAAGAAGTGGTCATTTTTGGTGCCGTTTGCTCACCCACACCAAACGATTGAACTCGGGGTGCCAGCAGAATTTGCAGGTGAGTTAGCAGTTGAAACCAAAGCGGGTAATGTGTGGATTGAAAACTTAGTGACCCCAGCATTGACGTTGGTATTGGAAGCTAAGACTGGCAGTGTCCGGATTGCTGACGCGGAGATGCACTTAACCCGTGTGAAGATGAAGGCGGGTAACTTGCACATGGATAATGTGGCGACTGAGTTTGAGACTGATGTGAAGAGTGGTAACACGAAGGTGGTTGCTGCAAAGGGCTTCGGCCAACTGGCTGGTCAAAGCGGTAATTTGACGGTTGATTGGGATGAGTTGCAAGGGGATGTCCACTTGCGCTTGCGTTCCGGCAATATCAAGAATGTTTTGCCACAAACGGCGTCGTTTAAGTTCGATGCTCAAAGTGAATCCGGCGTGGTTAAGGTCACGCGCGACGGTGAATTCGATGTGAAAACCATGTCCTACGTGAAGGGCGAAACGGATGGCCGTGCTGAGTATTTGGTAAAGGCCCAAGTGAAGTCTGGTAATGTCAAAATGATGTAAATCAAACGGCGCAATCATGATGGTTGTGCCGTTTTTATTAAGCTCTATCAGACAAAATCCCATAATCGTCAGACAAAACAGTGATTAATTGCAAGATGTTTAAATAATCCGCAAATGGTGGTGATGCCAGGCGCTTTCGTGCATGATAGTTCAGTCTCACAAAACTGGTGAGACTAATTTTTTGATGTGGGGGCGTACTGATGACAACAACTATTGTCATTAATAAGCAGGGTTATGCAGTGAAAGACCTGCATGTATTCGGGGAGACGGTGACGATTTCACCGGAACGAACAGTTATGATTGTGGCCTGCCAAGTCAATGGGATGACAACGGCTGCCGTGGTGTACCAAGCAGACGGTACCTTCATGGGTATTGCGCAATCGAGCAATACGTTGATGCAACAGTTAGAACAGGCGTCGGGTTATTTTCGTCGACACCAAGTCCAAACGATGCAACGCTTGTTACCAAAAACGTTGGATCCTGATGCGAAATCATTACCGTGGGTGAAAGGGCAGGACGCGTTTATGCCGATTACCTGTTATACCGATGGACCAACAACGTGGGTGAATACGGCCTTTTTGACAGCAATCGAAACGCAGGGGTTTCAAACGCGATTAGTCATGGATGGGGCACCAGATATCGTGACCAGCAAGGGGCGTAACAAGTTTATTAAGCAGCTGACGGCCATTAAAATCATCAGTTTGTGGATGTGCCAAGACCTGTATGGTCGCGGGTCGCAGTTAGAACGGGCGATTTTGCCAATGATTAATTGGCCGGATAATGCCCCAATCAATGTGGACCAGGCAGCTTTACAGGCCTCACGTGATTTAACGTGTTTAACCACCCTTGGCGAACGCCTAAAACTACCTGTCGATGAAGAAACTACTTTAGCAGATCTACAGCGACAGGCGCGTCTAAATATTTCTCAACGTGATATGAAAACGTTTTAACGGTAAAAATGTTCGTTTTAGGATAAAATCGGAGGTAAGCATACAGAGAGTGGGTAGAAAAGATGTACGTGATTAAATGTTCAGATAGTTACTTAATAGGCGCAGCTGTTAACCATACGTGGCAAACGGCCACCAGCGCTGATTTGGCAAAGCGATTTGAAGCAAAGTCAGATGCGGAAGCCTTTCTAGCAAAGTACGAGTTAGCCGAAGTTGGTAAGATTGTAAAACTGTAGTGATTAGTTAATGCGTCGACGCGAAAACGTCGGCGCATTATTTGTCTCATTTGGATTAAATGCTATACTTTGAATTATCACAATCTGAAAAGGGGATGTTCTTCAATGGCAAATGAAGAGAAATTGAATATCAATGACATTGCAGAACGGGCAGGGGTCAGTATTGCCACAGTGTCACGATATCTCCATGGCCGACTTGAGAAAATGTCGGATAAAACCGCGAATCGCATTAAGCAAATCATCGAAGAAACGGGTTACGTACCTAACGCCTCAGCGGTCCAATTGATGACGCAACGTAGTGGTCTGATTGCCATCGTGGCTGCAGATGTGGATGATTATTTTTCAACGGAATTCTTCAAAGGGGCCTCATCGATTCTTGAAGCGGAATCGTACACCGGGGTGCTTTTTGACACGAATTCATCAGTTAAGCGGGAAGTATCATTGCTAGATCGCATCAGCCAACAAAATTTTGATGGTGTGATTATGCAACCAATTTCGGCTGATAATGAAGTGCTACAAAAGCACATTAAAAAGAATTTGCCGGTCGTTTTGGTTGACCGTGAGACAACGGGTGGCGACTATGACATGGTTGTGACGGATAATGAACAGGCTGCAAAACGGGCGGCGCAACACTATCGTGACCAAGGCTTTGCGAACGTTGTTGTGATTTCCGAGCCAATTGCCAACGTGTCAACGCGTACAGCGCGCTGGCGTGGGGTGCAAGCAGTTTATCCAGATGCCCAAATGATTGAAATTGCGCATCCAGGGATCATTGGCGCAGAGCAGGTACAAGCGATTATTAGTCAATTGCCAACCGATGCCCCAACCGTCGTGTTCTTTTTCAAGGAACGATTGATGTTGGAAATCTTACCGCACATGATTCGTGAAAACGTCTTGACCGCGCAACTACAAGTGACTGGTTTTTCAGACACAAAACTTGCACGCGACCTTAATCCAAACGTAAAGCTAATCCAGCAAAACCCTTTTCTGATGGGGGCTTCGGCGGCTGAGTTGCTCTTGCGCCGGTTGGACAAAAAGGCGACGAAAACGCAAACTGAAAAAATTGTTATTGCGGCGACTTATGAATAGACTGTTTACAACACCCAACTTGGGTGTTATTCTTTTCACGTAAGGTTAAGCGCTTACCTAACTTGTGAGTAAGCAAGATTAGTTAGCGGCTTAATTTTAGCGGGCCATTGTGCCCATATATTTTTGGATATTGGTTAAGCGCTTAACCTAAAATGACAGCAGATATTTTAGAGATTAGGTGAGCAATGGTGCGGTTTGACGAAATGGTGCCACTGTTCTTAGGGGAATGACATGGCAAAGCTATTTTTGAACACATGGATTTTTGAGGATGTGGTGAAGCAAGGACGGACGCAAGCCGAGTTAATTGCCCAAGTTAAGGAATTGGGGGCCGACGGCATTGAAGTTCGGCGCGAATACTTCCACGATTTGTCAACGGAACTTGCAACGGTACACGAAGCGGCTGCGACAGCAGATTTGGCTGTTGCATTAAGCATCCCGGATGAATTGTTTGTCAACGGGGCAGTTAATGAAAAGTTACCGCAGTACATTGCGGAGCTACAAACACTAGGCGCAGTTAAAGCGAAGTTCAATTTGGGTGATTACGCCAACTTTACTGGCGACCTGGCAACGGCCTTTAAGGACTGGCCAGCTGATATCACCATCAACATTGAGAATGATCAAACGGCATTAAGCGGTCACCTGGAACCAATCCACGCCTTCTTGCAAGACGCAAAGACAGCGGGAGTTGAAATTGGGTACGTTTATGACCTGGGTAACTGGGCATTCACGAAGGGAGACGCGGTAAAGAGCGCTGAACTATTGGCACCTTATACCGATTACGTGCACTTTAAGAATGCAGCTGACACGGACAATGGGTTGATTGTAACGACTGATTTGGCTGAAGGCTTGTTCGATTGGGAAGCCATTTACAAGCTATTCGACAAAAACGTTGATGTTGCCTTGGAATTCCCAATGGCAACTAATGAACAAATTGCCGCACAAGTGACGATGTTACGTCACGCAATGGAGGCTCGTTAATCATGGTTAACACGATTATTGCAATTTTATTGTTGCTGACATTTGTCGGTTTTATCTTCTACATCTTCAAGGGTGGTAACTTGATGGTTGGCTTCTTCGTGATGGCAATCCTCTGGGCAGTCATCGGATTAGTACCATTTGATGTTGCCATTAAGAAAGTTTTCGCTGAGCCAGCGTTGAATTATGGGCCAACGATTATCTACATTGCGTTTGGATCATGGTTCGGTCGTGTCTTGGTTGATTCGGGTATTGCGCCAGCCATTTCACAACGCACAGCGAAGGCGGGTAAGAAGAATGTGATGCTGGCTGCCATTTTGGTTATCTTGGTTACGGCCTTGATTTTCATTAGTGCGTACGGGGTTGGGTCAGTTATCGCGATCGGAGTTATCTTGTTGCCAATTCTATTGTCACTTGGTATTCCACGTAAGATTGCTTTGCCAGTCTTCTTGATGTCGGTTGGTGCACCAATGTACTTGAATTTGGTGCTTTTCAACCAAATCAAGGCTTTCTTTCCAAAGGCTGACTATAGTGGCAAGTATTTGATTTTTGGTATCACAGCCATGGCCGTGCAACTGGTGGCGGTTATCATTTACCTCTTTATGCACCGCAAGTCATTTGATGCCTCAAAGGCGGATGAGAACTTGAAGTTGGTTGGTGCTGAAGTCTCAACAGAAGAAATTAAGATTCCATGGCCGGCCTTTATTGTGCCGGTTGTGCCAGTCTTTATGAATTTGGCGTTTAAGTGGGATGCCGTACCATCGTTGATTTTGGCAACCTTGTTGGCGATGTTGCTAACGGGTAAGATGCGCCACTGGAAAGCATTTATCGACTTCCTGAACGATACCATTCAAACAGCGATTTCAGATATTGCTGGATTGATCATGTTCTTGATGGCGCTAATCATGTTCTCCGGCGCGGCCCAAATTAATGCGGCGCGTTTCCAAACGTTGTTGACGTCAATTTTGCCATCAAACATTTGGATTTTGGCCTTGGCACTTGGAATTGCTGCACCATTGGCGTTGTTCCGTGGTCCGTTGCACGTTTGGGGTGCTGGCGCTGCCACGGCTGCCGTTTTGGCGGGAGCACACATTTTCCCAGATGCCTTGTTGTTGCCTTTGATGTATGTGCCAAGTTTGATGGCGGTGTCGACTGATTTGACGCAATCATGGAACGTTTGGGCCTTGAAGTACATGAAGGTCGACAGTCGTGAACTGTTGAAGCAGGGTGTGCCGGTAATGTGGATTGTTTCAATCATTAACGTTATTTTGGCCGTTTTGATTATCAAGTAAGAGATTGAAGGATTATAATCATGAGTGAATTTTTGACGATTGGTGAGCCAGTTGTGACGTTCATGTCGAAGGACGCGGACGCTAGCTTGGTCGACACCATTAATTACTTTAAGTTGTTGGGTGGCGCAGAATTAAACGTGGCCATCGGGGTACAGCGTTTGGGTCACACAACGGAATATGTGAGTCGCTTAGGTGCTGATCCATTAGGTGGTTATGCCAAGAAGCAAATCTTGGAACATGGGGTTGGCACGACTTTCGTGACCGAAGATGCAGATAACTGGACGGGATTCCAATTGAAGCAGATGGTGACGACTGGGGATCCACAAACGTTTAACTACCGCACGGGTTCAGCTGCAGCACACTTGTCAGCTGATGTGTTGGATGACGTGAAGTTGGACGACGTGAAAATTGCCCACATGTCAGGGATTTTCCCAGCGTTGTCAGAGACCTCAAACAAGGCCTTCCGTCACTTGATGGATCGCTTGGTCGCCGCTGACAAGTTGATCACGTTTGACCCTAATTTGCGTCCAGCCCTTTGGAACGACGATGCCCGTATGATTCGTGAAATTAACAAATTTGCAAAGTCTGCGGATATCATTTTGCCAGGTAGCAACGAAGGTAAGATCTTGATGGGTAGTGAAGACCCTAAGGATATTGCGGACTTCTACTTGAATCAAAGTGAGCGGACGAAGGTTGTCATCGTGAAGGTTGGGCCTGCCGGGGCATACGTGCAAACACGTGATGCAGACGGCTTTATGGTCCCCGGCTTTAAGGTCGCTAAGGTAGTTGATACAGTGGGTGCTGGTGATGGCTTTGCTCTTGGTGTGATTACGGCTTTGTTAGAAGACAAGTCATTACGTGCTGCCGCCATGCGTGGAAACGCAGTTGGGGCCTTGCAAGTGCAAACACCAGGTGACAATGATGGTTATCCAACACCAGCGGAATTGGCAGCATTTTATGTCGCAGAAGGAGTAAGTGAAGACTAATGAAGTTACAAGTAGCAATTGATCGTGTGTCATTAGCACACGCCATTGCATTGGCGAAGGACCTTGATGGTATCGCTGATGTGATTGAACTCGGTACATCTTTGGTAAAGGACTATGGCTTGATTGCCTTGTCAGATATCAAGGCAGAAATTAAGCATTCAGAATTGTTGATGGACTTGAAGGCCATCGACGAAGGTGTTTATGAATTCAACAAGGGGTTTGAAGCCAACGCCGACATTTTGACGGTCATGGGGTCAGCCGACTTATCGACAATCAGTGCCGTATATGAGGTGACGGAAAAGGCGGGCAAGACAATGTTGATTGACTTGCTGAACATGACGGATGAGGAGATTGCACCGTTGATGACGTTTGATCACGCTATCTTTGGATTGCACCACTCACACGATAATGCCACGAACTTCGATGCAGCCGGGTCAGTTAAACACTTCCACGAACAATTCCCAGCGGCCAAGCGCATTGCCGTGGCTGGCGGGATTGATTTGGACCAAGTGAAAAAGCTGTCAGCGGATGGCATTGCTGAAATTGCAATTGTTGGTGGAAAGATTGCCGGTGCAGCTGATCCAGTTGCAGCCGGTCGTGAATTTAAGGAGGCACTATAATGGCTTTAGTAAATGAAGTATTGTCAGAAATTCAAGAAGTGATGACACAAGTAGATGACGCCCAACTGGACGCTGCTGAAAATATCATCACGAAGGACAAGCGCATCTTCGTATTGGGCGCTGGCCGTTCAGGTTTGATGGTGAAGGGCTTTGCCATGCGTTTGATGCACATCGGATACACGGTGTTCGTCATTGGCGAGACGATTACGCCGTCAATTGCTGAAGGGGATGTCTTGGTGGCGGTCTCAGGTTCTGGTACAACGGGTTCAGTTGTTGGCCCTGCGCAAAAGGCAGCTGACAATGGTGTCCACGTAATTGGCGTGACGTCAAACCCAACCTCACCATTGGCAACTTTGGGTGAGGCCACGATTGTGGTGCCTGGTGCTACCAAGGCTGGTGACGGAGTGAAGTCAATCCAATTGTTGAGCACGTTGTTTGATCAAAGTGTGCACATTACGTTGGATATTTTGACGTTGATGATTAGCCGTCGTGACCACGTGTCAAATGACACTGCCAAGGCCACGCACTCAAACATGGAATAGTATTACATTAAGTTTCAAACCTTTACTCAAAAAAATCTCACTGAAAAAAATAAAGTGGCTCCCTGGTGATGCGGGGAGCCGCTTTTTTGCAGTCAATTTTTGTGGGTATGTGGCAAAGTCATAACCATCGCCACTGCAGAAATTAGTTTGACGATGCGTATGACAACGTATAATGGGCTGCCATGATTTGGTGAAAAAAATAAATCAGCTATAAAGGCTAAAACAAAAATTAGGCCGTAAATCCAAAATTTCATTAATGCTCCTTGTGTCGATGTTTTTCTGTACCTGTCCAACATAACAAATAATTGAGATGGGTGAGTATTTGTTTATTAACGCAGAGATAATACATATAGAACGCAAAACCAGTAATTACCGGATAAGAGGCGTAAGATTGATATGACAATTTTTGAAATGGGGTTAATGAAGATGTATGTGATTGAATATTATGGTGGGTACGTTGGCGATGCGGTGAATGGTCAGATCCAGACGACCTTTAGTCCGTTTACGGCGAAGCAGTTTTGGTCTGAGATAGATGCACAGAACTTTATGTATCAACACGGCATTGCGTTTGTGGGGAAGATTGTCCGGATGTAGTTGGGTGCTAATTTCATAAAGTCGGCCGCAAGATAGCTATTTAGTAAATGGTTTTACAGGTATAATGATAACCATACTAGATTGTGGAAGGAGACTGATTGTGATGAAAAAAGCGTCGATTAAAGATGTGGCAAATTTAGCAGGTGTGTCACCGACAACGGTCTCACAAGTGCTGAATAAACGAAATGATCATTTTCCACAGGAAACGATTGATAAAGTGCTTGCTGCACAGAAAGAACTGGGCTATGTGCCAAATCAAAGTGCGAAGAGCTTGCGTGGTAATGCGAATCCTTTGATTGGGGTGTTGGTACCTAGTTTGCGGAATCCGTTCTTCTCAGATTTAATGCAAAGTATGCAAGAACACGCGCACGGCGTGGCTGACCTAGCGTTTTTTTCGGCGACGGATGACGAGATTGATCAAGCTATTTTGACGTTGATTGGGCGTGGCGTTAATGGCTTAGTAATCGCACGTATGTTGCCACACGTGCAAGATGTGAACACCTATCTCAATAAGCAGAAGTTGCCATACGTGGTTTTGGACCAAACCAATGATGATAGTGATGCTGATTCCGTGAAGACGAATGAATACCAAGGTGGGGTGACGGTTGCTGAACATTTGCTACAATTGGGCCACCGTGATGTTGCACTGATTTTGCCTGACTATCTAACGGAAAATTTGCGTGAGCGTATTCAAGGCTTTGAAGATACGGTCAATCAGACGGCGAACACCAGTATTACACGTTTTGAAACGTCGATGTCGAAACACGGCGGGTTAGCAATTGCCTCACGTGTTAAACGAGCAAACGTGACAGCGGCATTTGCCCTAAACGATGAATTGGCCATTGGCTTATTACGTGGTTTGAAAAATGCTGGCGTGGACGTGCCCAAAACATTTAGTGTGGTTGGCTATGACAATACGGACTATTCAGAATTTATGGTACCCTCAGTAACCACGGTCACGCAGCCAGTTTGGCGAATGGGGCAGATTGCTCTAGACATGGTATTAGCTCGGATTAACGATCCGA
Organism: Weissella sp. MSCH1; assembly: GCF_045799135.1. Taxonomy (NCBI): domain Bacteria; kingdom Bacillati; phylum Bacillota; class Bacilli; order Lactobacillales; family Lactobacillaceae; genus Weissella; species Weissella sp. MSCH1. The sequence continues at coordinate 118,903 of NZ_JBJMBA010000040.1, read as the reverse complement.
GCATCGCTAAGCAGACGGAAATTTTAGATACTCATTTAATTATTAGAGAATCAACAGATTCGATTAAATAACATTGATATGATGCCAATCAAGCATTAAAAACGACGTGTTTTTAGTGCTTGATTTTTTTATTTGGGCAAATGTAAGGGTTTACATTGTGCTTATTCGGTGTATATTAAAACTTGTAAAACGATTTACAAAAACGATTTACATAGAAATTATAACGTTTGTTTGGGGGACATTCATCATGAAGAAGGTTGGAATTTTGAATTCTGAGCTAGCTTACACGGTAGCACAAATGGGGCATAAGGATACGTTGGCGATTGGGGATGCCGGTTTGCCGGTACCAGCGGGTACCAAGAAGATTGACCTGGCCGTCACGTTCCAAACGCCAGATTTCCAAACGGTACTTGAAAATGTTTTGACGGAAATGCAGGTTGAAGCCATCACGTTAGCCGAGGAAATCAAGACGGAAAATCCAGATCAGCTAGCGGCAATCTTAGCAGTTTTGCCAAATGTTGATGTGACGTTTGTACCGCATGAGGAATTTAAGCAACAATTGGGGGCCACACGGGCAGTGGTTCGAACGGGTGAATCACATCCGTTCGTTAATATTATTTTGCGTAGTGGCGTGGCATTTTAGTCGAAGGGGATAAATCATGGAAAACATGGGGGCGAAGGTTGTACGGCCTTTTACAAAGCATATTGATGAATTGTCGGATGGGTATTTAACGAAGACGCCGTTGTTCCAATTCATTGTCATTTCGCTAATCTTCCCAATGTGGGGAGCGGCAGCTAGTCTGAATGACATCTTAATCACGCAGTTTAAGACAGTCTTTCAACTGAATGATGCCTCAACCGCATTCGTGCAGTCGGCGTTTTACGGTGGGTATTTCTTAATTGCGATTCCGGCATCATTGGTTATCAAGAAAACATCTTATAAGTTTGCGATTATGTTGGGGCTAATTGCTTACATTATTGGCGCAGGATTATTCTTCCCGGCTTCACGTGTTGCAACGTACTCAATGTTCTTATTTGCCATTTTTGCTATCGCGATTGGGTTGTCGTTCTTGGAAACGGCCAGTGATACTTATAGTTCAATGCTTGGACCTAAGAAGTATGCGAACTTGCGTTTGAACATCTCAGCCGCATTGACCCCATTGGGAGATATTGCTGGAATTCTACTTGGAAAGTACATGATTTTTAGCACAGGCGGTAATTTGGCGACCAAGATGGCGGGCATGCATGGGGCTGAACGAATTGCCTATGGTGAAAAGATGTTGCAATTAACCTTGCAACCATACAAGTACATCATCGGTGTCCTAATTATTATGTTGTTGATCTTGGCTGTGACCAAGATGCCAAGCGCTAAGCCAAAAGTTGAAACACTGGCTGGTGAAGAGGCGACTGCAAAAGCCACTTTGGGTGAAACCATCAAGTACTTGTTGGGAAACTTCCGTTACAAGAAGGGCATCCTTGCCCAGTTCGTTTACGTTGGAATGCAAACAACGGTTTGGTCATTTACGATTCGTTTGGCTTTGGATTTGAATAAGCAAATTAGTGATGCGGATGCCACAACCTTTATGGTCTATTCATATGCGATGTGGTTCGTTGGTAAAGTGGTTGCCACATGGTTCTTGGGTCGTTATAAGGTCGCAACCGTGTTGAGTATTTACTCAGTGTTGGGAACTATTACGTTACTGGTCACGACATTCGGCCAAGGCATGATTGCGGTTTACGCAGCTGTGTTTGTGAGCTTCTTCTTTGGTCCTCAATGGCCAACGATTTACGCCCACACATTGGATAATGTCGCGGATAAGAAGTATACCGAAACGGCCGGTGCCATTTTGGTAATGGCGATTGTTGGTGGTGCAGTATGGCCACTGTTCCAAGGGGTGGTATCTGACTGGTCTGGTTCAATGCAATTGTCATTCATTGTGCCAACCATCGCATTTATGATCGTGTCATGGTACTTCATCTCTGAAATGAAGTATGCAAAGGAAGAAAAGTAGGTAATTGTGATGAATAAGATTGTTGTCATTGGTAGTTTGAATTTGGACATTATTCAAAATATTTCGCGTTTACCATTGCAGGGTGAGACGCTGCGAGTTGATTCGCGTGGCACGAATTTAGGTGGTAAGGGTGCGAACCAGGCAGTTGCGGCAGCCCGCCAAGGTGCCGACGTGAGTTTCATTGGGGCTATTGGTCAGGATGCAGCAGGTGTGCAATTCAGGAATTTGCTTGAAGATGAAGGCATTAACACAGCTGGCCTGGTTGAAAAAGAAGACGCTACAGGTACCGCAACGATTTTGCTAGAAGAAGACGGCCACAATACGATTTTGGTGTATGGTGGTGCGAACATGAAGCTGACAGCAGACGATGTGGTGAAGTCAGAACAACTTATTGCGGAAGCTGATTTCGTGATTGCACAGTTTGAAGTTGCCCAAGAGGCGGTTGCGAAGGGATTCTATCTGGCTAAGAAATACGGTGTCACGACAGTGCTTAACCCAGCACCGGTCTTGAATTACAAAGATATTGATCCAGCAATTCTTGCTGCAACGGACATTATTGTGCCGAATGAAACGGAAGCAGCTGCTTTGCTAAATTGCGAACCATCAACTGATTTCGATGATTTATTGGATATTAGTGATCAATTTGCGGATCTATCAATTACGGGTACGATTGTGACTTTGGGTGAAGATGGGGTTTACTACAAGTTAGCTGGCCAAGATGCACGCACCCAACCAATTTTTAAAGTGAAGGCGGTCGATACAACCGCTGCGGGTGACACATTTATTGGGGCGACGTTTGCTTACCTAAATGCTGATTGCACGAATATTGATGACGCAATTCAATATGCATCCAAGGCGTCGTCAATTGCGGTTTCACATTCAGGGGCTATTCGGTCAATCCCAACGAAGAAGGCTGTGTTGGCATCATTAAATTTGGTACATGCATAGTTGGAGGTGATCTGATGGACACATTAGAACAAAAGCGCGCGGCTGGAAAGTACGCTGCGACGTTAATTGAAAATGGCATGGTTGTCGGTCTTGGCACAGGTTCAACGGTTAAGTTTTTCGTCGAAGAACTGGGACGCCGCGTCAATGAAGAAGGATTAGACATTGTCGGGGTGACAACCTCAACGCGCACAGCTGAACAGGCCAGGACGTTAGGCATTGCTTTGGCAGATGTAGATGATGTTGACCACATTGATATTACCGTCGATGGTGCTGATGTTGTTGATGCACAATTGAACGGGATTAAAGGTGGTGGAGCGGCGCTGTTGTACGAAAAGGTTGTCGCTAAAAACTCTCGCCGGAATGTTTGGATTGTTGATGCGTCAAAGGTGCACGAGGAACTGGGTCATTTTCCATTGCCAGTTGAAGTTGTCACTTATGGTGCTGAGCAGCTGTGCCGGGTCTTTGATAGCCATGGCTTGCACCCGGTGCTACGTCGTACGGCTGATGGGGAGCCGGTGAAGACGGATAACGGGAATGAGATTGTAGATTTGCATTTAGATACGATTCCGTTTCCAAGTGAATTAGCGAATTGGTTAGCCAATCAAGTAGGTGTGATTGAGCATGGTTTGTTCTTAAATGTTGCTGATGAAGTGATTGTTGGTGGGGATGAAATTCAGGTGCTGAAGTCGCCAGCTTTGATGTATTAGATGGTAGAAAGTCCGTTGAGGTATGCTCGACGGACTTTTTTGTGAATATAGCAAAATGATGCAATAAATCAAAGTTATAAAGCTTGTTGTTAATAAGTTGATCCATTTAAAAAAGTGATCAACAATTAAGATCCAATTTGACGAGAAAGAGGATCACGCGCATGCTTAACCAACCAACCAACCAACCAACCAACCAACTAGGTGAGATCCGTCCATTTATCAAATGGGTCGGTGGAAAAAGGCAGCTTCTGCCAGAATTAGCTAAGTACGTTCCAAAGCAATTTGGGACGTATTTTGAGCCGTTTCTGGGAGGAGGTGCCTTTTTGTTGTCTTTGGAACCGCATGAGGCGGTTGTGAATGACTTTAATCCGGAATTGGCAAACGTTTGGCGCATTGTGCGTGATCGACCAGATGAACTATTAGAAAAATTGGTAGAACACCAGGCTAATAATTCAAAAGAATATTACTTAGATTTGCGATTGACTGATCGTGATGGTCGTCTTGAAGAAATGACAGAGGTTGAACGAGCAGCGCGATTCATTTATATGATTAAAGTTGGCTTTAATGGTTTGTGGCGTGTGAATAGCAAGGGGCAAAATAACGTGCCTTATGGGAAATATAAAAATCCAAAGATTGCAGATGAACCAACAATCCGACGCGTTTCCGAGTATTTGAATAACGCGAATGTAGACGTTATGACTGGTGATTTTGCAAAAGCGGTCGAAAAGGCACAGACAGGGGACTTTGTGTACTTTGATCCGCCATATATTCCAGCTAGCGAGACGGCTAGTTTCACAAGTTACTCAAGTGAATTTGGTTATGACGAACAAGTGCGGTTACGTGACTTGTTTAAAGAGTTAAAAGATCGTGGTGTGTTCGTACTGCTATCAAATAATGACGTGCCACTACTTCATGAACTATATGAGGGGATTGGTGTAATCGAAACAGTAGAAGCGCATCGTTTCGTTGCTGCAAAAGCAAGTAGTCGAGCCAAAGTTTCTGAAGTGCTTGTGCGGAGTTGGGAGTAAGATGAATGGCAAAAGCAAGAACTAGAAAGCAAGATATCGCTTGGCGTTATTTATTTGACCGCTTTGATATACCAAAACAAATTGAGCAAAACGGGGCGTATGAAATAACCAGTAGTGACATTAATAAATACGTACGTGAATATTATGCCGATCGGCCTGATAATGCGCCTGACGCCCGAAACTTATTGAAGTTTGATTTTAGTAGTGACTTGCCAGAAGTTTTTAAAGATGCGGTCGATAAGAATATTTTTGGTAAAAGCGCACAGTTTACGTTAATGCCAAAGGGGCGGGATCGGTATGTTATTTCTGACTTTAAGACGTTTGAGAGTTTGAAGTATGAAGTACTCGAACCAGTTCGAATGACCTTTCCAAAGTGGATTTCAGGTATTCGACCAGAAAGTCCGGAAACAATTAATAGTGAGGCTGTTGCACAATCTGTCGCTGAAATGAGTGGCATGCTGAAATATGTGATGGATGATTTAAATGCTGATGTTGTGGCAACGTTAAGTGGTAAGAAGGGAACAGGACTGATTGATTTTCAAATCAGTCATTACCGTAATGGCCAAACTAATTTTGTGATTGACGGATGGCAGTCTGAAATTGATGGTGTTTATGAGTCGCCAAGTCGTGTCTTGATTGTCGAATCGAAAAAGAAACGACCTGAGGATTTTAATATTCGTCAGTTGTATATACCAACGCGTATTTATCATGATCAGATGAAGTTTCCTAAGGAAATTTATTCAGCGTACTTTACATATACTGATGATGTATTTTCATTTCACGTTTATCAGTTTACGGATATTGATGATTTTAATTCGTTAAAGAAAATTCGTGAGTATGAATTTGTATTTGAAGAAGAATCGCAGCCAGTAACGCGTGAAACTTTGAAAGTTTTATTGGCACAGCAACAAGTTTCGGTAGAGCCAAGACGTTTGGATGGTGAATTAGTACCGTTTATTCAAGCTAATGATCCTGAAAAAATCTTTGAAATACCAGTTGTTCTTAGTGGTAAACCGCTTACGAGTGAACAAGGGGATGTATTTGAGATAGGTACGAAGGAGTTTTTCGCGGAAGCATTCAAGTTTGATGTGAGACAATCAGATTATTATGCAAACGCGGCCGAATACTTTAGCTTAGCTCAGAAAGTAGATGGGAGATTTAAAGTCTCTCAATTAGGACGCGTGTTTATTGATGCAGACTATAGTACGAAGATTGGGCTATTTGCTAAAGAGTTGGTGCAACGGCCAATTTTTAGAGCGATGATTGAAATTTGGGTGGCTACGGGACATTTACCTGATAATAAAACAGTCGGTAAATTGATCAAATTGCATCGGCCGGACATTGGCGGAAGCACAATTCCTCGTCGGGCAAGTTCGGTGAATGCGGTGATGAATTGGTTTGTGATGAGAATTGAATAGGATAAAGATTAAGGCTGTTTTAACAACGACATATTTGTTGTTAAAACAGCTTTTTTTAGATGGAAACCAATCGGATTGAAGGGAAAAACTAATTTAGTTAACGGTGTGATCATTTTCTCGTGAGTTTTCTTGAAAATTGTGATCTAATTAAATATAGACGAATTACATATATAGGAGTAACAGAAGTCAAATGGATTTTTTTAAATCAGCAATAAAGAAGGAAACGGATTCGTGGTTGTTTCCGAGCGGTAAAGGTCTGACACTCAATGGAATTAATGCCGCTGGTATTGATACTTTTTCTGATGTGCCAATTAATTCAATTACGCGAGAAGGAATTCAAAATTCTTTAGATGCCAAAGATTCAACAATCGCTGGACCTGTGTTGGTTGAATTTAGCATACAAGAGGTCCCAACGAAAGTGATTCCGGGAGTTGAGGGCCTGCGAAACGATATTTTGCCGGCCATGAAGGAAAAGTGGGAAGGATCAGAAACGGCGCAGGACTTTCTAGCGACATATGGGGATGTATTGAAAAACGACACTGTACCGGTTCTTCAAATGAGTGACTATAACACAAAGGGATTGGCAGAGAAGAATTGGCAATCGCTTATTTTTGTCGCGGGTGATTCCGTTAAAGATGATGAAGCATCAGCTGGAAGTAAGGGAATTGGAAAGTTCGCACCGTTTGCGGCATCTAATTTACGCATGGTTTTTTACCATACCGTTTCAGCACTTGAAGGCGAGCGAAGTATTGGTGTTTCACAACTAGTCTCATTTGATAAGGCGGGTTCACATGGTGAAGTTACACAAGGGCCTGGGTACTACTCTGCTAAGATGAGTGGTTCTCAGTATCAACCAATGTCTGAATCTCTACCGTTTAATTATCGAAGAAATGCTACGGAAAAAGGAACTGATCTTTTTGTTGTAGGGTTTAAGCATGATCCTAATTGGCAAGATCGAATCAAAATGTCAGTGTTGTCGAATTTTTTGGTCTCTATTTGGGCGGGAGAGTTAGAAGTTCACGTGGATAGCGAAATCATTAATAAAGATTCACTTTCTAACTTGTTCGAACATTTCGAAAAATTAGAAGCTCAAAATAGTGGAAAGCAGGACGTATTCAGGGTAAATGATGAATACAAAGATGCATTTCGTGCATTTAAGGTTCTAAATAATTCCAATATGGTTTCGGTGTCATTGCCTGAAGAAATGGTTGAAAAATACGAGTTTATTGAGTCTGGCGATGATGCTCAGTTGTATTTGGCACTGTTAGATGATACCAACCGGAAAGTATTGCAGACTCGAAAGTCTGGCATGAAGATTAATTATAAGAATCATATTAGTGGTTCAATTAACTTTTTTGGCGTTTTTCAAGCTACGGGTCAAAAATTAAATAAGTTTTTGAAGGATATTGAAAATGCGAATCACGATGACTGGTATGTAGACAGAATCGTTGATAAAAAGAAGAAGAGAGAAGCAACACAATTTCTAAAAGAGCTAAGTAAGTTCTACAAGGAATCCGTTACCCAAAATTTTGCGAACGCAGAATCGGAAAGTATGGATGTTTTTGGATTGAACGGTATTTTAACCGTTCATCAAGATTCGAATAATGAGGAAAATGGTACGTCGTTAGATAAGAAAATATCTGAATTAATTATCAAGAAAGCGAAAAACCCACGGAAGGTAGCGCAACCAAAACCTAAGGCGAAGAAAGATAACGAAATTATCGATGTTGTCTTCGGTGATCCTGATGGGGAGGAAGAAGTTGATGCATCACCAACCAGAGATTCCGATAGACGTGAGCCAAAGGATGATACTCTGACTTCTCCAAAAACGGAACGGCCTACGGCGAGAAGAGGTGCCGAGATTACTGAAGCAAATGTACGTTTGATTGAAATGGACGTCGAAAACGGTGAGTATCAAATTGCTATTAAATCACCACGGGCTAGGGCTAAAATGGAAATTGAATTTAGGATTACTGGCGAGAACGGAACAGATGAGATCGTAAATATTAAGTCTTTTGAAATTCCAAATGCTGAAGAATTTTCAAAGAGTAGCGTTATGGTTTCAAATGTGAAGAAGAATGAAGTTATCCGAGGAATTGTCCACATCGATTTAGGAACGCGAGCTCGTTTGGGAGGTAAGACATATGAGATTAAGTAATAATTCATTTCCTTATCCTGTTTTAAGCTCTGCGAACTCTTTTGATATCGATAGTGAATTTAAGTTTGGTGATAGTTTTTCTGTCAATGTAGATCAAGTCCAAATTGGACAGTCGGATTTTGAATTAGGGGTTACGTATTTTTTGAAAAATGATGACTTACAGATGATGGTTAATGATGGTCGAGCTAAGGCAGTTGCCCATGTGGAAAGTACTTTAACGTCTTATCGAAACGCAATTGAGTTTCCTGAAAATTCAGACACAGTAAGTTTTGCCGTAGATGCTAGCATGATCGCAAAAAACATTGAATTAACTGTTCTTGTTGTCTCTAACGTTATGATCGAAGAATACTCGAACTCTGGTTTTAATTCAGAATTATTTGGTGACAATTACGCTGTTAAAAACATTATGCGAGGTGATATTTTAGCTTTTGAACCTACAATTGATATCGAATTGCAAACCGTTGATTCTGGTCCGGTTGGAGTTCAAACCTTTATTAAGGTAGCGAAGTCAAAAAATAAAAGTATGATGGTTAATCTTGATGGTGAAGCAATTAAGATTGAAATTCCTACTGAAACATATCGCGTATATGCACAGATGCAAAACGCGAAAGAAGTGAAAATGGCGAATTTTTCACTACTAGTGCCAGCTTTGATGTTAGCAGTCGATGATATTAAGGATGAAGGATCTACAAACGGAGATTATTTGTGGTCAATAGAGCTACAAAAGTATATTTACGATGGCTTAAAGTATGACGACAGTAAATTAAAAAATACTTCCTCGTTAGTAGTTGCGCAGCAATTGTTGGATAATCCAATTATTGCTGCTTTTGAGGATCTGATCGAGGTAGATGAATAATGAATATACCAGTTGTGTCGAATGAATTTATGGATGATTTTAATACCAACTTTGATGAAGAATTCGTTGCATACTATAAATTACAAAACGTAGGAAAAATTCAAAGCGTTATGAATGAACCCAGCAATGTTGTGCGTACAGGTAAAGAATATGATTATCAACCACTGCATTTACCTGAAAATAATGAATATGAGTATTCCTATGACAATATCGTGATGCTTCATTCACAACTAAAGAACCTTACTCCAGTTGAAGCTACCGACCCAAGATTGTGGATTGCACTTGAAAACACTGATTTTTTGGATTATCACATGAGAATTTTGAAGATTATGGATTATAAAGAAGGCAAGCAAGAATCCTCAATCAAGAGTCGTTCGACTTTTATTGTAAATGGTCAAAAGCGATCTTTGGCAATTAATAATTTGGCTTCTCTTTGGTGGATCGGACATGTCTTTTATGATGAAACTCATGAAAATCCATATCACTTTGTAAAGTTGTTTACAGAGACCGACTTCAGAGGAAACTTTTTAGCACTTTCATCAAGTAATGTAATTGACAGTGAGCATATTCGTTTAGGTATTTTTGATGCCGTATTTGAACTGATTCAAAATGGAGCGATAAAACAAAATCGAAAAGCATTCTCTGAAGCAAATAAAATAATGAATTTTGTTGGAGGTGTCCGATTGTTGGATTTACTTTCGCGTGAAGAAGTTTATGATTATGTTCCAAATCGGTTGCCAGTACAATTAAACGTTGACTAATTAAATAGAGGATAATTTAAAAGAGTTTAGCTGAAAAGATTGGATGTTTCGTCCAATCTTTTTCTATTGCTGCTAAAATGAATACAGGAATATGACACGAGAGGTAATCGATATGACAAAGCGTATACCAGTTGTTGGAGCGGCAATCATTGAAAACGGAAAGTTACTCGCGGCTAAGCGAACGGAAGGACGTTCATTAGGTGGTTATTGGGAATTCCCAGGCGGAAAGATTGATTCGGGTGAAACGCCAGAAGAAGCTTTAAAGCGCGAAGTTTTTGAAGAGTTCGGCGCTGATGCAACTATTTTCGAAAAGATCGATGAACCATTTGAAAAAGAATATGATTTTGGCGTTGTAGTGCTTGAAATTTTATACGCACGTTTAGACTCAGAAATAACCAAAACAATTGAGCATGAGGAGTTACGCTGGGTTTCAGAACAAGAGGCTTTAGAATTAAGTTGGGCCCCTACTGATGTGCCAGCAATTAAAGAATTAGTTGAACGGGGATTTAACTAATGGCAACTAAAGAAGAGCTTAGAGCTGGAGCGGAATTTGGCTTTATTGACGATGGGGTTGAAGCGCAAGAACGTTATCAACCGATGTTGCTAACAAATCAGGGCGGAGACACGGTTCTTGACCATCTGTACGATGAGTTACAGACAACTCAGGGATTTACTTTTGCAGTGGCGTTCGTTACTGAAGGTGGACTAATCGATATTAAAAGTACATTGAATGATCTGGCTAATCGGGGCATTCGTGGTCGATTAATTACGTCTAACTATCTTGATTTCAATCAGCCAAAAGTTTTTAAAGAGTTGCTAAAGTTATCAAATGTAGATGTGCGAATTATTAATGAGAATGGTTTTCACACCAAGGCATATTCCTTTAATCATGGTGACTACACATCAGTCATTATTGGGAGTGCAAACTTAACTCAAACAGCGTTAAAAAAGAATTTTGAATGGAACTTACGTGTAACATCCACCGATCAGGGAGATATTACAAAGCAAATTCAAGAGAGACTTGATGACTTATGGGATCAATCTGTGCCGCTGACTGAGAAATGGATTGCTGATTATTCTGAGCACTATCAGGAACGCAAACCTGAGTTCAGACTTGATCGTTCTTTTGTGGACAATTCAGCAGAAATTACACCAAATAAAATGCAGGAACCAGCTTTGGAAGCTCTTGCTGACTTGCGGCAGCGCGGTGCAAGAAAAGGATTGGTAGTTTCAGCTACCGGAACGGGTAAAACATATTTAGCAGCTTTTGATGTAAAACAGTTTAATCCAGATCGGATGTTGTTTGTGGTGCATCGTGAGCAAATTTTGAAGAAATCGATTGAAAGCTTTAAAAAAATACTAGGCGGGTCGGATTCAGACTATGGACTGTTATCAGGGACTCAAAAAAATTACGATGCAAAGTATTTGTTCGCAACGGTTAATATGGTTTCACGCCCTGACATAATGGAAAAGTTGGGTTCTGATCGCTTTGATTATATTTTAATTGATGAGGCTCATCGTGTAGGACATAATCAAGATTCAGATCGAGAGACAATGTATCAACGGTTCATGAATTACTTTAAGCCAGAATTTATGTTGGGTATGACCGCCACTCCGGAACGTACGGATGGTGTTAATGTCTATGAATATTTTGACTATAACGTTGCTTATGAAATTTCCTTGTTGGATGCTTTAGATTCAGAACTTTTAGCACCATTTCATTATATTGGTGTCACTGATTTCGAAAAAGACGGTGAAATTATTGATGACACCACCGAACTTCGCCGTTTGGTTTCGGATGAACGTGTTAATTATTTACTTGAGAAAACAAATTACTATGGTTATTCTGGTCCGAAGCTTCATGGTCTGATTTTCGTGAGTCGAATTGACGAAGGTGAAGCTCTAGTTAAAGCTTTGGCTACCCGAGGTATTGCTGCACGCTTTATTAGTGGTAAGAATTCTGTTGAAGAACGAGAACGTGCGGTAGCTGATTTGGAAGATGGTACTTTGGCATATATTGTTACGGTAGATGTTTTTAATGAAGGTGTCGACATTCCGAAGGTTAACCAAATTGTTATGATGCGTCCTACTGTATCCAGCATAATTTTTCTCCAACAACTCGGCCGTGGTTTGAGAAAAATTGACGGTAAAGAGTATGTGACGATTATCGATTTTATTGGAAATTACTCTAACAACTACATGATTCCAATGGCGTTTGATAAGTCGCGTTCTTCTAACAAAGAAAGAATTCGAAAGAATATTATTTCGCCGGCTGTAACCGGCGTATCTACTATTAATTTTGAACAAGTTGCTCGCCAACAAATTTTGCGAGCAGTGGGGGATGCAAAGTTAGATTCAGCAGCTAGATTTAAAGACGCGTACAATACACTAAAACAAAAAATTGGTAATAAAATACCGATGCTTGTAGATTTTGTTCGAATGGGATCGGTTGCAATTGAAGATGTTGTTGATAAGTATAAGAACTTACTGGCTTATCAGTTGAAGTTTGAGATACTTGATGCGGTGCCTAATTTTGATTCTCAAAAAGTTAAACTGTTGAGTTATCTTTCAAAGGAAATTGCCGTTTCAAAGCGTATTTTAGAAATTGATATTTTGGGCAGGCTGATTGAATTTGGTCAAATAAGCGACACAGAAATCAAATCACGTTTTGACGATGCTCAATATTTTTATGATGCTGAAACGTTAGATAGTGTTGAGAGAATTTTAAATATGTCCTATTTCATGAAGGGGACGGCCGAAAAATATGGTGACCTACCACTGATAGAGAGGACTGATGGTGTTTGGCAGTTAACGGATGACTTTAAAAAAGTTCTTTCTGATAATACCTTTAAGACGTATGTGTCGGATGCCATTACAGCTGGACGCTTAAACCTATTACAAAATTTTGATCCATCTGTGCGTTTCCAAATTGGGCAGAAGTATCTGCGTACTGATGTTATTAAAATGTTGGATTGGGATAAGGAACAAACTGGTCAGAACGTGGGTGGCTATATGAAGCGTCCAGATGATAAGTTTTTACCAGCATTTATTACGCTTGATAAAACAGATAATTATGTGAACCTAGTGGCTTATGAGGATGGCTTTATAAATCGTGATACGATGGTTTGGTTTTCTAAGAACCAACGGACATTGAAAAGTCCAACTGAAAAATTGATATCAGAATCAAATGAATTCGGATTTATACAAATGTTTGTGAAAAAATCTGGTGTCGTTGCTGCAGATGGTAAAGACTTTTACTATCTGGGATCAGCTAAGGTTTTGAGCGCTGAGCAAGAAACGAAGCGGGATGCTAAAGATAAAGAAACAACATTGATTAAATTTGAAATTCGATTAGAACATCCGGTTAATCAAAGTTTGTATAGAGCGTTAACTGAATAATGTTAATAAACAGGAGCTATATTTAGCTTCTGTTTTTGTTTTGTTCGTTTTAAAATGATTTAAAGCATGATACTATTTATATAAATGATATAAATACGAACAATATTAATTTAGGGGATGTAAAAATGACTGAAAAAGTGTACTTTAGCCATGACGGGGGCGTTGATGATTTGGCTTCGTTGACGATGTTATTGTCATACGAGCAACAAGGATTAATTGAGCTAGTTGGGGTAGGGGTTGTGCCGGCTGATTCATACCTGGAACCAGCGGTGGCTGCGACACGTAAGATTATCAATCGTTTTTCAAAGCACCACGATTTGTTGGTTAGTGCGTCAGATGCGAAGTCGAGCGATCCGTTTCCAAAAGAGTGGCGGATGGACTCGTTTACCGTTGATGCTTTGCCAATCTTGAATGAGTTTGGTGAAGGGGACACGGAGTTATCGTACAACACGGCAGCAGATGACCTGGCTACAATTTTAACGGCAGCCACTGAACCAATTACGTTGGTGTTCACTGGTCCGGTTAGTGACCTAGGCGCGGTGTTAGAACAGGATCCAAGTTTGGCAGACAAGATTGACCGCTTGGTTGTGATGGCAGGAACTTTTGGCGCTGGTAACATTGCTGAACCGGAACAAGATGGCACGGCTGAGTGGAATGTCTTTTGGGATCCACAAGCATTCAAGGTTGTCTTTGATTCAAATATCAAGATTCAAATGGTTGGGTTAGAGAGTACTCATGAAGTGCCATTGACACCAGCTGACCGTTTGCGTTGGGCGAAGCTGCGTTCACATCCGGTAATGGACTTTATTGGTCAAGCCTATGCAACGGTTCCTGTATTAACCCACTTCGAGACAAATTCAACGTACTTCTTGTGGGATGTCTTGACGACAGCCTTTGCGCAAAATCCTGCACTGGTTGAAACGAAGCAAATGACAGTTGATGTTGTACCAACTGGTCAAAGCCCTGGACGGACATTTGAAACACCAGCAGGACGTGACATTGAGTTTGTTTATCACGTTGATCATGATGCGTTTTTCAAATTCTTTGAAGAGACAATTCTAGCGATTGAAAATTATTAATAAAATTATAGGGTGTCCGCAAAATTTTGTGGATGCCTTTTTTAATGTTAGTGGGAATGATAAACTGGTTCCGGAAGTGGGTTATAACTAAATGTGGGGGTGAAGAGATGATATCATTCATTAAAAAGTATCGGGTAGCAATTCAAAATATATTGTATGTGCTAGCTTTTGTGGTCATCGGCATCAGTAGTAATTTAACGATTGGCTTGATTGCATGGTGGATCTATACACTATCGGTCTTGCTATTTACGATGACGTTTAAGGAAATTGCGTGGCAGGTCGCTTGGTTAGAAGCATATTTAACACTAGCGATTATCATATTGGATTTCGTGTTCTTGGCGACCAATACACTTTCATCAATTGGCTTCTTCCAGTTTTTGGTCATCGCATTGACTGCAATGGGATTTGGAATTGATTTGCTACGTGGACGCCATTTAACGGCAGGTGGCCGTTGGATTATAATGAGCCGCTTGTTGATGGTACCGACAATGGCGTTCCTGCTGGTGCCATTTCACCCGGTTGTGACGTTTGTCGTTGCCCTTATGATTTTTGCCTTTATCAGTAGTGGTATTGAAAAGAAGTATCGAAAATTCGACCGGTTCGAAATGGTTCGTGTTAGCGGACATGCCGGCCATTAATAGGTGAATTAAGTCGCCACACAACATTATTTGTCATAAACTCCGTACAATTTCCTTAAAAGTATTTTTGAAAGGAAAATTGCGATGCGAAAGTTTATTTTCGGGCTGTTAGCTCTGGCAATTGTTGTGTTTGGCGGCGTTTTTTATTTACTCGGGCGGGACTATAACAAAACATTGGTGAAAGATAATCCGAATACTGTGCAATCAAGTTCGTCTGTGGCTACTTCTAGTGAGAGTAGTTCTAGTAGTGAATCGGTGAGTTCAAGCTCAAGTAGTGAGGTGGCTGTGCCAAGTAGCTTAAGACTGTCCGGTGTTGAAACAGATCAATTTGCATCATGGATTGGCAATCAGGCAGCAAAAATGAATCGAGTAGGTTCGGAGTTAGGTTTTGAGGTGTCTAGCACATACGGTGACGTCACGTTGTACTATGACACAGTGAACGGACCACTCTATCTGAACGGTGGTAATGGTGGTGCTGGTTTACAGGCACAGGCAGTCTATGGATTTTATAAATGGGATAATGTGAATTTACATCCAGGTGTGGGACCTGATTCAGATAAGTCAGAGGTGACGAATCAAACGGGGTATGCCCCCAAACAGACGATTATGATCAGTCCAAGTGGTTACTCGGGCCATATTGCATCGACGAATGAGTATTCAGCCGACCTATACATCGTTGCGAATGATGGCAATATTTATGAATTTAAAATTCCACAGAGTCAAAACGGCATGATGTGGCGTCCAAATTCTGATCTGCCACAAACTAGTACAACCGGCGTAGTTGGGCAGATTACACAAGACGCCGCAGCGCGAGCAGAATTGTCAGATTTAGTTGGTTATGACGCTGAAAAGGTTAGCCAACATTTTCAATATGATAATTGATTCATTTGTACGCATTTTCGTTTAAGTGTAAAATAATTTTAGATAGAAATTTATTTTTTTGAAACAATACAATTTAGTATTTAAACATCAAGAGGGGAAGACGTCTCGATATACAAACTTGCTCGGCCACAGCGCAGTGGCTGACTGAATCGGTTATTCTTTGGCGGCATCTAACACCTTGTACCTGGTAAGGACAGTCATGGTAGACTAAAATTAACTTGAACAAAAGTAAGTGCAGGGGGAGAGTGACTAATGCCATATATCAGATTACGACCAAGCGACCTTAAGGCGTTGCCATATGTTGCGTTCATCGCGACAATTCTATTTTTAATGGTCATCGATGACCGAACGGCGCGTATTGTATACGGTACTTTCGGTCTTGTAGTTGGCCTTGTAGGCTTGATCGGGGTGGCAGTGATGAATCACTATCATGTGACGAATCATGATGACAAATAATTGATAAGCGGACTAATCATGGTGGTTAGTCCGCTTATTTTTTACCATTGCGAAAGTTGATACAAAGGACTAGACTGGTTTTATATTAGAAAAAGGTGATAAATGTATGAGTGAAATTACACAAGAAGAGTTAGCTTTTTACAAAGAAGCGGTGTCAGTTAGTCCAAAGTCAGCTGCTATTCGCAATGCCGTCACAACCAATGGTATTCTGCAAGCAGCCCGTGATAACGAACGAGCTGGTGCGTTGACGCCAGTATTTAGTGTTGATTTGGAAAGCTCACCGGTGGCTAACCAATTACAGTCAGGACGTTGCTGGATGTTTGCGGCGTTGAACACGATGCGCCACGATATGAAGGCCGTGTATGGTTTGCCAGGTGATTTTGAATTATCACAAAGCTATACATTCTTCTGGGACAAGTTGGAAAAGGCTAATTATTTCTACGAGAATATTTTGGCGACAGCCGACAAGCCAACGGATGACCGCGAAGTGGCTTTCCTACTACAAATGCCACAACAAGACGGTGGTCAATGGGACATGCTAGTGGCATTGATTGAAAAGTATGGGGTTGTGCCACAGTCAGCTTATCCAGAGTCACAAGCGTCATCACATTCGGCTGAATTCAACCGTTTGTACAATGGTAAGTTGCGCAAGGATGCGATTACGTTGCGCAAGTTAGTCGCAGCCAATGCAGCCCAAGCTGAAATCGATGAAAAGTTGGCGCAATTCGGTCGCGAAAACTACCACATGTTGTCACTGACTTTTGGCGAGCCACCGGTAGCGTTTGATTTTTCATATCGTGATAAGGATAATAATTTCCATCGTGAGCAAGCCATCTCACCATTAGACTTTTTCGCAAAGTACGTTGGTTGGGAGTTGAGCGATTACATCTCAATTATCAATGCGCCAACTGCTGATAAGCCGTTTAATCAAACGTACAACGTTAAGATGTTGGGTAACGTGAGTGGTGGTCGCGAAGTGAAGCACTTGAACCTTGATTTGGCGACGTTTAAAGACTTGGCGGTGAAGCAATTGCTTGCCGGTGAGAACGTTTGGTTCGGGGTCGACATGGGACCTAAGTTGGATCGCAAGGCTGGTTTGATGGATACAAAGTTGTTTAACGAAGACGACTTGTTCGATGTTGATTTCAGCATGACTAAGGCTGAACGGTTGGAATATGGGGATTCATTGATGACCCACGCCATGGTGTTGACGGGTGTTGATCTCGTCGACGGCAAGCCAACGAAGTGGAAGGTCGAAAACTCATGGGGCGATAAGAACGGTAACAAGGGTTACTTCACGATGTCTGATGAGTGGTTTGATGAGTTTACCTACCAAATTGTGATTAAGAAGGAATACTTGCCAGAAGAGTTGCGTGATATTTACGAAACGGCTACGCCAATTATGCTGGCACCTTGGGATCCAATGGGTGCCTTGGCATAATCGGACAAGTAACCTTGCATTTTCTGGGCTAAACCGATTATCAATAAACAGCAGACCGCACGACAGCATAAGATTTCTGTCGGAGCGGTCTTTTTGTCTGACGTTGTGTGAACGTTGACGTGGTGTAATAAAGAAGTTCTAAGAACAATCTACGTTTTATGACAAAAACACGTTACTTAGAATCCGCCGCACGCTGAGCGAGGTGGTAGCGATTTGCTCAAACGAAAGGAGGACGGATGGTCCAACAAGTAGAAGCGACGCTCGAACAATACGAGCTGATGATAAGAGGGGTGCTGCAGGCCGGCCATGTCTATCGCCGTTCACCGGATTTTGATGATTATCGCCAGGAATTACGGTTGATGATTGCGGAACGGTTAATGGCGGGAGAGACGTTGACGGCACAGCACAATAATGAGTTATTTCGGTGGCTGTTATGGCGCCTGCGCGATTTGCAACGGCGATCCAAGCGCCATGAGGATCGTGGTGTACCGCTTGGTGAAGCGCCGGAGCAAGTGATGAGTAACGCAGCCTTTGTGGATGCTGAAGCGACCATTTTACTGGCTGATTTAGCGAAGCAATGTCGGCTATCGCAGCCGTTACAACGATTAGCATATGATTTAATGCAATATCCGGATGACACAGTTGCGCGCCGATGTCACCGCTTACGGGTTCATCGCGCCACCTATAATCGTTGGCTACAACAACTACGCCATCAGTTACAAAGCGTTTGGGTAGCCTAGCCACATAAAGCCAATAAGATAAGATGAAGCAGACGCTCGGATGATACTAACCATCTGGGCGTCTGTTTTTACTTGTGAAAAAGAAGAGAACTCAAAAACAGCAAACTGCTTTTTAAAGGACTAAGATATATAGGACGAATTGGAAGAGGGAGTATGATGAAACGGTTATTTTTGAATTTGACTTTAACGAATCCACGGTTAGAGAAGGAGATTCGGGAAACGATTATTGCGCAGTCTAATCGTAGTCAACGCCGTGAACGACAGGATATTTATCCGTTGTTAGAGAAGTCATGGTTATTGGCGCCGATTGCTGTGCCACAAAGTCAATTACGGGTGTTGTATTCAGGTTACCAAGTGGCGATTGGGCAGACAGCGAACTACCCGTTGTCGTTGCTACTTGAAAAGGATGGCCAAACCTATGTGCAACTTTATAGTAGTACGACAAAGTACGAAGCGAGTGCACAAGATTTGCCAACGGTCTGGGTGCGAGCGTCGGTGATTTTTGATGTGTTGGAACAAACGCCGGAAGTGGCCGGCTTATTGTTGAATGATGGTACGGACGAGTTAATGGTGTCGCGTGATGAGTTGCAACGCCAATTTCCACGCCACGAGTTGGTCCGTTTACGTACGCCGTGGTATGAACGACAGCTGGCGACGGACTTTCCCAAGCGATTGCCAGTGCCGGTTGGAAATGAAGCTTGGCAAACCCGCCAGAAAGAGACGAATCAGATTAGTAATACGTTGGAAGAATTGCGTGCCAAGACTGAGAAAAAAGCCCGTCGCGCGGCTAAAGGATCTAGTCTCCATCAATTAACGGTCGGACTGCTAGTTGTGTCGTTAATCGTGCTAATGCGTTTGGGCCGTCATGCCTTATTGCCGATGGGCGTTTTATTGTTTCTGGCGTTGGCGAGTGCGGTATACGGCTATCGCCATCCCCGCGGTCGCACACTGGGCCGCTGGCTAGTCTATGAGAAACGGGGCGGCTTGGCGAAGATGTTGCAGATGGAGGATGAATTGTATCGTTTGTCCGATGACACGATTTATGTGACGGAACAGCAGCATAAATTAAAGGAAAAACAGCCAGTTCTGAAGCATATATCGAATCAAGATAGCAAAGAAACAGGTGAAGAATTAATTGATTCACACCACATAAGAAAAGATAAAATAACTGCTACCTCAGAAGGCGTATCTAGAGATGAAATGATGGCAATTTTTGATGCTTATGTAAATGCACGACTTGATCAGACTGATATAGAACGACCTTTGAAAGATTTATTGACAGCAGCAAAGTCGTTTCGATTTGTTGTTCCAAAAGATTCAAATGGTCAGTTTATGACATATTATGTTGGCGATAACGCTTATTTTCCACTTTACATAGCACCAACACCTGGAATGTTTCCTTATGGCGACAAATCGATTGAAGGACAACAGGTGCTGCAAATGATGCTTGATAAGCAGTTGAAAGGTGTTCAAATGAGAGGCCATATGCGAAGGGGTGTTTTTAAAACAGAAATACTTAACGATATGTGGGGCATATGATGAGAACGAATTACTACGTTAATCTCCCGATAAGTGACAATGGTCTAGGTGAAAAATTAGCATTTCTTGAAGAAAAAGAAAGTATGACAGACAGGTTTGAGTACATTCAATCCTTAACGGAAGAAATAAAGAATGCTTGGTTTTTATGGCCTATCAGTACAGATAACGAACATCGTTTGGGTTTAACGGAATATGGAGATTTTGTTATTTCTGATGATGGAAACTTACAATTAGTCGGGAGTACCGAAGAAAACGGTGCGTTTTACGTTGGAGTTTATCTGGATATGGATGTTGCAGTTACTGATTGGTCGTACAGTATGGTTCGAAAGATAGATGTTTTTAGCGAATTCCAGAATGGTATTGGAAAATTTGGTGGTATTGATATCCATGTAAGTGATGAATTAACAGTACGGATTTTGGAATATGAATTAGCGCCCTTACAACTAACACCGGCGTTAGCCTTATCCGAGGAAGAGCCTATTATGAAATCAGTTGTATCGGATAAATTAGAGATAGAATTATCAAAACTCCAGTATGTAGCTCAATTGTATCAACTAGATAATAGAAAAAAACAATTGATGGATGACGTTTTGATAGAGACCCGAAAAGAGTTGCAACAGCCATTAAGCGGATCCATCGCGATTATTGTGCTTTTGATTGCCTATCTCTTAGAATCTGTTTATCATTCCTCGATTTTTTCACTAATTGTTGTAGTTGCAATCGTTAAAATATATCAAGCATTTCATGTTTCGAAAAAAGAATTGAATGACAACTACAATAAGAAATTATCGAGACTGCCTTATGTTGCGCAAATTAATGAGATGTCAGCAAAACAAGTTAAATTAGGCGAGCAAGGTGCAAGTATTATCAATCAACTACCGGAATATATGCGAGATTTAGCTACAGTTAATATATTGACGAAGTATTTAAAAACAGGAAAAGCTGCCACTGTACCCGAAGCCATCCAACTATATGAACAAAATTAGCCAAACCTGTAAACGTTTTCAAATCCAAGTGTTCAAAACAAAAATCTTCATAATTGCCCGGTAATCTCTGAAGTATCAAAAGAAATTAGCGAGGTAAGTACTATGGTAGATCGTTTGACGGGGAAGGTTGCAATTGTGACTGGTGGAACCACTGGTTTGGGAAAGGCAATTGCCCAACGTTTTATTGAAGAGGGTGCTAAGGTTGTGATTACGGGACGTCGTGCCAATGTTGGTGAGGCGGCAGCCAAGGAACTCGGCGGGGAAGATGTGATTCGTTTCCAACAACACGATTCATCTGACGAGCAAGGTTGGCAGGACTTAATTGCCTACACAGAAGAGGCATTTGGTCCGTTGAATGTGTTGGTTAATAATGCTGGTATCGGCGCAACTAATGACATTGAGCACGATACCTTTGACGCATATCGTAAGTTGATGAGCATTAATGCTGATGGAATGTACCTCGGTACGCAATATGGCTTCCGTGCAATGAAGGAACATGGTGGTGGGTCAATCATTAACATGTCATCAATCCTTGGTTTGGTTGGTGATACGATGACGGCCTCATACAACGCGTCGAAGGGGGCGGTTCGCATGTTCTCAAAGTCAGCTGCAGTCTACGCAGCGCAAAATGATTTGAACATTCGTGTGAACACGGTGCACCCAGGTTACATTGCGACACCAATGACGGATGGTTCTGGTGAAGGTGACTCAGTCGCACCTTACGTGACGCAACGCTTAAAGACACCAATGGGACGGATGGGTGAACCAGATGATATCGCCTGGATCTGTGTCTACTTGGCTTCTGAAGAATCAAAGTTTGCAACCGGTGCCGAATTCGTGATCGATGGTGGCTACACAGCACAATAGATAAGCAAAGCTCTGACAGCGATGTTAGAGCTTTTTTTGTGGTTGTTTTATTTTGTGAAAACCATAACGTTTACAAAGTGGAAGTAAAGTTGTATTATTATTTGTGTAGTAATGAGCAAGAGATATTTTATTTAGGAATTTGTTATTTGAGAGGTAACTAACATGAGTGATGTAGCATTTATTACTGGCGCAGGACAAGGTATTGGTGAAGCAATCGCAAAGCGTTTAGCAGATGGCGGCTTCAAGGTCGCAGTTGTTGGTCGCACGTTGTCAAAGGTTGAACGCGTTGCAAACGAAATTAACGCAGTTCACCCTGACGCAGCGTTGGCTGTTGCAGCTGATGTTGCGAAGCGTGATGAAGTATTTGCCGGTGTTGAAAAGACTGTTGCACATTTTGGGGATCTGACAGTCATGATCAACAACGCGGGTGTTGCACCTACGACACCAATCATGGAAGTTGACGAAGAGACAATGCGCTGGACGTTTGATACAAACATCAACGGTACAGTGTGGGGAACGCAAGCGGCGGTCGAAGCCTTTAAGAAGGCTGGCCACGGGGGTAAGATTATCAATGCCACATCACAAGCGGGTGTTGAAGGAAATCCTGATTTGACGGTCTACGGGGCAACTAAGTTTGCAATCCGTGGTATCACGCAAACGACGGCGAAGGAATTGGCACCATTGGGCATTACGGTTAATGCATTTGCACCTGGTATCGTTAAGACACCAATGATGTTTGATATCGCCCACGAAGTTGGTCAAAATGCTGGTAAGGATGATGAATGGGGCATGGCCCAATTCTCAGACGGCATTGCACTTGGTCGTTTGTCAGAGCCTGAAGAAGTCGCATCAGCCGTTGCCTTCTTGGCTGGCAAGGATTCAAATTACATCACGGGGCAAACATTGGTCGTTGATGGTGGGATGGTATTCCACTAATTTGGACTTGTTATCAAATTCACATTGATTTTATTCACAGAATAGTTTACAATTATTCTTGTTTGATGATGATTTCACAAATAGTTGTTTGACCATTTATAAACAATACTCAAGCTCTCATATAATCACACTAAGCGTGGGTGCCTGGAGAGGCAGCCTGGTCAAGCGAAAAGTAGATCCGAAAAGCACCGCCGTCGACTGAGATGGCGGTGCTTTTGCTAGCTATGGTATAGTAAATAAGGATTAAATGAGATGAGGATGACGACATGATCGAAGAACAGTTTGAGCAGGCGGTTGCGCAGTTGAACGAGTCACTGAACTTGGCAAAGGTCGACAATATTCTGAAGCCGGTGTTGATGGCGGGGATGAAGCGTGGCTACATTGACGCACATTTGGCAGTGTTTGCGGAAGTTGAGAATATCAATCCCGAGGAACAAACGGCTGAATGGGTCGACCGCGCTGAAAAGTTTGCGACGGATAACTTTGTGACGTTAGAAAAGGTTGCCCAAAAGAACGCTTCTGATTTGTATGCGCAAATTAAGAGTATGTTGTCAGAAGAATATCACGAGATTACGCACCACAACCATGACAAGATTGGCCAGGCGAATGTGGTCATGCCATACTTTAACGGTTGGTTCTTAGGTGCGTACTACGCCTACATTGCGCTGTTCACGCAAATGCAGTCAGCACAAGGTACAGTTGGCCCAACGGAGACGCAAGCAATCGCCAAGGCTGCTTCAGACCGTGCCGAAAAGGAAGTGGAAGTCGAACGTCGTAAGTTCAACAACCGCCCAATTTATCGTCAGTCAATGTTGCAAGAAATGTTGGCAGCGCTATAAACGCATTTAAAAACGCCAAGCGATTTAGTTCGCTTGGCGTTTTGTTGTTTAGTAGGAATCCCCATTAACGATTGAGTTCTTAACGATGACATAGTCGACGTATTTAAGATCCATCAATTGACGACCACCAGCGTATGAAATAGCTGATTGCAAATCTTGTTCCATTTCAAGCAAGGTATCATCGATGTAGCCACGGTAAGGGACTAACAACTTCTTACCTTCGACGTTCTTGTATTCGCCTTTTTGGAATTGCGAAGCAGAACCAAAGTATGTCTTATACTTAGCGCCGTCCATTTCGATGACTTCACCAGGTGTTTCAGCGTGTCCTGCAAACAATGATCCAATCATGACCATCGTGGCACCGAAGCGAATTGACTTGGCGATATCACCGTTATAACGAATCCCACCATCTGCGATGATTGGCTTCTTAGCAGCCTTCGCGCAAAGACGGAGGGCGGCTAGTTGCCAACCGCCAGTACCGAAACCAGTCTTCAACTTTGTGATGCAGGCCTTACCAGGACCAACACCGAGCTTCGTCGCATCCGCACCCGCATTTTCCAAATCACGGACTGCTTCAGGTGTCGCCACGTTACCGGCAATTACAAAGGCATTTGGCAAGTGGGCCTTGATGTATTGAATCATCTTGATAACGGCGTCGGAGTGACCGTGCGCAATATCGATGGTGATGTATTCAGGCGTCAAGTTAGCAGCTTGCAAAGCGTCGATGAATTCGTATTCTTCTGGCTTAATCCCAACGGAAATTGAAGCAAACGTGCCAGCTTCATGGAAACGACGGACAAAGTCCAAACGTGTTTCTGGTTCGAAACGGTGCATGACGTAGAAGTACCCCTCAGTGGCGAGCTTCATCGCCAACTCCTCGTTAATGACCGTTTGCATGTTAGCTGGCACAACGGGAATCTTGAACTTACGATTGCCGAGTGTGACAGACGTGTCCGCTTCAGAGCGAGACTCGATAATACACTTGTTTGGAATGAGTTGAATATCTTCGTAGTCGAATACAGTTGAAAAGTCCATTTAAATTCCCCTAAGTCTGATTAATGTTCGTGTTTTAATGACTATTTTGTTGCGTTCCACCCAACAAATCAATTATAACCGAACTAAAAACAAAAACAAGCACAACTTCTCTATTTATTTGTGAATGTTCTGAGAGATTGTTATAATAATTAAGTACGAAAGCCGTACATTAACGGGGTCGTTACGGAATCGACTGGCATTGTTCGTGCTAGTACTGCGTTTAGGGGTTGTGGCCCTATAATCCACTCAGAAGAATTAACTGCAAACAATTCACAAAACACTTACGCAGTAGCTGCCTAAAAACCAGCCTGCGTTGCCTATGCATAGCTTTGATTGTGGGTTAAGCTAGGTTTTAAAATTAAGCAATCTGCGCATATTTGTCTCCGTCTGGGGCAGGTATGAAGAGGATAATCAGGCTGGTCTAACTGATCGCCGCGCGGAATGGCGTGCACTAGACGAGATTTAAATTATTCAGCTATGAACGTAGAGGTGTTAGTTACGAGATGGTAGGACAGGGGTTCAACTCCCCTCGGCTCCATATATAAGGTTGAAAACGTTGGTATACCGGCGTTTTCCTTGATAAATAAGTGATTGGGTCACAAGAAGGGTCGCAACTATTTTGTACTGAAATGTACTGTTTTGTATTAGTTGCGACCCCAAATGTGACCCTCTTTTTTATGGGGTGAGACAATAAAAAAATACCGTTGCTCGGCCAATGAGTAACGGTATCAATAACATAATTAAATTTAATATTGTGGCTGCCTGCCTTATGTCGTCTTACATGATTGTAAGGCGTTTTTTATTCTATACAAGTGCTCGTGATAATCGTTTACAGTGAGCCGTTAGTCGGGCATACTAGTTTATGCGGTGGATCGGCTTAATTACCCGTTGAAACCGCGGCAAGTTCTGCGATACATGGCGTCACTGTTCTCTCTACAATTTTTCTTGGAACAGGGAGGACATATAAAATGTTTCAAAGATTATCCGGGAGTTTAGAGTGGTTCACTTGGCAGCAAGTGGCATCTTTGCGGTGTTCGTGGTGTTGATTCTGATGTTACCTAAAATCATTCGTGCGATTGTCAGCGGTTACGTTGATGTTAAACGAGTGAATAGCGAGACAAAAGAAAAGACATCCACGTCCGAACACGAAGATGTCTAACCACTAAGAACTCTTGGAACTTGTCAGCCCTGTTAGTGTCCTACCACTAACGGGGCTTTTTCTATACACCTATATTACTAGGAGAAATGGCTAAAAGCAACAAAACAGGAGTAAAAATACAACGACACACAATGCTATGCAATGATAACGCCAACTAGCCGGCAACGTACGTCAGCATGTCGTATGTGTCTTGAAATGCTAAGACAAATGTTACCAGCCATTTTGAGTGCACTTTTGTATTTGGTAGCCTCCGGTAGGCTTTAATACCAAGCTTCAGATGATTTATCTGGTAAAACACCGGTATCTATTTTCACTCGGAGTAAGGAGCGCATCGCATGTGTTAGGTAAATTTTGCGAGGGTCATTTTCGGCGCTCCAAGTTGTTGCGCCACCGGTTTTTTTAAAGACGATACGCCCGATATCTGCCGGGTTTGATTTGTGATTTTCGACGTAATAGTGGTATTCAATAGTCGTCGCAGTTTCCTTGATTTTTGTAGTGGTTACCATATGGTTCGCCTGCACAGTTTTTTATAAAACGCGTGTGTTCCTTCTCTTAGAATTTTATTGGTGCTTCTATAACAAGTGAGTAACATTCACGACAGCCGTTACCAACGCCAGAAATGCAACCAACCAGTATATGCGAATGTTGCTACTGCGACCCATGACAGTGAAAGCTACTGCCAAGATAAGTTGAAAGGCGACCCCATACCAGGACGTGCTGCCGTGAACCACTTCTAGAATTAACAGCACAACCATTACAGGAACCAAGGCCCACTGGAATAGCCGTGCTAATTTAGTCATATCAGTCATTGTAATTCTCCTCTTAATGAATGATGCTTTATCTAATTATCGCGCTACTGGCGGTACGAATTCAATACTGATTTAGTGGGTTGAATGACAATAACACTTTTTTATTTGTCAAAATAAACCAGTGGGTCCAGAATAATCGTCGTTGTAATACAAGCCGAAAAAACGGAGGTATCAAACATGGCAGCACATCCAATCGACTATGAAGTGATTGGTGGCAATTTTTCGACGGACGAAGCGCGCCAAATTTGGTCTGAAGAGGCCAAGTTGGAGAAGCAATTTATTGTGGAACAAGCGCTAGCCAAGGTGGAAGGTGCGCAAGGGTGTAATTCCCGCAAGCGTAGCTGACACAATTGTGAACTTGGCGTTCGGCGATTTAGACATTGATCGAATTGCCCAGATTTCACACGAAAAACAACATTCCTTGTTGGGATTAATTCAAGAAATGCAGCGCATCGCTGGCCCAGAAGCTGGTGAGTATGTGCATTTTGGTGCAACCACCCAAGATATTGTAGATACAGGACTTGTTTTGCAAGTTGCTGATCACTATCAACGGTATGAAGCCCTTCTGACAACGTTACGTAAGCAATTAGCAACGTTAACCAAGACGTATGCCCAAACGCCATACATGGCGCGGTCACATAATGTTCATGCGGTGCCAATTACATTTGGGTTCGTTTTAGCACGCTACCTGGATGAAATTCAGCGACACGTTGACCGGTTAACGCAGATGAAGGCCGACACATTAACCGGCGTCTTCGCTGGTGCGGTTGGATCGCACTCGGCACTTGGTATGGCTGGAATTGCGGTTGAAGAAGCCTTGATGGCTGAATTGCATTTACAAACTGAGACCGTTGCGTGGCACAACGCACCCGATCGTTTGGTGGCATACACTGGCGAATTGGCAATGCTGGGGGCAACGTTAGCCAAAATTGGTCGGCAATTCTATAACGAAGCTAGCACGGAAAATCAGCAATTAGCTGAGCCATTTGTTGGGCAAGTTGGATCGTCAACGATGCCGCACAAGCGCAATCCGGAAAACTTTGAGGCAATTGCTGCGCTAGCTGAGCCAATTTTTGCCGCGCAAACTCAGTTGATGCACGCGTTGTTGAGCGTTAATGAACGTGATGCGATTGCGTGGAAGCAATTGTGGCTAGCCTTGCCTGAAATTCACCAGTATGTTGATCGTCAGTTAACCTCGCTCATTGCGATGCTTGATGGTCTAGTGGTGAATGTCGACAAGATGCAGGAGAACGTGGCGCGTCTAGGTGATTTAGTCTATGCGGAGGACATTATGATGTTCTTGGCGGACCGTCTGGGTAAGCAAACCGCGCACGAAATTCTGTTCGAGGTGGCACAACGAAGCATTGACCAGCAAACGGACTTTTTGACCGATTTGATGGCGAATGCAGCGGTTGCCAAGGTAACGAGTTTGTCAGAATTAAAGACGGTAGCGTCATTTGAAAAGACGACCGTCGCAATCCCAACATTGATTGCACATGTTTTAGAGAAGGAAGTAGGTTAAACAACATGATGAAGAATACAAAGATGATGACGTTGGTTGCAGCAGGTGTCGCAGGACTAGCTTTGGCTAATATGCCAGTGCACGCTGCTGAGAAGACGATTACATTGGGATCAACTGGTGTGTCATATCCAACGTCTTATAAGGAAAATGATAAGTTGGTTGGCTTTGACGTTGAAGTTGCGAACAAGGCGTTTGCGGCTGAAGGCTACAAGGTGAAGTGGGTTAACGGAGACTTTGATAGCTTGTTGCAACAATTGAGCAGCAAGAAGATTCAAGGTGTATCAAACGCGGTTGCTTACAACAAGGACCGCGCTAAGCAATACCGTTTCTCAAAGTTGTACGCAACGTATAACCAACAAGTTGCTGTGCCAAAGGATAGCAAGGCCAAGAAGGTCAGCGATTTGGCTGGTAAGACGGTTGGCGCTGTGCAAGGGTCAACGAGCATCAAGAATTTGAATGCGTACAACAAGAAGGTTGACGTACGTGCCTTTGAGTCACGCGACGATGCAGTGACGGCTGCTAATGGTGGCAAGGTTGATGGTGTGACGAACTCAGGTCCAATTTTGAAGGCGGTGATCAAGGACAAGCAATTGGCTTTGAAGATGTTGCCTGACAAGATTGCAGCTGACCACGACGGTGCGGTCTTCACGAAGGAAGCCAGTGGTAAGAAGGACGCGAAGACTTTTAACGCTGGCTTGAAGAAGTTGTACAAGGATGGCGAATTGCAAAAGTTGTCACACAAGTACTTCGGTGAAGATATTATCAATGGAAAGGCGCTTAAGTAATGTCATTTGATGTGCATTATATGATTGGTGTGATGCCAAAGCTCTTACCATATGTGCCATTGACCTTACTATTGACCATCGGAGCTGTTTGTAATCGCAACGCTGGTCGGCGCCGTCGTGACCTGGTTGCGTCGTAGTCGATATCGCTGGTTACAAGCGATTGCTCGGTTCTATGTGTCAGTCTTCCGTGCTGTACCCGGGGTCGTGCAAATTTTCTTGGCTTACTACGGTTTGCCTGAAATTATTCCTGCGTTGAAGACCTGGTCGCCAGAAGTGATGGTCATTTTAGCTTTGGGCTTCAAGTATGCGGCGTATATGGCCGAAACGTTCCGAGCAGCCGTTGATTCAGTTGATGCCGGGCAATGGGAAGCGGCCACCTCGCTACAGATTAATAAGTGGGCCTTCTTTAAACATGTGATGCTACCACAAGCTGCTGTGAACGCAATTCCAGGGTTTGGCAATTACACGATTGGCATTTTGAAGGAGACTGCATTGGCTTTTGTCATTGGGGTGACGGAACTATTTGGTGAAGGTAAATTAATCGCTGGCGGTTCGTTTAAGTATATGGAAGTCTACGCAGCGGTCGCGATTATTTATTGGTTGTTGGTAGTGGCGTATTCTGCTTTGCAAAATAAGTTAGAACGCTATTATCGTCGGTACATGTAGGAGGGTAACATCATGACAATGGCAGTTAAGCAGTTGGTTGTGACGGTGCCAACGAATAAAAAGCATGTCACCAAGGAAGTGTTGCATGAGGTGTCGTTTGACATCCCCACCGCACAAGTCCTAACCATCCTCGGCCCATCTGGTGCAGGCAAGTCAACATTGATTCGCACGTTGAACGGCCTACAACCAGTTACGACTGGCAGTGTGCCAGATTTAGCTGGTCAAACAGCGATGGTGTTTCAACACTTTAACTTATTTGCGAATTTGACGGCGCTAGATAATGTTGCCTCGCCACTTTACCTGACTGGTCAGCATTCGAAGGCGGATGCCCGCGAACGTGCGATGGCGTTACTGGAAAAGTTTAATTTGGCTGGGGTTGCGACACAATATCCCAGTTCACTATCTGGTGGTCAGAAACAACGTATTGGCATTTTACGAGCCTTGATTACGGAAGCGCCGGTGCTGTTATTGGATGAGCCAACCTCAGCGTTGGATCCGGAATCGATTCGGGAAGTGACGGACATGATCACTGAGGTGGCCAAGTTACCTAATCGGACAATTATCTTAGTGACACACGATATTGCGTTTGCACGTGATATTTCGGATGATGTGCTATTACTGGCAGATGGACGGGTTCAAGCATTTGAACGCGCCGATGACTTCTTCGCACCTGAACAACAAAATACAGCTATCACAGCATTTCTAACGCGTTAGGGTGCTGAAAACTAAGGGCGCAAACCGACTTCGGCTTGCGCCCTTTTTTAAATTTCTTATGAGGAATCCGCTGAAAGCTGGGCAGAGGCCCTAAGCTCCCATATACTATAAATTAGTATGTTTAGGAGCTATTGTGATGAGAAAAGAAAAAGTGTGGGTATACGGCTTAATTATCATCCTTGTGTTGGAATACATTTGGGCGGTGGTTAACCACCTGTTCGGCTTTGGCGTGAATGTATTCTGGGGCTTGCTGTTGATTGGCCTGATTAACATTCTAGCGGATGAACTATTACCTAAGTTGAGAACCGTTTATATCGCAGTAAACGGCGTCTTCTTGGCGTTAGTCGTGATTGGCTCATTAGTGAGTTGGCAAGTGGAGCGCCATGAAAATCGGATTTCATTGGTCACACAAAGTGATTATCGCAACAACTTAAAGCGGACAACGGCAATCGCTGAAAATGAGTTGGACGCCGTTGTTAACGACCGGTCGAGTGGTGATTATTACATTTATATCGGTACAGCGGCATCCCCAGATAGTCGCAAGTTATCGCCAGTGATTAAGCAACTCGCGAAAAATCATGAAGTCTACTATTTCGATACAGGGGCGTACACGCTGAAGAAATCATTCCGAGACAGTCTTGAGGTGACAAACTTGCCATACGTGACGTATGTGCATAATGGTCAACGAACGACAGGTTTGAATGGTAGTAAGACGACGTTGCATGAGCTGCAACAGTTAGCTAAGAACCAGAAGTAAAAACTTGATAAAGACCTGGAACGCACAGTCAATCGACCGTGCGTTCTTTGTTATACTTGAAAACTGTAATTATTTGAGATTAGTAAAATAGCATTTTAAACAGAGGAGAGAAACATGAAGTTGTTTGAACGCTGGTTAGCGCACAGCTTTGATTGGCAATCATTGGGCTTGGCCTTATTGATCGTCATCGTGTCATTTTTGTTGATTCGTGGTGTCGTCCGGGGCATTTTCCACTTTATTGAGAAGCGGATTCCGAAGCGCTTTGAAGCCTGGATTGACGTCTTGATGGCGTTTGAAAATCCAGCGCGCGTCGTCGTGCTGTTTTCAGGGTTACTGTTGGCGTTGCACACGGCCCATTCACCACATTTGCTGATTACATTTGCGACGCAGGTTTATCGCTCGATTCTAATTTTTAGTATCGGTTATGGGCTGTATACGTTGATGGGGTCATTGACAACGTTATTGGCGCACTTGGGCGAACGCGTGCACATGGAGATTGATTCGATTGTGATGCCATTCTTGACCCGCATTCTGCAATTTGTCGTCATGGCCTTAACGGTGACGATGATTTTGTCTGACTGGGGCATTAATGTAAACGGGGTGTTCGCTGGACTGGGGTTGGTTGGATTGGCCGTTTCGATGGCCGCCCAAGATCCAATCAAGAACTTGTTAGGTGGGATTATCATCATTACTGAAAAGCCTTTCCAAATCGGCGACTGGATTGCGTCACCGTCGGTTGAGGGAATCGCCGAAGACATTACATTCCGGTCAACGCTCGTGCGGACATTTGATGGGGCTTTGGTGATTGTGCCGAATGCGACGCTATCGAATGAACCAATTACGAATTGGTCACGGATGGAGACTCGCAAGTTAACGTTGACGTTCTACTTAGACATTGCGACTAAGACGAAGGATATGATGGCAGCGATGGCTGATGTGGAAGCAATGTTGGCCGCTGATGACCGATTTGCGGCTGATACGCAAAAGGCGTACATCAATTCCGTGACGACACGGGGACATGAGTTTATGGCGGTCGCACAGTTCAAGATGTTGCCAGACGCCGACTGGGCTGGGACACGAGCTGATATTAATATGAAAATTATTCGTATTTTGGCAGAACATGATATTCAGTTATCAGCCGGCATTGAAGCGCCAATGGGGAATTAAGCAAAACGGTAAGCCTGCGGGTTTACCGTTTTTTGTTAAACGCTAACCTTTTTTAAGTTATTTGGCTTTTTAGCGTGCGCAGACGTGTGAAGCCCGTTACAATAGATGTAACAATATTGAAATGAAAAGGGGAACTTGAGATGGCATCTGCATTATTAGCGATTGTCGTTGGCTTGGCTGCCGTCGCAAACTACACATTGTTTTCGGTCGTGCCAACCGGACTACCACAAGTCCTAAGTGTGATTGGTCAAGGCGTCTTATCAGTATTCGCCATTATCGTGTTTGTCACTTTCCAAGGACGCAAAACATGGCGTGATTACGATGGCGTAAACGGTTGGACAGTCCCACGTGGGATTACCTGGGTCGCGTTGATTGGTACGCTGGGGTCATTCGTAGTGATGTTACTAGCAGTGCTTGGTATCATTACGGGGCAGATTTAACAAAAATTAGTTAACGTCGCGTTACCGTACTGGTGGCGCGACGTTAAACGTTTTACGAGGTTTTTACTTCCCCTTTAAACGGTTGACGCTGTTAACCAAGGTCGGTATAGTAGACCAAGTTGAAAATTATAAATAGTTCTTTTAACCGTCAGTCAGAGAACTGGCCAAAGAGCGCGTCACCTAGGATAACTGTAGACTATTAGTGGGCCGCTCTGTACATTTTTGTCACGGAGTGGCCCTTTTTGTTTACCTTATACCTGGGTGCAAGGAGGGGAATATGGAAAAGCAGTTTGGTCAAGTTGAAGCGATTTCAACTGACAAGCGCACAATGTCAAACTGGGATATGTTTGCAACTTGGGTTGGTGCTAATGCCAACAACGGGACGTGGTACATCGGTGGTGTGATTGCCGCAGCGGGAATGTACACTGCGTCGACGACCCTGATTATTTCGGGATTGGTGTCATATGCCTTATTAGCACTCGCTTCGTTTATGGGCTTTAAAACGGGGTTGCCAATGATGGCCTTGACGCGTGCATCATTCGGTTTGCGTGGGTCATTCTTACCATCAATTATTAACATCGTGCAATTTATTGGATGGGCTGCCGCAAATACGTTTATCGCTGCCATTTCAATTTCGGTGATCTTCAAGGATTTGTTTGGTTGGCAAGCCTATACTGCAGGCGGCAAAGCTGGTTTGGTCATCGGGATTATCATCATGTCATTGTTGCACTTGGCATCAATTTCATTGGGTGAGCGTTCGGTCCGGATGATTGAACGTATCGGGATTATCTTGGTCGCAATTTTCGTGATTTGGGAATCAATTGTGGTGTTCCAGCACGTGTCACTAGCGGATATTTTCGCCTGGACGCCACCAGCAAAGGTGCGAATCTCATCAGGGGCCGCGATCGATATCTTGGCCGCCTTTAACCTGGCCTGGGTGACGGCATCTTCTGACTTCTCACGTTTCACGAAGCGTAAGTCAGGGGCAACGGGTTGGTCATTCTTGGGTGCTAACATTGGGTTGTTCTGGTTTGCTTTCATTGGCTTGACGGCAACGATCGCAACGGCCTTGATGAACAATGCGTTTGATCCAAATGATTCAGATCCATCAACGATTGCTTCAAAGCTAGGCTTGGGGATTATCGCCTTGTTAGTTATCGTGATTACGTCAACAACGGCTAACGCAGTTAACTTGATGGCGGCTGGGTCAGCGTTGACCAACATGTGGCATAAGTTAAAGTTGACACCTGCATTGTGGATTGTCACGATTGGTGCAACTTTGGTGTCATTCATTCCATTATGGTTTGCCACTTTCTTGGATGCCTTCATTTTGTTCTTGGACTACATCGGCATGTTCTTGGGTCCTGAAATTGCAGTCTTCCTGGTGGATTTCTTCTTTATTCGTAAGGGACAATATGAGTTGTCAGAATTCACGAAGGTTGACGGTAAGTACTGGTACAATGGTGGCTTGAACTGGTTGGCCATCGGTGCTTGGTTGATTGGTATTGCCTTGTACTTCGGTTTGAAGTCAGTTGATATCATCAGTCAAACAATTGGTGTGACGTTCGTGGCGATGGCATTAACGGGTGTCATTTACTACATCGCGGCTAAGCTGCTTAAAAAGTAATAGAAAACATTAAGGCAACCTGCTTACAAATCAGCGGGTTGCCTTTTTTCGTCTATAATAGAGTTTTAGCGAAAATACGGGATGACAATTAAGCGAGGGACTTATGGCGAACTATTTAATTATTACTGAGAAACCATCTGCTGCCCAAAATTTCGTCAAAGCACTTGGCGGGAAGGTCGGCCAGTTTGAAGGCAATAACTTCAACATTACCAACCTCCGTGGCCACGTCATGACGTTGAAAGAACCGGAAGAAATGGTGCCAGCTGAGTTGCAAAAGGCCTACAAGTCGTGGACGCTCAAGTACATGCCTTGGCAGATTAGCGATTTCAAGTGGCAGCGGACGTACATTCGGAATCGCAACTTGCGAACGGGTAAGTCGGAATCCACGAAGAAGATTGTGGATGAAATCAAGGCTGAGTCGAAGAAGGGGTATGACGCCTTGGTTATTGCAACCGACACGGATCCATCTGGTGAAGGTGATTTATTGGCGTGGGAAGCAATCGATGCCATTGGGTGGCGCGGCCAAGTCTTGCGTGCCAATTTTATGGATGAATCACCTAAGAGTATTAAGGCGGCGATGCGGCAATTAACGGATGTGACAGATAAGTGGCAGCACGGTGCTTACTTGAAAGGTGAAAGTCGTAACCGTTGGGACTTTATGTCAATGCAATTAACGCGCATCGCGACGACGTCCGCCAAGAAGGCGGGCTATAAGGTCGTCGCCCGCGAAGGCCGGTTGAAGTCGGTCATCGTTTGGAAAATCTATGAACAACTGGAAGCAATTAAAAACTATGTTCGAACGCCTTTTTATGAGGTGAAGTTCAAGGACCCAGCCGGTCACGTGTTTGGTCGCGTGACAAAAGATGGCGACGTGATACCATGGCGATTTCCGAACAAGGCCGCGGCCGAACAAGATATGGCCCAGTATCACAGCAGTGCGGTGGCACACGAAAAGCACCAAACCCGAACCCAAGCACCAGGGCGTTTGCTAGACTTGGCAGGATTGGCCGCTGTGTTGGCACCGCGCGGGTATGCGTCAAAGGAAGTGTTGGCCACTTATCAAAAAATGTATGAAGCACAAGTGGTGTCATACCCTCGTACTGAAGACAAGACGGTTACCCCGGAGCAATTTAATGAACTGTTACCATTGGTTGACCGGATTGCCAAGTTGGTAGGGGTTGATACGAGTTTGTTGACACACCGGCAACCGCGGTCAACGCACGTGAAGCCACAAGGATCCCACGGGGCGAACCGGCCGGGTGTGAATGTGCCGGCTGATGTGCAAAGTCTGAAAAAGTACGGCGACAGTGCGATGGCGATTTATGAAGTCTTGGCGAAAAACTACTTGGCGATGTTGGCGGAAGATTACGTGTACGACCACGTGACAGCCGATTTGGCTGATTATCCAAGCTTTAAAACGGCTTTCAATGTGCCAATTCAACTGAACTTTAAGTTGGTTTATGATTCATTCGCCGCCACGCGTGTTGATGATGACGATGAGGATGAAAATGCGGGTGTCTTGGGACCGATGGCGGATCCGTACATTCATGAAGGTGCGAACAAGAAGCCACAGCAACCCACGACGAAGTGGATTATGGCGTACTTGGAAAAGCATAATGTTGGTACCGGTGCAACACGTGTGTCGACACTATCCGACATGGGTAAGGGTCAAAAAGCGATGTTGCGTGAGTCTCGCGGTAAGTTGACGCTAACGGAAACCGGTAATGTGTCAGCAGTCATGGTGAAGGGGACTTGGATTGCGTCGCCAAAGATTACCAAGCGTCTGTTTGAAATGATGGACGAAGTGGGCGAATTTAAAATGACAATGGACAAGCTGCTGGAATCAGTGACTCAGGTGGTTGATCACGATATGCCGATTATGGTGGCGAATGCCGAGGCATTGCAAGCAACATTGGGGGCACCAAAACCCAAGCCCGTGCGCAAGGTTAGCGAGAAAACAACGGGCACCTTCAATGGTGAAGAAATCACGTTTGCTAAAGAATGGAGCGGGCATAAATTTACAGATGACGAGCTCGCGAAATTGTTGGCTGGCGAAGAAGTTAGTTTTGCGGCTAAATCAAAACGTGGCAAAGATTACACGGCGGTAGGGAAGTTGGCCAAGCAAACATACAAGGGCAGTACCTTTTATGGCTTTAAATTGAATCCCAAACCTCGGAAATAGTACTTCACTAAAAATGATATTCGTCATATACTTGATGTAAGTAAGAGAGTGTATTTTGTAGGTTAGGAAAAGGTATATATGAATAAAAAGACAAAAGCAGGTGTGATTGCAGCAGTCGCAGGTGCTATGGGTGTGAGTGGGGTCGCACACATGGATGCTATTAAGCACGCCGTTAAGAAGCAAAGTGATATTACCGCTGAGACAAAAATTCCCGTTTTGTCTAGTTTGCTACAAAGCAAGAAGTCAACAGAAGCACGTGGTGTGACTACGACGTCAGATGTGGCTCGAAAGATTGTGAAGCGCGCTGGGGCAGCGATGCCACAACGAACGACGCCAGCTAAGCATGCTGCAGCATCAAAGACAACGACGCCTGCAGCAGAGATGCAAGTGGCCTTTAGTTCTGATGAATCAGCACCAGTAGTGACCGTGGCCGCTTCATCAGAAGCAACGTCAGAATCAGCAACGTCAACTAAGGCTGCTAAGTCGGCAACGACTGAACAAACGGTAGCTGCTAGTTCAGCATCCGATGTTTTGGCATCAGTTGCGGCGTCATCAGCGTCTGAAAAGCGCACTGCAAGTGTATCAGCAGCACCAGTAACGCCTGCCGAATCGGCAGCGTTGGAGCAAATGACATCAACAGCACCTAAGTCAACGGCGACAACGGGTACTTATACGGTGGTCGATGGTGATACGCTTTCAAGCATTGCAGCGGCCAATGGTGTGACCGTGGCTGCTTTGACGGCTGCTAATCCAACGTTGGATTTGGCGATGTTGTCAATTGGCCAAGTGCTAGTTGTGCCAGCAGCTGGGGCGTCAGTAACGCCAGTTGTTGTGGCTAGCTCTGCTGCAACGGAAGAGTCAACAGCTAGTGCTGCCTCATCAGTTGCGACTGCGGCCTCTTCAGCCGACACAAACGATACGACGGTTGATAGTGCCGTAGCTACTGATGACACGACGACTGCTGTGGCTAGTTCAGATGTGACATCAACGGCTGCAACTGAGACGACTTTGGCAAGTGCAACGCCTGTCCAACAAGCAGCCGTTTCAGATGCTGTTGCACAATTGACGAGTGTTAACGCATCAGCAGCAGTCGATACGACACCCGTTGCAACTTCAGATACGACGTCAGCGGATACTGACACTACGGCAGTAGCACCTGTTCAAACAGCAACAGCTGATACAACAGCCGCAACGCAATCAGTTTACGATCAATTTATCGCAGCTGGTGGAACTGATGCGCTTTGGAACAATATCGTTTTGCCTGAATCAGGTGGTAACCCAGATGCGGTTTCACCAAACGGCTACTTAGGTCTTGGACAAACCAAGAATGCTTGGGGTACCGGTTCAGTTGAAACCCAAACGACGGGGATGTTGAACTACATCAACGATCGTTACGGTTCAATCGACAATGCGATTAATTTCCGCGCACAAAATAACTGGTATTAAAAATAAAAGCACTTCGCATTATGTTGCGGAGTGCTTTTTTGCCGTTAGAATTGGACAATATGTGGTGCTGGTTCGTTGAACCCTGCCTGCAAAATTTCAATAACAGCTAGCATTTGGCTGTCAGAAATCAACTTTGGTGCGTCATTTACGATACTGTCGTAGGCGGCGTCGTAAATGCGGCCGTAGTCACCGTGAACGGTGGGGATGACCTTTTCAATGCGATCACCACTTGTGTTGAAGTAGGTTAATTGGCCATAATCTTGGGGCGCATCATCCCCGAAACCTGGCATACCTGGCATGATGCCAACCTTCAAGTCGTATTCTTGCTGATCGATGTTGTACTTAATGTACGTTCCAGTGGTACCATGCAGCACCCACTTAGGGTAAGCAACCGTCGCAAGTTCAGTTGCTTGGACAGTGGCCTTGAAGGCATCTGGGTAGTGGAGATTCACTTCGAATTGGTCATCGATTTTAGCGCCGAGTTCGCGAGTTGCTCGCAAGTCATAGGTTACACTCGTTGGCTTACCAAACAAGGCAATCATTTGGTCAACCAAGTGGACACCGTGACCGTACCAAGCCCCGTCGATGGGACCGCCAGCGGTTGTCGCGCTATTAGGCCGGTAGTGATCCATATGCACTTCCAATTCGACTGGTCGGCCCACATAGCCGGCATCTAAGACGTGTTGCAACGTTAAAAAGTCACTGTCGAAGCGTCGATTTTGGAAAGGCATGAAGAATAAGTTGCGTTCGCGGGCGATATCAACTAGTTCTTGCGCCTGGGTCAAGGTTTCAACCATCGGCTTGTCGACAATCACATTTTTACCGGCCAAAAGCAATTGTCGCGCGGTGATATAGTGTGCCGGAGCGGGTGTTACAACCACGACCAAATCGATGGTGTCGTCAGTAAGGATGTCGTTTAAATCAGTTGAGAAAATAGTACCTGTTGCTTCAAGCGCCATTTGTTCGGTAGGGCGCTTGCCAAGTGTTGGCGTCACAATCCGAGTAATTCGGAACTTGTCTTGCCGTTGCATCAGGTAGGGAATGTGATAACGGTTGGTACTCTTACCAAAACCAACGTAAGCAATATTTAACATAAGATATTTCCCCCTTTACCCCATATTGTGTCCGAACTGCTAGGTGAATGCAAGGAATCATTTGTGAAATGACTGTCGAGGCAGGTGTCCGATATGGTATACTCTACTGAAAGTTAACAACATGAATTAATTGGGGAAGAAAAATGCTCATTAAGCAAGTATTTATTGAAAATGCGGACCAAGCCCAAGATGTCCGCGTGGTTGATGGCAAGTTTGTTGCTATTGCTAATCATTTAGAAGCAGTGGCCGATGAGCAAGTGATTGACGCAGCCGGTAAGTTGATGGTGCCGCCATTTGTGGACCCCCATGTCCACTTGGACTCAACCATGACGGCCGGTGACCCAGAATGGAATGAAACAGGGACCTTGTTCGACGGGATTCGCATCTGGTCAGACCGCAAGGAAACGTTGTCACATGAAGATGTGAAGCAACGGGCCATCCAAGCGTTGCGAATCCAAGCTGCTCATGGTTTGCAATTCGTGCGATCACACGTCGACGTGACGGATCCTAATCTAACTGCCTTAAAGGCGTTGTTGGAAGTTCGTGAAGAAGTAAAGCCATGGATGACATTGCAACTGGTGGCATTTCCACAAGAAGGCATTTTGTCGTTCCCAGGTGGTAAAGAATTGATGATTAAGGCCGCTGAAATGGGGGTTGATGCAATCGGGGCGATTCCGCACTTTGAATTCACCCGTGAATACTCGGTTGAATCATTGCATTTTGCCTTTGAAGTGGCCCAAAAGTATGGCTTGTTGGTTGATGCCCACACGGATGAAATCGACGACCCGGCTTCACGTGGTTTGGAAACGATGGCGACGTTGGCACTTGAAACGGGCCTCAAGGAAAAAGTGACGGCTTCTCACACCACAGCGATGGGGTCATATAATGATGCCTATGTTTATAAGTTGATGCGTTTGTTGAAGATGGCCGATATCAATTTTGTCTCAAATCCACTGATCAACATGTACCTAGGTGGACGTTTTGATACATATCCAAAGCGCCGCGGTTTGACGCGTGTGAAGGAATTGGACGCTGAGGGTATTAACGTGGCCTTTGGCGAAGATGACATTAAGGATCCTTGGTACCCAATGGGTAACGGTAACATGATGGATGTTTTGCACATGGGGCTGCATGCAACGCAGATTATGGGTTACACAGAAATCATGAATTCATACCGCTTTATTACCAAGAATGGTGCGCGTACGATGCAGGTGCAAGACAGTTATGGCATTGAAGTTGGCAAGCCAGCGAACTTCTTGATTTTCAACGCCAAGAACTGGTACGACGCTTTGAACGAACGTGCTGAGCTATTGTATTCCGTTCACAACGGAAATGTCTTGGTCGAAACCAAGCCAGCTGAAGTGACGGTTACATTACCAGAATAAATAGTAGAACGAGGTTTGACCATTTCGGGTTAGACCTCGTTTTTAAGTTGGCGTGAGTGTGTCGTGCTTTCGCACGAGGCATGGTGGTTGGGGCGTGACTTCGCCAAAGATTCGCCTGGGTAAACTCCGCCGGCGCGAGCACCGGCTAGCTCCCAAATAATTGTGCTAAGGGTTTGGCTCCCATTTCCTTATCTAACCGGCGGTCGGCCGAACTTGTGAGTTCACCCAGGCGAATCGCTACGTCACGCCCCAACCAAACTCCATGCCTCGTCGCAACGCGACGACACAACACAATACAACACACATAACTAACTAACTCTAATAAAGACCACCCCACCAAAAACAGTCGTATAATGCTGTAAGAAAGTAAGCGAAGGGAGGCACGTGCAGATGACACGATTTTCAGAGGACGATACAGAAATGTATTTCTGGCGCCATAAATTGCCAGAACAAATTTACCGTAAAACAAGTTTTGCAAAACTCATGGCGTCAACACCGTAATCAGAAATGAAGGCGTTTGCCCGTGAAATCTTCGATAAACTCCCGCCAGAAGCGCAGCAACGGCAAGAATATGATCAATGGCTGTTAGCCTTGGTTGAAATGTTGCAGCAACCACACCCAGTGTCTGATGTCATGACCGCACTGACAGCCGGGATGCTAGCGGATGAGACGTTGACGGCTGGGCAAACCGCTGTTTGGCAGAATATGCAAACGACGCCATCACCAATTCAAATTGTGACAGGGCGGGCTGGTTCTGGTAAGTCATATATGATGGCGCGCCTAATTCGATTGGCCCAACAACAAGATGTGAACACGTTGTTGATAACACCAACCCACGCTGCAGCGACGAATGCCCGTGGTCTTGTCGAGCGTGCTATTGGTGATTTACTTGACGAACATGAACCGGATTACCTACTGAAGCCAGTTGACCACGTCACCATTGCGACGGCGACGAGTTTCACATACCGCAATCACGATGCGATGACGGAAATTGCGCGGACAGGGCATTTTTTTGAAGATGCTGAGAAGGCCAGTCGGTATCCAACGTATGACCTCATGATTGTTGATGAGGCATTTGCTGCAAATGTGCGGGCGTTAATCGACACGATTCTCTACGGCTTAGCAACTGGAGCGCAAATTCTGCTTGTTGGTGATCCACACCAGCTACCATCAGTCGAGAATGACCCAGTGCCGTTTTTGAACGCGTTGGTGCTGGCGAACTTAGCAAACCAGACGCCAACCTTACAACAAATTAAGCGGGCTAATTCGCCAATTATTGCAACGGTTGCGAATGCTGTGTTAGATGGCGATGTGGCCCAGATAGAAGCACCAACTGAATTAATGCCAGCCGAAGTGTTGCCGGATGTTTTCCTGACACGGCCTTATACCTTTGTGCCAATGTCAGAAACGGCACTGTTATTTGTGGTTGAAACAATCAAACGGGCCTTAATTGCTGAACCCGATAAGGAAACGGTGGCGCTCGTACCAACTAACGAACTCCGCAAGCTCATTAATGCGGCTGTGCAGAATGCGTTACTGGATACAGCTGTCTTGCGGACTGAAGTGCCACTATGGGTACGTGATGATTTAACGTTATATCCAGGCGACCGTGTTCAAGTGATGCAGACGGTTTACGTGACGAACCAAGCGAGTGGTGCACACGAGAAGGTCCGGATGCGTGGCGGTGACCGTATCACCGTGGTTGATGTGATGCCGGATTACGATATGGTGTTGGTGCAAACTGTTGATACGCCGGATCCGATTTTAGTTGATTTGAATGAAAGTAGTCAGACCGGCTTTAATCCATTTTCTTATGGTCCTAAGTTGGTGAGTGTCCGCGAGAATTTGGACTTAGGGTACGCGACCACAATTCATAAAATCCAAGGATTTACGTTGGATAATGTGTTGGTTGTCTTGCCGATGATTTCAAAGTTCATTACGACCAATTTAATGTATTCGGCAGTGACCCGGGCGGCGTCGCATTTAGCGATTGTCGCGTTTCCGGCGGAATTAAAGCAAACATTAGCCAACAAAGTGACACATGATCGAGCTGCTATGCGACGGGTGCAAGGGTTGATTGCGTCACAGTAAGGCCATAACATTCATTAGAAATCCGTGTTCGCCATAAAAAACACGGATTTTCCTCTTGTCATACAGAATGTATATCCGGAAAATAGGAGAACCTAAGCGAAAGGGAACTTATTTTTTGTTAATTGCAACAAATCTGTATTTACGTTGTATAATATTCCATATAAGGGAAATGCTATAAATTTGGTGATATTTTCCGCCCGGTGCGTCTGTTGCATTATGAAAGTGTGAACTTTGTTTGAACAGACGCGAGATTTTGTAGACGTTCTGTGAAAAAGGCCCAAATATCAGACATCGTTTGTTATTGTGGTAGATGTACAAATAAAAGAATTTTAAATTCAAGAATTCATTAAAGACGGGGAATAAGAATATGAAACTTTTGATGGTCGAGGATAACACGTCCGTTTCAGAAATGATGGGCATGTTCTTTAAGAAGGAAAACTGGGATGCATCATATGCATACGATGGTAACGATGCCGTTGCCATGTTTAACGAAGAGCCAGATGCCTGGGATATGGTTATCTTGGACTTGAACTTGCCTGGTTTGGATGGTATGCAAGTAGCAGTTAAGATTCGTGAAGTCTCAAAGCATGTGCCTATCATCATGTTGACGGCACGTGACTCAGAATCTGATCAAGTGCTTGGTTTGGAAATGGGTGCGGACGATTATGTCACGAAGCCATTTAGCCCAATCACGTTGATTGCACGTATCAAGGCATTGCACCGTCGTTCAGAAACGGCTGGTCAACCAGCTTCTTCAGAACCACAAGTGCACGAAGATTTCGATGTACAAACACGTACGTTCAAGTTGAACTCAAACACGCGTGAAGCTTACTTGAATGGTAATTTGATTCAAGATTTGACGCCAAAGGAATTTGATTTGTTGCGTGTCTTGGCTAAGAAGCAACGTCAAGTGTTCTCACGTGAACAATTGCTGCAATTGGTTTGGGACTACGAGTACTTTGGTGACGAGCGTACGGTTGATGCGCACGTTAAGAAGTTGCGCCAAAAGATCGAAAAGGTTGGCCCTCAAGTCATCCAAACGGTTTGGGGTGTTGGTTACAAGTTTGACGATTCTAATGTGACGTCAGATGAAGAATCAGAAGCTTCAGCAAAGGCCTAGTAAGTGCGCACTAAGACAGTTATACTAGTGGCAGTGGTGCTTACGAAATAAAAAAGAGAGTCAACGAAAGATAACCACGTCGCTTTTGACGTGGTTTTTTGGTAATAACAAATGAAAATGATGTACCAGCAAATGCTGGCCTTCTTCACCGTTATTATGGCAACTTTGGTAATTGTCGGGATTTTGTTTACACAATTTACGACAAAAATGATTGAAGATAATACTTATCATCAATTGAATCGATACGCTGTAGCGGTCGCCGAAGAAGCGATGCGTTTTAAAGCTGATGATGGATCATTTGCGTACTTCGACACGAAGGGGTTGGAGACCGATGCTTCATTGCTTGAACAACAGAATATTAACTTTACGCTCTATAATGCTGACCGGAAATTGGTGTATCCAGAAACGCAAGTGAAGGAAACCGCCAATGTAACAAACGCTGAGTGGGCCCAACTCAAGCAGCACAAAATTATCCAGAAGCGTGGTGCAAAGCAAGCTAATCCGGCGGATAACTCAGCGGCTAATACAATGGATGTGATGAAACCGTTCTTTGATAATAAGAATAAGTTAATCGCAGTCGTTGTGACCCGAGCGAATGTATCGACCGTGGCGGATAACTTGGACATGTTACGCAAGAACTTGTTGATTGCCTTCTTGGTATCCGTCGTCGTCGCCGTCATGCTGAGTTTCATTTTGTCACAGCTGA
Source organism: Weissella sp. MSCH1 (assembly GCF_045799135.1). NCBI lineage: Bacteria > Bacillati > Bacillota > Bacilli > Lactobacillales > Lactobacillaceae > Weissella > Weissella sp. MSCH1. The sequence continues at coordinate 74,508 of NZ_JBJMBA010000040.1, read as the reverse complement.
TTGTTAACCGGTTGCGCTTGATACAGTTGGTCACGCGCCGGGTTGCGGGTGGTGATTACACCGCCCAAGTTGAGATGCATCGCCATGACGAAATTGGCGCGTTGGCTGAAGACGTTAACGTGATGACGGCGTCGCTAGCTGCCCAAGAGCGTGAAATCGAAGAGCAGGAAGAGCGCCGTAAAGAATTCATGGCTAATGCCTCGCACGAAATGCGCACGCCGTTGACCACGATTTCAGGAATCGTCGAAGGATTGCAGTATGGTGTCATTCCGGAAGATGAAAAGATGCACTCGTACGACTTGATTAAGTCTGAAGCAGATCGTTTGACACGTCTGGTTAAGGATAATTTGGACTACGAACGTTTGCGTCAAAATAAGGTTGTCTTGAAGAAGAAGGAATTCGACTCAGTACCAGTGATTTCAAACTTGTTGAACCAATTGTCTGGTAAAGCTGATGTGGCGGGCGATGAGTTTAAGTTGAATGCTGACTCACCAGTGCCAGTCTTCGCTGATCAAGATCGCTTTATTCAAATCATCTTTAATATCGTGAACAACGCCATTCAGTTTACGGAGAATGGTGTGATTACGATTGACGCCTGGCGTGAACCTGGTGAGGCGCACTACAAGATCGCAGACACAGGTATTGGTATGACGACTGAACAGGTTGATAAAATCTGGGAGCGCTATTACAAAGCGGACCCATCACGTACTAAGAAGGGTGAGTCTGGCTTGGGGATGGCGATTATTCGTCAATTGATTGAAGTCCACGATGGCCAAATCTCAGTTACTTCGGAACCAAATGTGGGGACGACCTTCCACGTGGTGATTCCGGATGCACAAAAAAAGACAGATTAAATTATGTAGAAAAAGGACCGATTTTTCGGTCCTTTTTGTTGTATTCAATTTTAATTGACTTACAATTGTTAAGAATTGTTTGTGAAAATAGCACGTGATCTATCAGGCGCGAACCCGTTAAACGCCTACATGATAGCGTTTTCAAGGACTTTGCGAAAACGTTTTAAAAAAGTTAGCGAAAAGTGTTGTGCAAACGCTTTCATCATGTTATGATAAATCTCGTTGATAAGTGAACAAAAAATATTTTGATTGTGAAGGAAATTTAAATATGTCAATTTTAATTGCTCTTATTCCAGCGTTGGCATGGGGTTCTACTGGTCTAGTTACGACTAAGATGGGTGGAACGGCCGCGCAAGGAACGTTGGGAATGACGTTTGGTGCATTCGTATTCGGAATGTTGACGTTGGGACTATTCGTTGTCCCACAAGCTGGTGCTGACTTTGCTTTTAACCCACGTATCTGGATCGTTGGATTCGTGTCAGGATTGTTCTGGGCTGTTGGTACGGCTGGACAATTCGTTGGTTTCAAGAAGTTGGGTGTGTCAGTTGGTAACCCACTTTCAACGGCCGGCCAAATTGTTTCAAACGCTTTGATGGCTGCGGCTGTCTTGGGCGAGTGGACGACTGGTCGCATGTGGACGTTTGGTTTGTTGGCCATCGTTGCTGTTGTGGTTGGTGCCGTCTTCACGGCTTTGCCTGACTCAAAGGCGCCAGCTGAAGTTAACCCTGAGCACGACTTCAAGGGTGGCTTGGTTGCTGTTTTGATTTCAACGATTGGTTACATGATGTACTTCGTGTTCCCTAACTTGTTGAACAAGATTGGTTACATTTCAAACTCAGTTCACAACCGTCATGACGGTTTGGACTGCATGACTGCGATTGTGGGACCACAATCAATTGGTCAAGTGTTGGGTGCCTTCATCATTGTTATCTTCTTCATGAAGGAAGGTAAGACGATGTTCCAAAAGGGTACTTGGATGAACATTGTAACTGGTTTGGTTTGGGCTTTGGGTAACGTCTTCATGTTTATCTCAACGGCTAACCCAAACATCGGTCAAGCAACCGCTTCAACGTTGTCACAAACGGGTATCATCGTTGGTACGTTCGGTGCCATCTACCTATTGGGTGAGAAGAAGTCAAAGCGTCAAATGGTCTTTATTGTTATCGGAGCGATTTTGGTCGTTATCGGTGCCATTATGATTGCTAAGTTGAAGACTTTGTAAAATTAATGCTGATAAACACCTGCAGAGCATCAAGTTCTGCAGGTGTTTTTTCGCATAATTGACGTATTTTTTCGGTACGATTAGCGTGTGAAAGTACAAAAGGGGGAACTTATGGAAGCTAAGGACTATTTGGCAATTGATATTGGGGGCACACGGATTAAGTATGGTCTCTTAGATCGCGCGGGGACGTTAATCGAAAAGGGGGACGTGGCCACACCAAATGAAACGCTATCTGAATTCGTGGCGACGGTCCGTCAAATTGTGCAAACGTACCGTTTTCGAATTCGTGGGGTCGCGTTTAGTGCGCCCGGCAAGGTGGATCATGGGGATGAGACCATCTACGCAGGGGGTGCTTTACCATTTTTAGACCAAGTTAATTTGGCTGATGAACTACAACTCGATATCCCAGTGGCCGTTGAAAATGATGGTAAGGCCGCCGCGCTCGCAGAATTGTGGCTCGGCAATTTGACGGGTATTGATAATGGTGCAGCTGTTGTACTGGGCACTGGTGTAGGTGGTGGCTTAATTTTGAACGGCGCCTTACACACAGGGGCTCATTTTCAAGCCGGTGAATTGAGTTTTATGCATAAGGGTGAGACACGCTTTGATGCAGATTCATATGGAAAAATTGGTTCAGCCGTACAAATGATTGAAACGGTTGCGACGGTTTACGACTTGCCTGATGTAAAAGATGGTCGCGCAGTCTTTGAATTAATCAATTTGCGGGAAGGGCCGGCTTGGGATATTTTCAAACGCTATACCGATGATTTGGTCTTAATGCTATTGAATATGCAGGCAGTCATTGATGTAGAACGGTTTGTAATTGGTGGTGGGATTACGGCGCAACCGATTGTGGTTGAAACAATTCGTCAATCTTACGAAGAGATGGTCGCCCGTCGTCCGCAAGTACGTGATGGCTTTACGACACCGGAGATTTTACCAGCGCGCTTTGGCAACGATGCGAATTTGTATGGCGCTTTGTACCATCTGCTACTGCGTCTAAATCACGAAGTATAATCATTCATAATTTTGACACAGTTGGTATAGGCCGTTGATATAAAATAAATGTAAGCGGAATCAGTCAGTATGGTAAAATGAATATCGAGATAGAGTTTATTTTTTGAGACTGTAAGCCGATCAATGAAGGGGACATAAAAATGACGATTACAGTAAATGAACTAGGCACAATGCCTAATGGTGAAGTCGCAAAGCAAATTGTTATTGAAAACGCCAATGGTCACAAGCTTGGCTTGGTATCATGGGGCGCTTCATGGCAATTCTTCCAAACGAAGTCAGGCGAAGAACTTGTCTTGGCTTATAAGGATGCGCAAGGATATTGGGACCACCCATACTTCTTGGGTAACGCAATTGGCCGTGTTGCCGGTCGTATCGATGGGGCATCATTTGAATTGAATGGCAAGACGTTCAATTTGAAGGCCAATGAAGGTTCAAATGCCTTGCACGGTGGTGCTGACAACTTTGCGAACCGCAATTGGGACTTTACGGTTGACGAGGCTGCTGGTTCAGTGACATTTACGACCACAATGACGGAATCAATTGATAACTTCCCAGGTACGATGCCAACATCATTGACGTACACGTTCAATGATAATGACGAGGTAAGTTTGACGTTCACCGCTGAGTCGGATGAAGATACGTTGTACAACCCAACGTCACACGCATATTTCAACCCAGCCGGTATTGACACAGATGCCCGCGAGTTGCACTTGCAATTGGCATCACCACGTCATTTGGAATTCCGCGCGGATCAAATTCCAACGGGAAAGTTGTTGGAAACGGCTGGTACGCCGTTCGATTTCCAAGCAGGTGCTAAGATTGGTGACCAAATCGCAAAGATGAATGGCGCATATGATGCTAAGTTTGACGATGCCTTTGAGTTGGTTTACGACGCGGGCACACCATCTGCTGTTTTGACAGATGAAAAGTCAGGTCGTGCAATCGAAATGACGACGGATCGTAATGCCGTTATTTTCTTCATTACGAATCCTGCTGTTGCTGATCACGAGGGTGACCGTGAGTGGTTTGATGCGAACCCATACAATGCAGTTGCGTTGGAAGCACAAACATTGTCTGATGCAATCCACCACCCAGAGTTTGGTGATATTGTTTTGCCAGCCGGTGAAAAGCGTTCATACACGACGACATACGCGTTCAAGAACTTGTAAGCTGAAAAAGCGGGCATTGGTTTGACTAGTGCCCGCTTTTTGCTGGGGTGAGAGAGTCGTGCGGATAGGCAGACGGCCTAAAAATTTTTAAAACAAGCGTAAAAATCTAGATAGCGAAATCGCTTTCAAGATTTTTTTGGAAGTGTTATAATTGGTCTATACCAAAAGTAATTAGGGGAAAACGAGGTAAGAATTTATGACGACGTTGACGTTTGACACATCAAAGTTGGCCGATTTTGTTGGTGAACAAGAATTAGGGATGATGCAACCAATGGTGACGGTTGCGGACCAGATGTTGCGCGATGGATCAGGGGCGGGCGCAGCTTATACAGATTGGCTACATTTGCCAACTGAGTACGACAAGGATGAATTTGCGCGTATTCAGGCGGCAGCTAAGAAGATTCAATCTGACTCTAAGGTGTTGGTTGTCATCGGAATCGGGGGATCATACTTGGGTGCACGTGCAGCCATTGATTTCTTGAACGATTACTTCAATAACTACTATGGGGATGATGAACGTGACTTCCCACAAGTTTTGTTCGCTGGAAACTCAATTGCACCAGCTTACTTGAATAGTTTGATTAAGGTCATTGGGGACCGTGACTTCTCAGTTAATGTGATTTCAAAGTCAGGAACAACGACTGAGCCAGCCATTGCCTTCCGTGTCTTTAAGCAAATGTTGGAAGAAAAGTATGGTGTTGAAGGTGCTCGTGAGCGCATTTACGCTACGACTGACGCTAAGCGTGGGGCTTTGAAGACGTTGGCTGATGCAGAAGGTTACGAAGAATTTGTTGTGCCTGATGGTGTTGGTGGTCGCTTCTCAGTTTTGACGGCTGTTGGTTTGTTGCCAATCGCTGCTGCTGGTGGTGATATCGAACAATTGATGGCTGGTGCCGCCGCCGGGGAAGCAGCTTACGCCGATGCTGATTTGACGAAGAACCCAGCATACCAATATGCGGCCTACCGTAACATTTTGTACCGCAAGGGTTATACGACAGAATTGTTGATTAACTATGATCCAACTTTGGTTCAAATTGGTGAATGGTGGAAGCAATTGCAAGGTGAGTCAGAAGGTAAGGATGGCAAGGGCATCTTCCCAGCAACCGGAAACTTCTCAACGGATTTGCACTCATTTGGACAATACATCCAAGATGGTCGTCGCAACTTGTTTGAGACGTTGTTGCGCGTGACTGAACCAGTTTCAGACGTTGTGATTCCAGAAACAGATGCTGATGATGGTTTGGGTTATTTGCAAGGCGAGACCATGAGTTATGTGAATCGCACAGCTTCAGAAGGAACGTTGTTGGCTCACGTTGACGGCGGCGTACCAAACATGATTGTTGAGCTTGATAAGCAAAACGAATTCGCTTTGGGACAAATGATTTACTTCTTTGAAGTTGCGGTAGCCATTTCAGGTTACTTGAACGGCATTAACCCATTTGACCAACCAGGTGTTGAAGCATACAAGCGCAACATGTTTGGTTTGTTGGGCAAGCCTGGCTACGAAGAGTTGACGGCTGAATTGAAGGCCCGTTTGTAAGAAATTTAGAGCAGGGGACTGTAGCAGTCTTCTGCTCTTTTATGATGCGTGTCGTCGCTGGCGCGCCGAGACATGGGCCTGGGGGATTTCTCCGACAAAGATTTTCTACGGCACACGCCCAACCGCGAGCACTGCCCGTGGCTCCCTTGTCGGTCGCATGTACCAAACTGGAAACTTGTGGCTTTGGTACATAGACGGGCAGCGGTCGGGTCGGGCTTCTCTGTCCCGTAGAAAATCGCTCCGAAATCCCCCAGACCCATGTCGGCAATCGAGATGTTCTAGTCTGTTGTGGCATTACATCTAGGAAAAAGTAAATGGGTGCACTATTCATTTCGAAGTGGAGTGGTGGATGAAAATCAAACAGTAATAAAATTGTTTGGCTGCTGTGCTTGGCCCCGCCACGCGTAGAGACACGTGCGGACCTTGACCCGCAGGTGTGGGGTCTTAGCGGGTTACCGCTTAGAGCCACGGGAGGTAAAGGTATACGCGCCAAGGGCGTGGATGCCGCTCCCTGCAGGTCATGGTCTGGACGTGTTAGCGTGCCTAAAGAAGGGGCCAAGCACTCCGACCGTCAGGGCGGACACACGGACCACACTTAATTTCCCGAATAAAAAAGCACGCAATACTAGTTTTTAGACAAAAACTCTGCTAATATAATTCAGAAAGACATAAATCTAGGAGAATTCAATCATGGCAACTATTGGTATGAATGACTTGAAGACTGGTTTGACGATCGAGTACAACCAATCAATCTGGCGTGTGTTGGAGTTCCAACACGTTAAGCCTGGTAAGGGAGCAGCCTTTGTGCGTTCAAAGTTGAAGAACTTGCGTACGGGTGCTGTTAACGAAATCACTTTCCGTCCTGGTGACAAGTTCGAAACGGCTAACATCGAGACGACTGAAATGCAATACTTGTATGCTGAAGGTGACCAACACGTCTTCATGGATAACGAAACTTACGAACAAGTTTCAATCCCTGATGACAAGATCCAAGATGCTTTGAAGTTCTTGTTGGAAAACATGAACGTTAAGATCACGACTTACGAGGGTGAAATCTTGGACGTTGAATTGCCTAAGACTGTTGAGTTGACTGTTAAGGAAACGCAACCAGGTATCAAGGGTGCTACTGCTAACGGTGGTGGTAAGCCTGCAACGATGGAGACTGGATTGGTTATCACTGTTCCTGACTTCATCAACGAAGGTGACAAGTTGGTTGTTAACACTGATAACGGTGGATCATACACGTCACGTGCCTAGTTTTAATTAGTAAAATCGGGTATAATAAACATACTGTTGAAAGCGCCGACCGGCAGCCGGCCGGCGCTTTCATTTTGAAGGAGGATAGTTCCATGGCAGAAGAAACCATTGTATTGGCGCACCCAAGCGACATTTCAGGTGAGACGCGTGTTAACACGCGCGTGCTTGAGATTATCGCCGGCTTGGCAGCGCAAGAAGTTGAAGGTGTTGCCCGCTTGCGTGGTTCATTGTCTGAGCGTGCTCAAGAAGCTTTTGGTCGTCGCATGCACGGTAAGGGCGTTGAATTGAAGCAAGGCGAAGCAGGATTAGAAGTAAATGTTTACGTTTACTTGAACTACGGTGTTAGCGTGCCTAAGGTTGCCCACGCAATCCAAGAGCGTGTCACTTCACAAGTAGCCGCAATGACTGAATTGCAAGTTACCTTGGTAAACGTACACGTACAAGGTGTTGTTTCAACAAAGCCAACGTTGACCGTTGACCCAAACAACTTGTTTGGCGATGACGAGGAGACGGAAGGGACTGAAGCATAATGGCATCATTGAACCGACACCAATTACGACAAGCCGCATTCCAATCTGTTTTCGGATTGGCAATGAATCCAGATGCGCAAGTCGAGGCAGTTGTCCAACAAGTATTAGATGGTGATCCAGAAATTACTTGGGAAGATGAACTACCAACGGATTTGTTAGACATGGTTAACGGTATCGTTGATCACCAAGATGAATTCGATTTGACGATTTCAGAATACTTAGCCGATGGTTGGACGATTGATCGTTTGAACTTGGCCGACATCGTATTAATGCGTGTTGCAATGTACGAAGTAAAGTATGATGAAACGCCAGCTAAGATTGCCGTTAACGAGGCTTTGCAATTGGCCCACGACTTTACAGATGATACATCTCGTAAGTTCATTAACGGAATTTTGAACAAAGCCTTGACTCCTGGTGAGTAAGGCTGTATAGTATATATCTGTTAAGAAATAAAGTAACAGCGGACCTGTTGTTCACCTTGGCGAGTAAACTCGTCGGGTAAATCACTCATTATTGATTGATGATGAATGGCGGGTTATCGTGTGTCGCGATGACCCGCTTTTACTTTATTTCAAGTTTTTTCGGAGGTAAGGACCATAGCAAACGCGCGCCAACCACAACAACAACAAGATTTGATTAATGATCGCATTCGTGCTCGCGAAGTACGTTTGATCACTGATGATGGTGATCAAGGTATTATGTCTAAGGCAGACGCCCAGGCAATCGCAGATGAGCAAGAGTTGGATTTGGTATTGGTTCAGGCTAATGCCAAGCCACCAGTTGCTAAGATTATGGATTACGGAAAGTTCCGTTTCGATAGTCAAAAGAAGCAACGCGAACAACGTAAGAACCAAAAAATCGTCAGCATCAAGGAAGTTCGCTTGAGCCCAACGATTGATGACAATGACTTTAATACTAAGAAGAAGAACGCAGTTAAGTTCTTGGAGAAGGGTAACAAGGTTAAGGTTTCAATCCGTTTCCGCGGACGTGCTATCACGCACAAGGAAATTGGGCGTGAAGTGATGGACCGATTTGCAACTGATCTAGAGGAAATTGCAAAAGTTGAATCTAGAGCAAAGATGGAAGGGCGCAGCATGTTTATGGTGCTTGCACCCAAGGAAACTAAGTAATTAAACCAGTTTGGAGGACATATCAATGCCTAAGTTTAAGACACACCGCGCTTCAGCAAAGCGTTTTAAGAAGACTGCTAACGGTGGTTTGAAGTCAGGTAACGCCTTTACGTCACACCGTTTCCACGGTAAGACTAAGAAGCAACGCCGTCAACTACGTGGAACTTCAATGATGAACAACACGACGTTGAAGACTTACGTTCACATGTTGAGCCGTTAATTTAAAGCTTTTACTTTAAGTTTTAATCGGTTCCGAATTATATTTTAGAAATTACTGGAGGAAATACCCATGCGAGTTAAGGGTGGTACTGTTACGCGCGCACGTCGCAAGAAGATGATCAAGTTGGCCAAGGGTTACCGTGGTCAACGTCACATCAACTACAAGGTTGCTAAGCAACAAGTTTGGAAGTCATGGTTCTATGCATTCCGTGACCGTAAGCAAACGAAGCGCAACTTCCGTAAGTTGTGGATTGCACGTATTAACGCTGCAGCACGTATGAACGGTTTGTCATACTCACGTTTCATGAACGGTTTGTCATTGATGGGTTCAACTTTGAACCGTAAGATGTTGGCCGACTTGGCAGTTTCAGACTTTGAAGCATTCTCAGCTTTGGCTGAAGCTTCAAAGAAGGCTTTGGCAGACAACGGTCAAGTTGTTCGCGAAGCTACTGCAGCTACTTCAGAGAAGGGTGTTAAGATTAACGCCGCTGCTCCTAAGGCTGCTAAGAAGGTTGTTTCATCAGAGAAGCCTTCAGACAAGAACACTGTTGCTGAAATCAAGGCATACTTGTCAGCTAACGGTATTGACTTCCCAGCTTCTGCAAAGAAGGCTGAGTTGTTGGCATTGGTTTAATGCTTAGTAAAACACGCGCTGAACGATAAGTTCACTGCGTGTTTTTTGTTTACACTAATTTTGTTGGTACAAATCCGAATTGGTATAGTTACAACAATTGCATTGATGGCTAAAGACGGTTAAGTCGTATTTGGGGATCTAACGTGTAGTACAGCGTATTTCTCGTTATTTTGGGCGTTGTTAGTTTTACGGAATGGTGTAACGACTGCTGTTGTTATCCACAACATAATTTTACTTATAATAAATGCGGACGTAGCCTGTGGAGAACTTTGAAGTTCTCTATTTTTTTTGCACAAAATTTGGCGACTGAAGTTCTATCGTTCGTTTATTGGAGTGTACTATACCAATTTCTGTGGATAAAACGTGTATAACTAGGAAAAATGTCGCATATTACCGAAAACCTGGTATTATAATATACGTCGTTTAAAACGAAATTAAAAAGCCCTCGGGTGGATAAGGGCACGCAATTTGCGTGTAACCTAATATAAGGAAGTAGGTAGTTTAGAATGGTATCTAAGAAAGTTATGATTGGTGGCGCTGTATTGGTTGTATTGGCAGGAGGTGCCTATGCATTGTCAGCCTCACACACAAGCGCAAGCAGGAATGATTTTTCACTCGCAATGGTTTCAGATGAAGGTGGTAATATTTCAGATCACTCATTCACGGAAATTTCTTGGAAGGGTGTGAAGAGTTGGGGAGAATCACACGATTTGAAGAAGGGTAAGGGTGGCTACGACTACTTCCTTTCAAAGACTCAGGCTGACTTTGATACAAACTTCCAACAAGCACAAGCTGCTAAGTTCTCGATGATTGCTGGTATCGGATTCAACTTGCAAAACTCACTTGAAAAGGCGGCTAAGCAAAATCCAGATACAAAGTACGCCTTGGTGGACGCGCAAGCTAACCCAAAGTTGAAGAACGTCACATCATTGATGTTTAAGTCAGAACAATCATCATATTTGGCTGGTGTTGCTGCCGCGATGCAAGCAAAGGCTGAAGGTACGGATACAATCGGCTTTATTGGTGGCCAATATGGCCCTGTGGTTGGTCGTTTTGAATACGGCTTCCGTCAAGGTGTGGCTTCGGTTGATAAGAACATGAAAGTAAGTTCGATTTATGCCGCTTCATATTCAGATGCAGCGAAGGGAACGTTGATTGCGAACACCATGATGGCTAAGAACATCAAGGTAATCTTCCACGTTGCCGGTGGCGTTGGAAACGGCGCCTTCACGGCTGTTAAGAGCCACAACCAAGCCTTGAAGTCAGACCAACTAGCAAAGGAAAAGGTTTGGATGATTGGTGTTGATATCGACCAGACGCCACAAGGTGCTTACAAGACAGCTGATGGCAAGAAGGATAACTTTACCTTGACGTCATCATTGACTGAAGTTGGAAACGGTTTGAAAAACGCAGCTAACGATGCCATGAAGGATAAGTTCCAAGGTGGCAAGACGGTTTGGTACGGTATTAAGGATGGTGGTGTTGGTGTCATCACATCAAACATGCCAGCCGATGAAAAGAAGGCTGTTACGGCCGACCAAAAGAAGATTGAAGACGGTTCAATCAGCTTGAAGTACACAGGTCAATACGATGCGCCAAAGGCTAATCGTACATCATTAACAAACTAATAGATTATCAAACGTGTGAGGTTGCTTTAGCCTGGCACGTTTTTTATTGTAACTATGTGTTTCCAGTCTACTTCTACAAAAACGTGTGGTACGATATGGGTAAATTGAGATCGGGGGATTATCTCATGGGACAACCAATTAAGTTAGGACAAAATGATTTTGAATCAGTTTATGATTTATATCGATATGCTTTTCATAAAGAGCCACGGGGCGGTAAGGATGCACTACGCTATTTCTTTGGTCAAACAATTGCGTATGGGGAATTTGATGCGCAACAGTTAACGAGTCAGGTAACGCAAATTCCATTCCAAGTCAATTGGGGTGAACAATTGCTAAATGCAAACGGCATTGGTAATGTCAGTAGCTATCCAGAATATCGGGGTGACGGCGCAGCGTCACGTATTATGATGGTGGCACTACAAGAAGCGTATGAACGGGGCGACATCTTAAGCTATTTGGCACCTTTTTCGTATGGCTTTTACGGCCGATTTGGGTACGCACAAGCTTTTGATCGACTACATCTCAGCTGGTCGGCAGAACATTTTCCACAGGGAAAGCGCCGTGGCGGGACAATCACACGGATGGTAATTAATGAGGCACAGGCGTTGATGGATGCCGTTTATGAGCGGGCGCCTCAGATGAAGCGAGGCGGGATTGAACGGGAAAACTGGTGGTGGGACTATTATTTCATGATGAAAACACCACAGACGCAAGTCGCCATCTACCGGGATGACGATCATGAAACACAGGGATATGTGATGTACGAGTTCGTGGGAGAAACCTTTAAAATTCGTGAATGGGTCACTTTGACGACGGACGCATTGCTCAGTACGACCCGTTTTATCGGAAGTCATGCTGGTGCATTTAGTCGATTTGAGTATGAAGCGCCAGTCAGCGACTTAAACGAGCTCCCAGTCTTGCAACTCATGCCTGAACCGCAATATGAGGCGCGGGTTGTACCGTACATGCAGGCGCGAATTGTCAATTTGCCAGCTTTTGTGCAAGCACTTAATATCATGTTACCAACGGAAGTTGTGTTTAACGTCACGGATGAAACTGCACCGTGGAATGGTGGACGTTTTGAATTGCGTGGGGGCGAATTAACGCGGGTAGTACAGTCAGAGGCACCGGCAATCACTGGTTCGATCCAGGCGTTTACACAATGGCTAATGGGCTATCGTTCGTTAGATAATTTGTTGTTAACTGGTGATTTGACGACAGCGGATGCGAAAACGTTTAGCCTGCTACAAGCACAATTACCAAAGCAAAAGCCGGTTTTAGCTGATTATTTTTAACTATTAATGAGAGCCCGTGGTTATTCAGGTAATGAATACCCACGGGCTCTTTTGACTTAATATGAAAAAATAATTATAAAAGTGTTGACATTATTCTAATGTAATTCTAATATATTATTTGTTCCAGCGTTGAAGAGATGAGTACGAACAACAATTATTAGCCAGAGAGTCGGCATTTGGTGAGAGTCGATAATAGCGTTGTTTGGAATAATGGTCTCGGAGTGGTTGTAAAGATGAGCTAGTAAGGTAAGTTTTTGCCGGGTGCGCCCGTTATTGCGCAACGATATATCCAATTTGATTTGGCGTATTGTGAGGTTAGGATAATCTAACAAACTCGGGTGGTACCACGGTGAAAAGTCGTCCCGTAAGTCTGTGCAGTTGCATGGGCTTACGGGATTTTTTGTTTAAAAAGGGGAAATTAAATGACGGTGCAATTACTAAATGGTTTTACAGCTAAAGAATCTGACAAAACAACTTATCGGCAAACCAAGCAACTGTTGGTGCTGAATTTAATGCCGAATCGGGCCGTAACAGAACAACAATTTGCGTCATTGCTTGCCGGAACCGACGTTGACGTCGCCGTGACCTTTGCCATACCGGCATCGCATAAAATTCGCCATCATCCGGCGGCTGTTCAGCAACGGTATACGACGCTTTCTGACATTAAAAATCGCTATTTCGATGGCGTGATTGTCACAGGCGCCCCACTGGACCAAACACCAGAACAGGCGATTGATTTTTGGCCGGAATTCCAGGACTTTATGCGGTGGCAGGCGGATCATATTGACCGGCGTTTGTTTATCTGTTGGGGTGCCTACGCAGCTGGATTGGTGACCAAAGATTTTTTGCCGATCAAGCAGAACGACAAAATATTTGGGGTGACTGAAACGCAAGGGTTTATCATGCCGCAATCACGCTACTTCACCATTCCAGTAGCGAACGTCGCTACAGGTCAAGTAATTGCTGGTGACAGGAAGGCCGGCGCGACAATTATTCAAAACCAGCAAACGCGGACGGTCTATGTGACTGGCCATTACGAATATGGCCCCAATAATTTGGCAATGGAATTTCGTCGGGATCAACGCCGGGGCCTATTGATTGCATCACCGACTGGTTACTTCGGTGATGACGGGCGACCGATGGCCCGCTGGCATGATCAAGGGATACATATTGTTGAGCAATGGTTGAAAGACGAGGAAATTACAAATGGTTAAAGTTGCAACACAGTTAGTACAGGGGACAAATGGATCGGAAGATGACCGGAGTGGTGCGGTGGTCGCGCCAATACATTTTTCAACAGCTTTTCGACACCCTGGGTTAGGTGAATCGACAGGATATGACTACTCACGCATGACAACACCGACGCGCGATTTACTGGAGGCTCAGTTAGCCAAAATTGAACATGGCACACATGCCTTTGCGGTTAGTTCAGGAATGGCGGCGATTACGCTGGTGCTGTCTACTATTCTGAAATCACATGACCACTTTATTACGAGTGACGATTTATATGGTGGTTCATTTCGTTACTTCGACACTTTGCGCGACCAGTATGACATTGCCTATGAAACGTGGAATGGCCAAGACATTGATGAATTAGTTTTGCGAATCCTGCCAAACACAAAAGCAATTTGGATAGAGACGCCGTCAAACCCGACCATGAAGGTGATTGATATTCAAGCGGTGGCCAGTGTCGTGCATGCAATCAGGCCAGACATTTTGGTCATTGTCGACAACACGTTTTTAACGCCCATTTATCAAAACCCACTGACCGAAGGGGCTGACATCGTTGTTCATTCCGCAACTAAGTATTTGGGTGGCCATAACGATATTTTAGCTGGTGCGGTCGTGGTCAAGGATGCGCCTTTGGCAGATGCCTTGCGCACCCAGCTGACGACCACGGGCCAAGTTCTGGATCCGTTTGACAGTTGGTTACTGATTCGATCGCTGAAAACATTGGCTGTGCGCATGCGAGTCCATACTGAAAACGCGCAGTTATTGGCGAAACGTTTAGCGACATTGGCTGGTGTCGAGAAAGTGCTGTATGCGGGTGTGGGTGGCATGATTTCGTTCTACTTAGCGGAGGCATATGATGTCAATCAATTCTTACAAGCGCTAACGGTTGGTTCTTTTGCGGAAAGTTTAGGTGGCGTCGAAACTTTGATTACGGTGCCATTTGTGCAAACGCACCATGATATGCCGGAAAGTCAGCGACTTGGGTTAGGTATTACGCCACAACTCATTCGCTTATCCGTCGGCTTGGAAGATGTAGATGATTTGTGGGCAGATTTAGTCCAGGCGATTCAGAAAGCAGGGCGCGCATGATACGAATTGGCATGTTAGGTTTTGGCACAGTTGGTCGTTCGGTCTATGACCTTTTACAAGCGCACACCGAACGGTTTCCAGATATGCAAATTGTCAGTGTGGCGGTTCGCCAAATTACCGAACAGCGGATGACTTTATATCCGACGGTACAATTTACGACAAACCCAGACACAATTGTGACCGCCTCGGACATTGATGTGGTGATCGAGGTGATGGGTGGGCAGACAGAGACGTATCGATATTTGCGACGGGCGCTCCACTCAGGTAAGCATGTCATCACAGCTAATAAAGATTTAATTGCAACCTATGGGGAAACGTTACAAAAAATTGCGAGTGCGCATCAATTGGCGTTGCTTTATGGTGCGTCGGTGGCTGGCGGAATTCCGATTTTAGATGCACTGACTAATCTACTACCTGGGGACGAGACAATGCAGGTTGGCGGCATCATTAATGGTACGAGTAATTTTATTTTGACGCAGATGAGCGATGCGGCAATGAATTATGATGATGCATTGGCTTTAGCCCAACGGATGGGCATCGCTGAAGCAAATCCAGTTAATGATGTGGCCGGCTTTGATGCACGTTATAAGTTGGCAATTTTGGCCAAAACAGCCTTCGGTGCAAATGTCGTGACGACTCAGATTCCGACCCAAGGTATTCAGGAAATCAATGCAACCGTACTAGATGAAGCAAAACGACTGGGCTATGTTATCAAACCACTCGCGGTTGCTCGGCGGACTGGGCAAGAGTTAGCCATGACGGTGGGACCGCACCTAGTGCCGGCTGCGCATCTGCTTGGCAAAATTGATAATGTGCAAAACGCGGTTCAGGTAAAGACACGTAATATTCAGGATTTAGTTTTTACTGGGCCAGGGGCTGGCGCTAAGCCGACTGCAAGTGCGGTATTGTCAGATCTTGCGATTGTTCATGACATCGTGTGTGGCCGTCAACTGGTGCATGAGAAGCAGGCTTTGCAACAGCCAGTAATTATTGGGACGGCGGCTGGCCGCTATATTCGTGTGACGGCACCAGCTACTTATGAGATTGATGCCATTGCGCAGGCTAATCGAATCGGGATTAAAACCATGTGGGTTCGTAGTCACCGGGCCACGATATTGACCGACGTTGTTTCGTCAGCGTCATTAGCGCGATTTGAAGCAGCTTTGCAACAACAAATCGGTGCAAAAATCGAAATTGTTTTACCGGTTTACCAGGAGTAACAAGTCAGGTGTGGCTGACGACAGGATAACAGCAGATTCGGATTCAAAACGATTGTTTTAGACTAAAAGTTAAAAATCGTCCGCAAATTAGGAGAGTTTTAGAATTTTTGACACTTCTCTCATGACGGGCTAATATTGCTGCTTGTATGAAACGATTTTAGAATTTGAACGAGGAACATGATGTTAATCAAACAACCGCGTTTTTCAGTATGGCTGAGACGCAAACAGTTAACAGAATGGCCAGGGGAAAGGGTTATTCGTTGTCGTCGCCACCTGTATTAATTTATAACAACAACGTTAAGCATAAATACAAGGGGCATAAAATATGAGTATTAAGAAGCAATTGTTAGCAGCATCGGTTTTGACCACAGTCGCATTGACGGTAGGTGGGTCATTAAGTCCAGTGTTCGCGGATAGCAAGTCAGACACATTTACCTACGCAATCAGCAGTGATTTGGAATCAACGAATCCAATCACAACTTCGGATCGTTGGGGCTTAACGTTTGATAATATTCAATACTCACCATTATTCCACGTGGAAGAAAATGGTTCATTGACGCCTGTTTTGGCAACGAAGGATACGGTCTCATCTGATGGCAAGACGATTACAGTCGATTTGCGTCAAGGAGTGAAGTGGAGCGATGGACAACCGTTCACAGCAGATGACGTTGTCTTCACGTATCAAAAGTTGGCTGATAAGGCGAACGGCAATTCCGATAAATTCTATATTAATAACAAGCCAATTCAGATTGAAAAGGTTAATGACCACCAGGTGAAGTTTATTTTGCCTGAAAAGTCAGCATCAGCCGTCAATAATTTGGTAACCGAGAATTTCATTATTCCGAAGCACGTTTACGAAAATACGAAAGATTTTTCAGGTAGTTCATTGACGCCAGGCAATGTTGGTACTGGCCCATACACATTAGAGAGTTATAAGCAGGGTCAAGAAGTCCGTTTCGTCCGTAATGACAATTATTTTGGTGAAAAGCCAAAGTTGAAGCACGTGGTACTTCGCATTTTGACCGACCCAAACACGACTGATATCGCTTTAAAGAAGGGCGAAGTTGATGCATCGTTCGTTTTGCCAACTGAGTTGAAGAACTTAAAGGGACATGACTTGACCGTCCATGCGTTCTCAGAGGATCGTGTGGGTTACTTGGGCTTGAACACACATGTTAAGAAGTTGGCAAATAAGTCAGTGCGTCAGGCGATTTTCTATGCACTAGATAAGAATGAAATGAATAAGGCGGCGTACCTCGATAAGAAGTATTACAATACGCCAACTTCATTCTTACCACCAAAGAATTCATTTGCGACGACTGATGTTGCGGCTTACAAGACGAATGTCGGCAAAGCCAAGGCACTCCTTAACAAAGCGGGTGTGAAAAATCTAACCCTTAACTTAGGGTATACGTCTGGGGATGCCGCACAAAAAATTCAAGGTAGCTTGATTGCCGCACAATTAAGTAAGGCTGGCATTAAGGTGAATGTTGAAGCGGTTGATGCCACCGCGTTGTCAACAGCTATTCACAAGAAGGATCAAACCAAGTACGATGCCTTTTTGAATGGCTACATCATGGGAACGGACCCTTATCAATATACGCCGTTGTACACGTCAACTGGTTTTGCTAACTACTGGCAGTACAAGGATCCAGCCATTGATAAATTGTTTACGAAGGGCGACTTAGAGAGTTCAGCGTCTGCTCGTCAAGCAACATACAAGAAGTTACAACAAAAGATTGCGGATGCCGCAGTGATGTATCCAATTGTTGATAACAAGAAGATTTTGGTGATGAATAAGGACGTCAAGGGCTTCTCTGAGGCGAAGACTTTGCCAGTTTACACATTTGCTGACTGGTCAAAGTTGTCAAAGTAGACGGGAGACGCATATGTTAAAAACGATTTTTAGTCGTTTGCTGCAGGCGATTCCGTTATTGATTGTAATTTCGTTTTTGGTCTTTGGTATGATCCATCTCGCACCGTTTGATGCGGTCGATGCGATTATTAAACCTAATATGTCGCCGGGTGTTGTCCATGTTTTACGTGAACGCTATGGATTGGATCAACCTTTTTTGACGCAGTATGTGCTCTGGTTGGAAAATTTTGTCATGGGGCACTTTGGTCATTCGATTATTAACCAACAAGATATCGGTCAGGCGTTGGCTGAACGGATTCCTAATACAGTGATTTTGGTATTACCGGCGTATGGGACCTCGGTGGTGATTGCAACAGTGCTAGGCTTGATTGGCGGTCGTGCACCGCAGAGTTGGGCTGGTCGTGTAATTGATACCGTGACGGCGGTTGGATTAGCAACACCGTCCTTCTGGATTGCACTGCTACTTATCTACTTTTTGGGTTATGCAGCCAACTTATTCCCACTGTTTGGAATGGGAAGTGCCCATCAACCGTTCGACGTTCTATGGCATATGGTGTTGCCATACATCACATTGGTTGTGGCGTATTTCCCTGAATTGGCACGGTATGTACAAAGTAAGACGATTGGTGAATACCAACAGGATTATGTGATGGTCCAACGGGCGTTTGGCGCAACTGAACGACAAATCCTATTCCATCATGTTTTACCAAATGTACTGTTGCCGGTCGTAACACAAATCGGACAGTCATTACCGTTGTTGGTTACAGGGGCCATGATTACGGAAACAGTGTTTAGTTGGCCTGGTGTGGGTACGTACATGATGAATGCGTCGGTTAAATTAGATTATCCAGTTATCTTAGCGGTGATGCTGTTATCAGCTGCACTGGTGGTCATTGGTAATTTGCTAGCTGACGTCTTGTATGCTGTCGTTGATCCACGGGTTAGGAGGTAGTCATGCGCGAACGATTTAAGGAAACTATTCAGCAACAACATGCTTACCTAACCTGGTTAATTGTGATGGCTGTACTCGTGCTCATTGTGTTATTAGCACCGATTTTGCCATTGCATCCGAATGCAGTTGATGTCGTGCACATGTCACAAGGGCCTAGCTGGCAGCATTGGTTCGGCACGGATGATTTGGGCCGTGATTATTTAGCCCGTGTGGTTTATGGCGGTCGTATTTCGCTGGGGGTTGGTTTTCTAGCAATGCTGGTTTCGGTTATGTTAGGAACTACCATCGGAGTGATGGCTGGCTACTTTGGCGGATTGGCAGATACCATCTTAATGCGTTTGTTAGATGTTTTCTCGTCAGTACCTTGGCTAGTTTTAGTCGTTGTGTTGAGTGCTTTCTTACGACCTGGTTTAACGACCATTATTATCGTGATTAGTGCCTTTTCGTGGATGTCGATTGCGCGTTTAGTCCGAGCCGAAACAGTGACTGTTAAGGAACGCGATTTTGTGAAGTATGCGCAATTTATCGGTATGTCACCTTGGTATGTCATGTGGCATCATATTTTGCCGATGGTGACGCCGATTATTGTGGCAGCTGCAGGCGCGAACATTGCGAATGCGATTATGACGGAATCGGCTTTGAGCTTTTTGGGGATGGGGGTCCAGGACCCGGCTGCCTCATGGGGGTCGTTGTTGAACGCCGCCCAGTCGCGTTTGCAGGATGCGCCGTACATGGCAATTATTCCCGGCTTGTTTATCATCATGACGGTTTTAGCCTTTAATAAGTTAGGTAATTTACTACGAGATATGACATCACCGGAGGATAATCATGGTTAAACCTATTATTAAAATGGAGGGCCTGACGGTGACGGTTCCAAGCAAACGGGGTACGATGGTGCCTATTTTGAATGGGGTGAATTTAACGATTATGCCCAATCAAGTATTAGGCCTAGTCGGTGAATCAGGTTCCGGCAAGACGATGACCATGCGTACGATCCTTGGACTGTTACCGAAGGGGGCGACAGCCGCTGCAGATGTGTGGCAGTTAGCGGGTGAAGATAGCCCAGTTGGTCAACATCAGCAGTTGCGAATGGCGATGGTATTTCAGGATCCTTTAACGGGGTTGAATCCGGTCCGGACAATTGGCTTTCATTTAATTGAGGTGGTTAAGCGAGTTCATCCACGTTATTCGCGTTTGCAACAACAAGCAGCGGCAGAGCAGGCACTTGAAAAAGTGAATATTCCTAAGCCAACGCAACGACTAAAACAGTATCCACATGAGTTGTCAGGTGGTCTGCGACAGCGTGTTTTGATTGCGATGGCCCTTTTAGCCGAACCAGATGTCCTGATTGCGGATGAGCCGACTACAGCTTTGGATGTGACGGTTCAAGCACAAATTTTAACCTTGTTAAAAGAATTGCAACGGACGGAACAGTTGACCATCATTTTTATTACCCATGATTTAGGCGTCATTTCAGCAGTCGCAGATACCATTGCCGTCATGCGTGATGGTCAGATTGTTGAGGCGGGTACTAGCGCAGATATTTTCCAACAGGCGCAACATCCGTATACACAGGCCTTGTTAGCAGCGGTAACGGCCGTAACGGATGGTTATGGCAGCGGGCTACAGACTGTGCCACATACCGATAGACAACACCATGAGGAAATCTGGTTGTCGGCAACACATCGTGTCCTAGGGGGTGCGTCAGATGGCAAATGAGTTACTAAAACTAGCAAATATTACGGTGCGATACCCAGGACGACATGGTAAGCCAGACCTAGTGGCGCTGGATGATGTCTCTTTAACAATTTACGAAGGTGAAACGCTTGGCTTGGTGGGGGAATCCGGTTCAGGGAAAACGACCCTCGGCCAGGTGGCGTTATCACTGTTGCAGCCAACTTCAGGTGAAATAGCCTTCGCTGGTCAGGCAATTACGAAACAAAATCGGCGCACTGTTATGGATGACATGCAGTTGATTTTCCAGGACCCCTATGAATCATTGAACCCCAAGCATACTGCCTTAGAATTGGTCCGTGAGCCATTACGTCGACGTTTTGATCCGGCGACTGCCACAGAGATGGCAACACAGGCGCTTGCAGCAGTGGGGCTAACACCGGCGGACGGTGAAAAATATCCAGTAGCGTTTTCTGGTGGTCAGCGCCAGCGTATCGGGATAGCCAGGGCGATTGTCGGTCAGCCCAAATTCATCGTAGCTGATGAACCGATTTCAGCGTTAGATGTGTCGATTCAGGCGCAAGTCCTATCGTTAATGATGGCATTGCGTGAGCAACAAGCGTTGACTTATTTATTTATCTCGCACGATTTAAGTAAGGTGCAGGCCATCTCAGATCGCGTCGCTGTGTTGTACTTTGGCCACTTAGTTGAATTAGGGCCAACGACGGCGATTTTTGACAACCCGGTACATCCGTATACACAAGAGTTGCTTGCTGCAATCCCATCGATTGGTAAACCACTAATCGCGCAGCAACGGCAAACTATTACGGTTGGCACAACATGGGTTGAAGTGACGCCAGGGCATTTTGTCCGACAATAACCCAGATGAAGCTAACTGTTAAGGCCGGGACAAACGGGAGTTGTTCAGACTTGCAACAGTTGGCAAGGAATAGTTGTAGTAAACAAGCTAGTGTCAACCACAGCAACCAGTCGGTTCCAGTTAACCAACAGGCACCAGCTGCTAATATGTCCAAATCGCCATTTCCAAGAAATTTCTCTTGGAGGTGGCGATTTATTATTAAAGCAACGACATACGCGACAAAAATAGTTAGCCAGGGGAGATTGTGTTGTAAACAGGCAATGAAAGTTGGGCAAGCTAACCAGCGCGAATCGATTAATTTCATTTGCCAATCTTGTTTTGCTAAGATGAAAAGTGGCATAATGATGAAGACTTCTAAATAGTGCATAACGTCATCCTTTATCTGTTTGCTGATTAAAGACGTGATATGGCGCGGTTTTTCCAAAAAAGACACGCCCGGAATTGTTTGCAAAATGAATGCCTATATAAAGGCATTTTTAAACGACTAAAAGGGTTGCAACATTTAGTAAGCAGTGTTATATTATTATTTGTGCTTTTAGTGAGCAGGGTGTTTGCGGTGACGCGACGTGCTGAACTCGTGAACGAAAAGTACCATTCAGCTACATTTTTAGACTTGTTATTAAATGACACGCCTGGAAATGTGGACTACACATTATATAGAAAATTGAAAGGGGACTCTTAGACATGCCTACTATTAACCAATTGGTTCGTAAGCCTCGTAAGTCAAAGAGCACGAAGTCAAAGTCACCAGCTTTGAACTTCGGTTACAACTCACAATCAAAGAAGACGACTAGTGTTTCTTCACCACAAAAGCGCGGTGTTGCAACTCGTGTCGGAACGATGACTCCTAAGAAGCCTAACTCAGCTTTGCGTAAGTACGCCCGTGTGCGTCTTTCAAACTTGATCGAAGTTACGGCATACATCCCAGGAATCGGCCACAACTTGCAAGAACACTCTGTTGTTTTGATCCGTGGTGGACGTGTTAAGGACTTGCCTGGAGTTCGTTACCACATCATCCGTGGTGCTTTGGATACTGCCGGTGTTGACGGTCGTATGCAATCACGTTCAAAGTACGGCGCAAAGCGTCCTAAGAAGAAGTAATTAAGGGAGGACATATAAAATGCCACGTAAGGGTTACACTAAGCAGGCTGAAGTTCTGCCTGATCCAATTTACAACTCAAAGCTTGTTTCACGTTTGATCAACCGCTTGATGCTTGATGGTAAGCGTGGAACTGCTTCAACTATCTTGTACGAAGCATTCGATCGCATCAAGGAAGCTACTGGTCAAGAGCCATTGGCTGTGTTCGAAGAAGCTTTGAACAACATCATGCCTGTATTGGAAGTTAAGGCTCGCCGTATCGGTGGTTCTAACTACCAAGTTCCTGTCGAAGTTCGTCCAGAACGTCGTGTAACGTTGGGATTGCGCTGGTTGGTGCAATACTCACGCGCTCGCGGTGAGCACACGATGGATGAGCGTTTGGCTAAGGAAATCATGGATGCTGCCAACAACACTGGTGCATCTGTTAAGAAGCGTGAAGACACGCACAAGATGGCTGAAGCCAACCGTGCCTTCGCACACTACCGTTGGTAATAACCAATTGATGGCTACAGTCAATATGACAGTAGCCATTTTTGTATAACTTACGGTATAATAGAACCAACGCAACTAACATGTGTTGGATGTAATAGAATTTCAAGGAGAAATACTCATGGCTAACAAGCGTGAATACCCATTGCTACGTACGCGTAACATTGGTATCATGGCGCACATCGACGCCGGTAAGACGACGACGACTGAGCGTATTTTGTACTACACTGGTAAGATCCACAAGATTGGTGAGACTCACGACGGAGCTTCACAAATGGACTTCATGGATCAAGAAAAGGAACGTGGAATCACGATCCAATCTGCTGCCACGACTGCCGTTTGGCGTGGATTCCACGACCAATACGACAAGGAACCATACCGTGTTAACATCATTGACACGCCAGGACACGTGGACTTCACTATCGAAGTTGAGCGTTCATTGCGTGTTCTTGACGGTGCGGTTGCCGTTCTTGACGGTGCTGCCGGTGTTGAGCCACAAACTGAAACAGTTTGGCGTCAAGCTGAGACGTACGAAGTACCTCGTATCGTCTTCGTTAACAAGATGGACAAGATGGGTGCTGACTTCCAAATGTCAGTTGACTCATTGAAGTCACGTTTGGACGCTAACGCAAAGGCTGTTCAATGGCCAATCGGTGCCGAAGATGACTTTGAAGCCATCATCGACTTGATTGAAAAGGTTGCTTTGTACCCAATCGATGATTTGGGTGAGAAGTGGGAGAAGCGCGAAATCCCTGCTGACTACGCTGAGTTGGCAGAGGAGAAGTACAACGAATTGGTTGAAGCCATCGCTGATGTTGATGACGATATCATGGAAAAGTACTTGGGCGGAGAAGAAATCTCTGAAGCAGAATTGAAGGCTGCTATCCGTCGCGCAACGATCGCTTTGGAGTTCTACCCAGTTCTTGCAGGTTCAGCCTACAAGGATAAGGGTGTGCAAATGATGCTTGACGCGGTTGTTGACTACTTGCCATCACCAATGGACGTTAAGCCATACATCGCAACGGACCCAGATACTGAAGAAGAAGTTGACTTGATTGCCGACGATGACAAGCCATTCGCGGCTTTGGCATTTAAGGTTATGACGGACCCATTCGTTGGACGTTTGACTTTCGTTCGTGTTTACACGGGTACTTTGGAGTCAGGTTCATACGTTTTGAACACGTCTAAGGGAAAGCGTGAGCGTGTTGGTCGTTTGCTACAAATGCACGCTACGAACCGTACTGAAATCGACGAAGTGTTCTCAGGTGATATCGCTGCCTTGATCGGTTTGAAGGATACGACGACCGGTGACTCATTGACTGCTACGGATCACCCATTGATCTTGGAGTCAATGGAGTTCCCTGACCCAGTTATCCAATTGGCTATCGAGCCAAAGACGAAGGCTGACCAAGACAAGATGTCAACTGCTTTGCAGAAGTTGGCTGAAGAAGACCCATCATTCCGTGCTGAGACGAACCCAGAAACTGGTGACACGTTGATCTCAGGAATGGGTGAGTTGCACTTGGACATCATCGTTGACCGTTTGCGTCGTGAATTTAACGTTGAAGCTACTGTTGGTGCGCCACAAGTTGCTTACCGTGAAGCATTCACGCAAACTGTTCAAGCACGTGGTTACTTTAAGCGTCAATCAGGTGGTAAGGGACAATACGGTGACGTTTGGATTGAATTCTCACCAAACGAAGAAGGTGCCGGATTCGAGTTCGAAGATGCCATCGTTGGTGGTGTGGTTCCTCGTGAATACATCCCTTCAGTTGAAGCTGGTTTGAAGGACTCATTGAACAATGGTCCTTTGGCTGGATTCCCATTGGTTGACTTGAAGGCTAAGTTGTACGATGGTTCATACCACGATGTCGACTCATCAGAAGCTGCCTTTAAGATTGCTGCATCATTGGCTTTGAAGGAAGCTGCAAAGACTGCTGGTGCCGTTATCTTGGAGCCAATCATGAAGGTTGACATCGTTGTTCCTGAGGATAACTTGGGTGATGCAATGGGTCACGTTTCTGCCCGTCGTGGTATGTTGGAAGGACAAGAGCAACGTGGAAACTCAATGATGATCCACGCTAAGGTTCCTCTTTCAGAAATGTTCGGATATGCAACGACTTTGCGTTCAGCTACGCAAGGACGTGGAACTTTCCAAATGGCCTTTGACCACTACGAAGCTGTTCCTAAGAACGTTCAAGAAGACATCATCTCAAAGTACGGTAAGGGTTCGGACGCTGAGTAATTTTAATTACCAGCGACTCACTTACTAATTGAGTTGAAAAATTAAGGATGAAGATAATTCTTTCGAGTTATCTTCATCCTTTTTTGTTTGGTTCCAGTCCGATTTCGTGGCCTTTTTTTCGACAATCTGCTTAAATAGTAAGCGTCACCTATTAATAAACGGGAATTAATCAGGACAAAACAGTCGTATTGTTATAATCAAAGTTGTTGTTAGTCCGATTTACCTCAATTCTCACTACTAATAGGAATTGGGCTAGCAACATCCCCGTGAGTCGGTTTGAAACAGGAGTGTTTTGAACCGCTTTTTTTGAGAGTCGCAGAGTTTAGAGGAGAGTTTTGCTATGTTAAAGACGATTGGTCAAGTGATCAATGATGTGAGGCGAGAGAAACATATCTCTTTAGCACAAATAGCAGATTTGGGCATTAGTAAGTCCCGCTATTATCGGTTTATCGATGGTGAAATTGATATGCCGATGTTTGACATTATGACGATTATGGACGCGCTGACCTTATCATTCGCAGAATTGGGTCAGTTGACTAATAAAGCAAGCCTACAGGATATTACGTTACATTGGTTGTTAACAACGGATATTGCGGAATTGGTTAATCGCGCGAACGGATCGGATGACCAGGATACCGATTTTCGACGGTTGATTTTTGCTTATGCACTAGCATTGCGTGAAGATAATATCAACCCAGAACAAGATGAGGCTATTTTTCAGCGTTTAGTAACCTTGGAGGCTTTCACACTTATTGACTTGGTTGGCTTCGCATTAATCGCACCGGCCGTCTCAGCTGATAAGTTCAAATTATTGTATGTTCGTTACGCTGCTGGCATGGCTAATTTTCAGAATTTTTTGAATAGTGATATTTATGATTTGGTCTTGTCGATTCACATGGCTGCAGTTGATAAATTGCTCTTACAACCGGAAAATCGTAGCTACAGTAGTACGATGTTTGTGATTGAAACAATCCTAAATCAGTATACAGAACCACAATATATGGAACTACGGTTACTGCAGCAAGTCATGCAATTGCTAAAGACAACCACTGATGGGGTGACGTTTACGACGACTAACCGAATGACAACATTGCTTTTAAGCGCCAAGACACATCAAATCGCAGTGATGAAGACGCGCTTAATGAGCCTTGATTTGAGCGCGTTGTGGACCGAATTCCAAGTTGGTGCGTCAAAGTTTTGGGTAAAGCCGAATGAACATGTGCAACTACCGAAGTTTTCAACGTTACCACCAGAAGAAATGTTTAATCACTACGGTGACGTGTTCCGCTGGATTATCAAGCAAAAGCATGTGACGCCTGGGATGGTGGTTGACGCGGGTGTTTCGACTTACAAGCTATATAAGGCTTACAATGAGAATGGTTATCTGCAACTAGAAGAATTATTGAAATTAATGCATCTATTAGACCTGATGCCAAGCGACATCGACGTTGTTTTGCGACGCCGTTTGATTAATGTCACCAACTCGACTTGGTATCAATATAGTTGGCAGCACATGCAACCGCTTGGCTATGATGCGCTTGCAAGGTCAATGCAGTTAAAATACGAGACGGATCACCAACGCAAGGATTTGGAGGCATACTTCGAATTTAAGGCCTTGGATGGATTATTTGTGCACCAGAATTGGTTACAAAGTCCAGCGGCTGCTGAATTAAGTAAGACAATCAGTGATGAATTGATGGCGATGGAAACCTGGACGTACGCTGAGTTTCGTGTGGCACGGTATGCCATGCTACACATTGAAAATCCGGCAGGAATTCAAATGTGGGCACAATTGTTGAATCGAGCGATGCGGAAAGTTGATCAACGTTATATCAACCGCAATACGGTGCTTGATATTTTCGAATGGCCATTATTACGGGCTATCTTGCTTGGTAAGCGAGAGTTAGCAGAAACCTTGTTGCAGGTAGCGCAGGTACCCGATACTGATCCAGCTGATGTGATGGTGTTTGGCCGTGGTCAGCAACGCTTATTTGATATTTACGCGGCTATTTTGCATAATCAACCTCATGCGCGACGAGATTTACAAGAGCATCTAAGTGATTTTGTTGTGCTAGCCGGTGACCGTAAGTTCAGTGATGCCTATCAAAAAATCCTACGACCATTGTGGGAAGAATAGTAAAAAACACACGCTTCGAGTTGTCGGAGCGTGTGTTTTGTTATGTACCGTAACATACAAAATTGCTTATTTTTGGTAAAATAAAGGTTATGTAAAGAAAGGTGGTACTCAGTAATTGGCACAACCCATTATTGAATTTAAGCACGTGGCTAAGCAATATGATGATACAGTCGTATTGAAGTCTGTCGATTTAGAAATCGAAGCAGGAAAGTTCTATACCTTGTTGGGGCCTTCTGGATCAGGTAAGACAACGATTTTACGTTTGATTGCTGGATTTTTGGAAGCCTCATCAGGTGACATCCTGTTTGAAGGGGAACGCATTAATGACGTTCCAGCTGAAAAGCGCCGTGTTAACACGGTTTTCCAGAACTATGCATTGTTCCCAAACATGAATGTTTTTGAGAACGTTGCCTTCGGAATGTCGATTAAGGGTAAACCGAAGAATGAAATTAAGGCCAAGGTCGCTGAAATGCTTGAACTCGTCAAGTTGGGTGGCTATGAGGACCGTGAAATCTCTGAATTGTCTGGTGGACAACAACAACGTGTGGCAATTGCGCGAGCATTGGCTAACGACCCTGAAGTGTTGTTGCTCGACGAACCATTGTCAGCCTTGGACTACAAGTTGCGTAAGGATATGCAATACGAATTGCGCGAGATTCAAAAGCGTTTGGGTATCACGTTTATCTTCGTGACCCACGATCAGGAAGAAGCGTTGGCAATGTCAGACTGGATTTTCGTCACGAACGAAGGTGAAATCGTTCAGAACGGTACGCCGGTTGATATTTACGACGAGCCGATTAATCATTTCGTTGCCGACTTTATCGGCGAATCAAATATTGTACCTGGTGTGATGCGTGAAGACTATTTGGTGGCATTTGCCGGTAAGGAATTTGAAAACGTCGACGGTGGTATGCGTCCAAACGAACAAGTTGAAGTCGTTTTGCGTCCGGAAGACTTGGATTTGGTCGCTGAAGAAGATGGTAAGCTCGTTGTGACGATTGATGACCAATCATTCCGTGGGGATTACTACGAAATTACCGCGCACGATGATGATCAAAACGAATGGCAAGTCCAAGCCACTAACCCGGCTGTTATTGGTGAGCGACGTGGATTGTACTTTGACCCTGAAGATATCCACATCATGCGTTTGAATGAATCAGAAGAAGATTTCGATGCTCGTCTGGAGCAGTACGACGATTCTGAAGAGGAGGGCGCTGATGAACAATAAGAGAACTGTCAGCTACACCGTTCCGTACATTTTGTGGCTCGTTCTCTTTGTCGTTGCACCAGTTGTGCTGTTGGTTGTGCAATCATTTGGCAACATTTACGGCCACTTTACGCTCGACAACTATGCGACCTATTTTAGCTCAGGAACGTATCTACGGATGACATTTAATTCTGTGTTCTTCGCCTTTATCGTGACGTTGATTACATTATTGATTAGTTATCCAATGGCTTATATTATGAGTCGTTTAAAGAATGCCCAATTCTGGTTGTTGTTGGTCATTTTGCCAACTTGGGTGAACTTGTTGCTGAAGGCGTATGCGTTCATCGGTCTGTTTTCTAAGACAGGAACCGTGAATAACTTTTTGTCATTCATCGGCATCGGCCCACACCAAATTATGTTTACGGACACATCATTTATGATTGTGGCGGCGTACATTGAAATTCCATTTATGATTATGCCGATCTTTAATTCATTGGTCGAGTTGGATCGCAGTTTGATTAACGCAGCCCGTGATTTGGGGGCAACGCCTTGGCAAACCTTAACCAAGGTTATCATTCCAATGTCAATGAGTGGTGTTAAAGCTGGTATTCAAGCCGTCTTTATTCCAACGTTGTCATTGTTCATGATTACGCGTTTGATTGGTGGAAATCGTGTCATTACCTTGGGAACTGCTATCGAGGAACACTTCTTGGTGACGCAAAACTGGGGAATGGGATCAACCATCGGCGTTATTTTGATTATCGCGATGGCTGCAACGATGTTCTTCACGCGTGATCGTAAGAAGAAGGGAGGTCGCCGTCGTGGATAATAAGCCAAAGAAGTGGTCGTACATTTACTTGGTCTTCGTGTTCATCTTGATGTATGCGCCCATCTTTTATTTGATTTTCTACTCATTCAATAAAGGTGACTACATGAATGGCTTTGCCGGCTTCTCATTGCGTCATTACCAGGACATGTTTGCGGATTCACGATTGATGGAAATTTTGGTTAACACGTTTATCGTGGCCTTACTTTCATCAGTGATTGCAACGCTGATTGGAACCTTCGGCGCTTTGGGTATCTACAATACAAAGCACCGGGGGACAAAGAATCTGTTGTTGTTTTTGAATAATGTGTTGATGGTATCACCAGATGTTATCATTGGTGCTAGCTTCTTGATTTTCTTCACGATGATCGGCATGAGCTTGGGCTTTGGGTCAGTGGTCTTATCACACATTGCCTTCTCAATTCCAATTGTTGTGTTGATGGTTTTGCCTCGTTTGAATGAAATGAACCCAGCCTTGATTGATGCGGCCCGCGACTTGGGTGCCTCAAACTATCAAGTGTTGTCACGTGTGGTGTTGCCATATGCTTGGCCTGGTATTTTGGCTGGCTTCTTTATGGCGATTACGTACTCACTTGATGATTTCGCAGTGACGTTCTTCGTGACAGGTAATGGTTTCTCAACGTTGTCAGTTGAAATTTACTCACGTGCCCGTCAAGGAATCGATTTGTCAATTAACGCGCTATCAGCATTGATGTTCTTGTTATCATTGCTGTTGGTCATTGTTTACTACTTCATTTCTAACTACAGTGTGAAATCAAGTAAGAAGAAGCGTGGTGGCGCAGCAGGAATGGTGGTGCATCAATAATGAATAGATTAGCATGGTTAACTGGGATTATCCTGGCCGTTGTCGCTTTGTTGTTCGGCATTAACGTTGCGCTACAAAAGTCGGCGGAGTCAGGATTGAAGACTGGTTCAAATAAGACTTTGACGATTTACAACTGGGGTGACTACGTTGATCCGTCATTGATTAAGAAGTTCCAGAAGGAAACTGGGTACAAAGTGGACTATGAGACATTTGACTCAAACGAAGCGATGTATACAAAGATTAAACAAGGTGGGACGCACTATGATTTAGCGGTGCCATCTGACTACATGATTCAAAAAATGAAGAAGGCCCATATGTTGGTTAAGCTTGATCACAGTAAGTTAACAGGCTTGAACAATTATGATAAGCGCTTCATGAACCAACCATTTGATCGTGGCAATCAATACTCAGTACCTTATTTCTGGGGTACGTTGGGAATTGTTTATAACGACAAATATGTTAAGGCGGGCGACATTAAGACATGGAACGACTTATGGAACCCGAAGTACAAGAATTCAATCATGTTGATTGATTCATCACGTGACATCATGGGGATGACGCTTGCTTCAAGTGGCGAGTCGGTTAATACCAAGAGTATTCCTGAATTGGCCGCAGCGAAGGGAAAGTTGGACACTTTGATGCCAAACGTGAAGGCGATTGTCGCCGATGAAATCAAGATGTACATGGCCCAAGATGAGGCTGCCTTGGCGGTGGATTACTCAGGGGATGCAGCAGAAATGATTGCTGAAAATAGCCACTTGCATTACGTGGTACCGTCAGATGGTGGTAACCTCTGGTTCGATAACATTGTGATGCCAAAGACGGTTAAAAATAAGCCAGCTGCATACGCTTTCTTGAACTTTATGAGCCAACCAGAGAACGCAGCAAAGAATGCTGAGTACGTTGGCTATGCCACGCCAAATAAGGCCGGTAAGGCGCTGTTGCCAAAGTCAATTCGTGACGATAAGCAATGGTACCCAGCCGAAAAGACTTTGTCACACTTGGAAGTGTATCAAGATCTTGGCCCATACTGGGTTGGTCAATACAACGATTACTTCTTGGAATTCAAGATGACTAATCGTTAATCAAAAAACGCTACTGGACACGAAGTTCAGTAGCGTTTTTTCTATGTCCGGAAAATAGTTTGGGACATTTCTGATAAGTGAATGTGGCATAATAATACGGGAATTTTTATGCGAAACGACTCAACGCTGGTAAACTAACGAATTAGGAGGGATATTATCAATACTCCTGATAGGTAAAATTATGCGGCTACTCACGTTTTAAGCTAAATTTTCCTACTTTTAGATGCAAGTTCTCTCTCGAATTTTCTTGTTTCTAAAACCCGGGCCTTTCCCTGTCCGGATACATATTAAAGACCCGACTGTGATGACGAAAAAATTATCGAGCAGGTTTACAAATATTTATGGATTGTTGAAATTTGATGTTTTTCTAAAGCTAAGCAACGTATAATTAGCTGTACTGCGTCTTAGCAGAATAACGACAGGTGGGAGTTTTTAATCCATGAAAAAGATTAAACCAGAAATTATTATTGCCGTTGTGGCTGTCATCTTGGTTGCTGGGGGTGTTGGCTTTGCCATGAAGTCCGCACAACAACCAAATGTACCAACACCACAACTTTCTACAAAGGTTGCCAAGAACGAAAGTGAAGTGGTGATGCATACGTCAAAGGGGAACATTAAGATTAAGTTGTTCAACAAGTATGCACCATTGGCAGTTAAGAATTTCATTACACACGCTAAAAAGGGCTACTATAACAACACAACGTTCCACCGGGTTGTAAAGGACTTTATGATTCAAGGTGGTGATCCAAAGGGAACTGGCCAAGGTGGTGAGTCAATTTGGAAGGGCAAGAATAAGAAGATTGATAGTGGTAATGGTTTCAAGAACGAAATTAGTAAGTCACTATTCAACATTCGCGGGGCCCTATCAATGGCCAACGCCGGCGCTGATACCAACGGCTCACAATTCTTCATTAACCAAAACAACGATGATCAAACAAGCAAGATTAGCCAATCTGATTATCCAGAAAAAATCTTCCAAGCCTACAAGAAGGGTGGAAATCCATCATTGGACGGATCTTATACGGTCTTTGGCCAAGTTATTTCTGGGATGAAGGTTGTTGATGAGATTGCTGACCAGAAGGTAAAGGACAATGGCTCAGGCGAAAAGTCAAAGCCAGTTGATCCGGTTAAGGTCACATCAATCGATGTTGTGAAGGAAGCAAAGTAACTCATTCATAAAAAATGCCATGCCTCGAAGTTGAGACATGGCATTTTTACGTTAACCAGCACTTTCCGTTTGGGCATCACGCGCAGCAGCGGTGTTGTTGACCAAAAGTTGGAAATAGTTATCAAAGCCGGGCTTATCATAGCTTTGCATCAAAGCGATAAAATCAACCGTTGACCATTCACTTACAATCACGGCACCATCATTATATTGCAATGAACGTGCAATTGATGAGGTGTTTTCTACCAAGTAGAAGGTGTCGTTTGTGTCCAAGTACAAGAGTTGCAATTTAATGTTCCGATTCGCACCCAATGCAGCTTTAGTTGCCAAAAATGGATCTGACACTAGACGCTGACTAACATTCTCGTGACGAAACTTGTGAATCGTCTCCAACGTGTTACCGATAATCTTCATAGATGGATCCTCGACTTTATCGAATAATGAGAAATTAAAAATTACTCTAATAACATTTTAATAAAACGTTGATGGATATTATAATACCACTAGTTATAGAAAAGGGCTAGATGGTTCTGTGTCCAAAAAAAGAAAGACATCAACCTGCGAGTTTGGTCGACGTCTTTCTTGTTCTTTTAACTATTGAACAATCAAAACGTCTGACTTGGCGTTTTGAACAACGAATGAGGCAACTGAACCAACCAACAAACGCTCCAACGTGTTCAAGCCTGACTTACCAAGCATGATCAATTCGTTACCGTGGTCAGCAGGGAAGTCGCGGGCGATAACCGTCTTTGGTGAACCAAAACGGACGTGGATGTTAACATCCTTAGCGCCTTCGTTGTGAGCAAGTTCTTGGTACTTAGCCAACTTTTCTTCGGCGTCTTGTACCAATTGGTAAACCACATCACCAGAAATTGACATGCCGGCCAAGCCTGACAATGAGTTTGTATCGATGACGTACAACAAATCCAACGTCGTGTTGTTACGAACTGCAACCGCAGCTGCCTTCTCAACTAACACCGTTGAAATCTTTGAACCGTCAACGGGCGCCAAAATGTTCTTGTATGCAATCTTATCTTCTGCCATGGTTCTGTACCATCCTTTTGTAATCCTTAGGAAGCACATATGTATGTGTTCCTTTGATGTATTTTATTATATACCTAATGATACAATAATGTAAGCGTTTACCGTGAGATATTTATGAGATTAAAGAGTGATTGGTTTTTGTGATTTCATTTGCATTATAGCCTAAAATGTTGTGAAAGTTTGTCATTGCGTGTCCGAATTTCTTTTACTTGCACATGGTTAGCAGAGTGTGTATACTTATTGTTATGCGATGAGTCGAGAAGATCATGTTCTGATCTTTGTAAACGGTCCTCATATAACAGCCGCATTGCTGGAGGATGAGATAGGGAGTTGTGGAACTCGCTTCTCTGCACATGACTAACTTCGGTTTCGACCGTTGGTGTACGTTGACTGGTGGGCAACCACCACATGAGCTAGAGCATGTCAATTCTAGCATTGCCAAGCGGAAAACGTCGGTCTTCGGGCCGGCGTTTTTTGCATCCAATTGTGTCCTGAAAATAGCCAATTTAAGGTCATATGTAGTTTTATGCGCTAAAATATGTATGTAAGTTACATGCGATTGGGGGATATGACCATGGAGAAGCTAATTCAAATTCGTATTGAAGAAGAAATTCGTAATGCAGCCGATGAGGTATTTCGTCGCAATGGTTTAACAACGCAACAAGCGGTAAAAATGTTTTTGACACAGGTGGCTAATAACGGACAATCACCATTTGATAATCTGTTTACACCAAAACAACAGTAGTTTGAAAAAACGCCATTTGTGTGATGCAAATGGCGTTTTATTGTTTCTTCATAACATGTTGCGATATGGTTTGCTATAATGAAAGTATTAAAACCTGGGGGATGAATATGAAAACAGTTACTTTTCGTCGTTTCTCGTTTTGGCAACGATTACTGATCAACACGGTGATGTTGCTTGCTTTGGCGGGATTGTTCCACCAAGGTCTTTACATTAGTAACTTTGTGACAGCTATCTTAGCAGCATTAATCTTAGGTGTGTTAAATGCATTAGTGAAGCCTGTGCTCCAAATATTGGCGCTGCCATTTACTATTTTAACTTTTGGCTTGTTTGGGTTAATCGTGAATGGGGTAGTATTGTGGCTCGCCTCACAGATTATTGGAGATGGGTTCCGCTTTGCTAGTTTTGGCTGGGCAGTCTTCATTGCAGTGGTGATGTCGATTGTTAATTTGATTATCTCAAGTTACTTTAGTCGTAAAGACGACGCTGAAAAATAAGGAAGACAACGGATATGGCAAAGAAGATTACAGTTAAAGATTTGCTGGCCAGCACGCACGTAAACTTGGTGGCTGGTGAGGAGTATCTGGATCGCGAAATTACAACGGCAGATATTTCAAGGCCTGGGTTGGAAATGACCGGGTACTTCAATTACTATGCACCAGAACGCGTGCAATTGATGGGAATTACGGAAACGTCATTTGCCCACCGTATGAACCACGATGAGTTATTGATGGTTGCACGCAAGATGATGCAACCCAATACACCAGCTTTTGTCGTTTCAACCGGACGTCAAT
Organism: Weissella sp. MSCH1; assembly: GCF_045799135.1. NCBI lineage: Bacteria > Bacillati > Bacillota > Bacilli > Lactobacillales > Lactobacillaceae > Weissella > Weissella sp. MSCH1. The sequence goes on along the minus strand of NZ_JBJMBA010000040.1, from coordinate 39,430 downwards.
TGCCAGAAGAGTTTATGCAAGCTGCAATAGAAGCAAAGATTCCAGTATTGGCAACGGATTTGACATCATCACGAATTTTGTCGAATATGACTTACTTCTTAAGTGGCGGTTTGGCAGAACGCCAATCTGTTCACGGTGTTCTGGTTGATATCTTTGGACTTGGTGTGCTGATTACTGGTGATTCAGGAGTTGGTAAGTCTGAAACCGCGCTAGAATTGGTGCAACGTGGTCACCGTTTAATTGCGGACGATCGTGTTGACGTGTACGCGCAAGATGAGGAACGCCTTGTTGGTGAGCCACCTGCTATTTTGCGTAATTTGATGGAACTGCGTGGTGTGGGAATTATTGATGTCATGAACTTGTTTGGGGCTGGTGCGGTGCGCTCGCACGCAACGATTGCCTTCAACCTGCACTTGGCTAAGTGGACAGATGATCAAAAGGTTGACCGTCTTGGTAACGGCGAAGAGAACATTCGCATCCAAGGTGTCGATTTGCCGCGCTTTGTGTTGCCAGTTCAAACTGGTCGTAACTTGGCTGTTTTGATTGAAACGGCGGCTAAGAATTTCCGTGCTAAGAAGATGGGCTTCGATGCCACAGAAACATTTAATGATAATTTAAATCGTTTAATTGCCGAAAATTCGGAAAATTAAGCGAAATTCTTAAGAAAACCCCGTTGTGACGGGGTTTTTCACTTTAAAGCATTTTCAAATTAATGGTTTATGGTATTATTACTGTGTTAGTTTTGGCGTCAGACCAGCACTAACAACAAGGAGGAACATTGTGAGCAATGAAGTGATTGCAGTGCTTGGCGCCGGTTCATGGGGAACGGCCCTTGCAAATGTTGCTGCCGAGAACGGGCATGACGTGCGCCTATGGACGTACAAGCCTGAACAAGTAGTTGAGATTAATGAGCAACACCGCAACAGCAAGTATCTTGGTGATAACCCACTCGACGAGGGTGTCGTTGCCACTGCAGATATGACTGAGGCTGTGCGTGATGCAACCATCGTGTTGAGCGTCGTGCCAACGAAGGCCACACGTGAGGTATCAAAGCACTTGTCTGAAGTCTTGGCAGAGTTGGATCAACAGATTGTGTTGATTGCCGCAACAAAGGGATTGGAGCCTGGTACTTACAAGCGCGCATCAGAGATGCTTGCTGAAGAGGTACCAGCGACGCAACGTTTGGGACTTGGAATTATTTCTGGTCCATCACACGCTGAAGGGGTTATCAAGCATGACCCAACTTTGGTATCAGCTGTTAGCGAAGATTTGGCCACTGCCGAACGTGTGCAAGCAGCTTTTACTAATAATGTCTTCCGTGTATACACGAACACTGATTTGATTGGAGCCGAGTTTGGGGCGGCTCTCAAGAACGTGATTGCTATTGGTGCAGGGGCCCTTGAGAGCCTGGGATTTGATGCAAACGCCAAGGCAGGATTGTTCACTCGTGGATTGGCTGAAATTAGCCGTTTGGGTCAAGCGTTTGGTGCGAACCCAATTACGTTCATGGGCTTGTCAGGTGTTGGTGATTTGTTTGTTACTGCCACGTCAGTGCACTCACGTAATTATCGTGCGGGTGTGCAATTGGGTGAAGGTAAGAAACTTGATGACATCGTCGAAAATATGGGGATGGTCATCGAAGGTATTTCAACAACCAAGGTTGCGCATGAGCTCGCCTTGAAGAAGCACGTTGAAATGCCAATTACATCTACAATTTATCGCGTCTTGTACGAAGGTCAAGATATCAAGGATGCCATCAATGAATTGATGGGTCGTCCAGTTTCACAAGAAGGGAAGTAAATTCATATGAAGCCAGTACGTAAGGCTATTATCCCAGCAGCAGGTTTGGGAACTCGTTTTTTGCCAGCAACTAAGGCCTTGGCCAAGGAAATGTTGCCAATCGTTGATAAGCCAACGATTCAATTTATCATCGAAGAAGCTTTGGCATCAGGTATCGAAGATATCGTTATCGTTGACGGAAAGTCAAAGCGTTCAATCGAAGATCACTTCGATTCAAACCCTGAGTTGGAAAACAACTTGAAGGAAAAGGGGAAGGATGAATTGTTGAAGTTGGTTGAAGAGACGACTGACATCAACTTGTACTTCATCCGTCAATCACACCCACGTGGTTTGGGAGATGCTGTTTTGACGGCCAAGTCATTTATCGGCGACGAGCCATTCGTGGTTATGTTGGGTGACGACTTGATGGCAGACGAGACGCCATTGACGAAGCAATTGATTGACCGTTACAACACGACGGGAGAGTCAACGTTGGCTGTTATGAAGGTGCCTCACGAGCAAGTTTCTGAATACGGTGTGATTGCACCTGAAAAGGAAGTTGAAGACGGTTTGCACCAAGTTAACTCATTCGTTGAGAAGCCAAAGCCAGAAGATGCACCTTCAGACTTGGCAATCATCGGACGTTACTTGTTGACGCCTGAGATCTTCGAAGAATTGGAGAACACGAAGCCTGGTAAGGGTAACGAAATCCAATTGACGGATGCCATTGATTCATTGAACAAGCGTCAACACGTATACGCCCACGAATTTAAGGGTAAGCGTTTTGATATTGGTTCAAAGATTGGTTTCTTGACGACTAACATCGAATATGGTTTGAACCACCCACAAACAGGTGAAGCCTTGAAGCAATACATCAAGGACTTGGCTGCAACGTTGGACTAAACAAAAATAACGATTAAAACAGGACTTTCTCCTTTTGAGAAGGTCCTGTTTTTTAGGTTAAATCTGTTAATGGGATATACGTGTTTCCATTTGCAAGGATAAACGAACCTTAAAATTTCCCGGTTTTGAGACACTACCGCTGAGAATAGTTCACCAAAATATACACTACGGGACTGAAAATTCCCGCTTAATAGTAAATTGCTCCACTGACGAAAGTATAGTGTTATCATGCTCTTTGTTAATGTTAGGTATGGTTACTTCATAATTTAGTGAAGACTTAACGCAAACGGTATGGTTATACAGAGGAAAGTGGGTAAAAAGAGGAATGGTTGATAAAGAAACCAATCACCAAACAAAAGTACACTTCAAGATGTACAAGGATGGTAAGCAGTGGGTCACCCGTGGCTTGGCACTATTTGCAGTGTCGTTGATGGTCGGCGGCCCCGTTGCAAACACATTAACTAATGTGAAGAACAACGTTGCATTTGCGCAGACAACAGACAGCTCATCGAGCGATTCAGTTGCTTTAACAAACACAAACAACGTTGTTTCGGCTAATCAGAAACTAAACGCTGATTATGATGCTTGGCAGAAGCAAGAAGTTGAACTGCAAAAGGACGCGACATTCAATCAATTTATGTTTATGGATGATGTCGTTCGAAATGCGGTTTTGGATGGTCACAATGCAGCTGGTCGTGGGGATTATGCTGGTGTTGTCTCAGCTGATGCTCAGTTGTTGCACTATGTCTCAATTGTGCAAGAAGCATTACGCTTGCTGAAGTCTGTTGACCCAGCAACGAAGGGATACAATGATTTGTTCGAGGATTTGCACCTTGCAAATCAACACGACCCAAAGGCGGTTGAAGCACACGTCATTGCCCTTGGTGGTGTCGTCAATGATTTGACTAATGCAAATGACTTTGATGATACAAAAGCGCCTGATATGGCAGGTGAAAAGGCACCAGCACAAAGCAAGGATTTAACGGATCTTGAAAACCGCATTCAAAATTACTATCAAAATCACGGTATTTTTGGTATTCCAGCTTCAGTGATTAAGGATGTATACAACGAGATTGTGGCAGAAGAGACGACACCATCAAAGAGTGCTGATGCTGATGAAGTTAAGGTATTGCAAGACCTCTTTACCAAGATGAAGCAGGCAGACTTAGCTTATGTGGATAGTACCGTGCATGCAGTTGTTGCCCAAGCAGTCGATGCTAATAATCAAGCAGCGCATGATGGTGTACCGGCTTCCGTGAAGAGTGCCGATTTTAAGGCGATTAATGATGCGGCTACGAAGATTTTAGTCGGTATGGATACCATTGAAAATGATGCACTTGATGCTCATTACAATAACATCCATATTCAAGTTAACGACTTGCAACAACAAGTGGATGATTTCCAAAAGAAGATTAATGATTACAAGGCTGATCAAATTGATCAAGCTGCCCAAAAAATTGTGGATGCTAAAAATGACGCCGCACGAATTGGTATTCATTCTTCTGATGTTGATGACTTGTTCAACCAGGGCATGGCTGAAGCAGGAAAGCCATCCTCAACTAATGTTCGCGATACGGTTAAGAAATTGAACGATATTGCTGAGCAAATGAAAACAGCAACGAAGCAGTCTTGGGACGATCAAATTGGGGCGTTCATGTCTGACGTGCGATCAGTTTACGCCAAGGCAACACATGATGGTGTGCCAGCTAGTGTGAAGGAACCAGCTTACCAGGCGCTTGTTGCTGAGGCGACTAATCAAACTCACCCTGATAGCCTGGGGCTGGAGTTACAGACGTTAGGTAACTTGTTGCAAAAGATGATTGATGCAATTAACGCGTATAAGCCAATTGATTTACCAGCTGGTTCAACAGCAGCAAATCAAACGGCCGTTGTATCAGATGCTAATAGCTTTTTTGCAAGTAACTTAATGGATCAAGGACGTTCATCGTACGGCTCAATGGCCCAATCTTTGGCGACGTCAGCAGCTAAGGATTCAGCGTTGAGTCAAATTAATGTTGATGCAGGTGCTAATTCGGGTAAGGTATCAGATAGCGACCTAGCAGCCGACGTGGCAAATGCAACTTCAGGTATTGATAGTGCAGCTAACGTTTCAGACGTTAATAGCATTGTTAACTCATATGAGAGTAACTTGGTCAGCCAATCTGTTGCAACATCAAATTCAATTGCAACGTCAATTGCTAATTCAGTTGCGGCTTCAGAGTCTGCGTCAATTTCAGCATCAACATCAGTGTCAATTGCTAATTCGTTGGTTCAATCTCAAATTGCTAGTCAAGCAGAGAGTTCAGCAGCGCAATCAATGATTGCGTCAGGCCGTTCAGCAGATGCATCGCAAGAGGCATCACTAGCATCATCAGCTGCAGCAGAATCGATGATTGAATCTGGACACTCAGCAGATGCATCACAAGAAGCATCACTGGCGTCGTCAGCAGCAGAGAATTCAGCAGCGCAATCAATGATTGATGCGGGTCGTTCGGCGGATGCATCACAAGAAGCATCGCTAGCATCATCAGCTGCAGCAGAATCAATGATTACGTCAGGCCGTTCGGCAGATGCGTCACAAGAGGCATCATTGGCGTCATCAGCAGCTGAGAATTCAGCAACGCAATCGATGATTGCGTCAGGCCGTTCAGCTGATGCTGCACAGGAGTCAACGTTGGCCTCATCGGCCGCAAACTCAGCGGCGCAATCAATGATTACGTCAGGCCGTTCGGCAGATGCATCACAAGAAGCGTCACTAGCATCATCTGCTAGTGCAAAGTCAATGATCGAATCAGGACGCTCAGCGGACGCGTCACAGGAGTCAACGTTGGCATCATCAGCGGTCAACTCAGCGGCGCAATCAATGATTGCGTCAGGTCGTTCAGCAGATGCGTCACAAGAAGCGTCACTGGCATCATCTGCTAGTGCAAAGTCAATGATCGACTCAGGACGCTCAGCGGACGCGTCACAAGAGTCAACGTTGGCATCATCGGCGGCCAACTCAGCGGCGCAATCAATGATTGATGCGGGCCGTTCAGCAGCGATGTCACAAGAAGCGTCATTAGCAGCATCTGCCTCAGCACAATCTTTGATTAACGCAGGACGTGATTCATTGATTGCACAAGAATCACAATTGGCTTCAGAAGCAGCACACGAGAAGAGCGTGGCTGATTTCAATAAGGCAAAGAATGATGCGGAAGCGTCAACTAAGGCTGAAGCTAAGTCAAAGGGTGTTGCGAACGACAAAGACGTTGTGAAGGCTATCGAACAAATCAGCAAGGCAACTGATCAAAAGTCATTGCAAAATGCGGTTGATCAAGCAGCGATTGCGATTGCTAATGCGGTTGATCGTGCTAAGACTGCTAAGAGTGGTCATCGCGATGGTCACACGACTAGTGGTAATAACAACACTAAGGGTGGTGCTACTAAGAACCAAAACCCAGAATAAGGTCAACAAGGCATTGGTAATGGCGGTTCAAAGGGGCAGTCAAATCCAAAACAAGGCCACAACGGTACTAAGGGTGACCAAAACACAAATGGTCACCAGAAGTCTGAACAAGGTCAAGGTGTTGTTGCTGGTGGGTCAAATGGCGGTTCAACAAATGGTGGCGTCAATGGTAACCAAGTGGCTGGTCAAAATAGTAGCTACACAGGCGAATCAAATGTTGCTGGCGTAACGAATGGTCAAATTGCCGGTAACAATGCAGGTGATGTTGTGTTGCCAAGCTTGAATGGGGTGTCAACGACAAACGTTGCAACGCCAACGCAATCAGCAACTGGTAATGCAACGGCTGGCGCAGTGATGCCATTGGCAAATGCGACAACTGGCACGAATGCAACGGGTTCAGCACCTACTAACACGACGACTGGTAACACAACCGCGCAAGTTGCCGGTGCTACGTCAGGTACGACGACAACTAATAACGGTCAGCCTACCAAGACTAAGACGGCAGCCAAGACAGATACTGGTACTGCTACAGTTCAAGGTGCGACTGGTTCCGCAGCTGATCCTGCCACCCGCGCATTGCGTGATTCGCAAATGAAGCACAATGACAATAGTGCATTGTTGACGTCATTGCTATCATTGTTAATCGCGGCTGCGGCTGGATTCTGGTTCTTCCTATGGAAGCGTCGCAAGGATCAAGAAGAAAAGATGGACGCAAATTTTGCTGGCGATGATGATGCATTGTCAGATGAAGTGAAGAACATCAAAGATTCTTGGAAGTAATTAAATAGGTAATTAAGACCGATTAATTGGACTTAATTGTGCTTTAAAACGACATTTTGACTGATATTTCGGTCAGAATGTCGTTTTTTCAATGAAATGATTAGAGTTATGTCATAAAACGTGCAACGACGGCGTTTTTGGCTTACTATTAGTAACGAAGAGTTTTAATCAACTTTCAATTAGGGAGCACGAATTATCGTCTCGAGAGAAAGGGGTGGATGCTTGTGTTGGAGAGAGCACAAGGTCACGGGGAACGTACAACCCGTTTTAAGATGTACAAAGATGGCAAGCGTTGGGTAACACGAGGCTTGACTGTTGCTGGGGTAGCTCTAGTGGTAGGAGCGCCTGTGGCGACGGCAACAATGCAGTTAGCTAGTGTATCAACAACGTATGCTCAAACGGTGACGAGTCGGCAATTGACAGCAACTGAGACTGATCAAATTAGTCGATTACAGTCGGTGATGGACTCATACAGTTTTGTGCGGGCAATTGCATTGGATGGCTTGAATTGGCAAGATGATTTGACGGCAGCGTATAACAACGCAACGCAGATGATTCAAACGATTCAATCGGGTGCTTACACGCATACGAATGGTGTTCAAACTGAAGGCATGACTTTTTCTGATCAACAAGTGACAAACGCAGTTAACCGCGTTGAGGATTACGCGTTGGCCATTGAAGTTGCGGACATTCGCGCGCACCATGCCGGTTGGTATGCTGAAGTGGTAAATGGCCAAAAGTTTGCGGACATTCACTATGATGTTTTGACGAGTTATGCGCCCGGTGCACAAGACGGTTTCGTGTGGATGAAGCCATTGTTGCTAGAAATCATTAATGGTAGTCGTGCCGAAGCCAACGATCAGGCTGATATTGTGACGTCATCAGCGGTTGATGCGGAACCAACAAATGTTGCCGGTTCTGATTACTACGACAATACTGCCGCAAAGTCATCAGCAGTTGATTCAGCATTGTCAGTACAAGAATCATCAGCAGTTGATTCAGCGTTGTTGGTACAAGAGTCATCAGCGGTTGACTCAGCGTTGTCGGTACAAGAGTCATCAGCGGTTGACTCAGCGTTGTCGGTACAAGAGTCATCAGCGGTTGACTCAGCGTTGTCGGTACAAGAGTCATCAGCAGTTGACTCAGCGTTGTCGGTACAAGAGTCATCAGCAGTCGATTCCGCATTGTCAGTGCAGGAGTCATCGGCAGTTGGACCAGCTACTTCGGCTAGTGTTGCTGACAAGGCGTCAGCTATACCTAGTGCTAGTCAAGCTAGTGAAGTTGCGTCATCAGCGATTGAAGGACCGGTATCATCACAGGCAAGCAGTATAGCATCTGTTGCGACTGTTGATCGAACTGTGAATACGTCAAACCAGACTACAACTAGTAACGACACATTATTCAACCACGATAATCAGGTGAGTGATGATGCTGTTGCGGCGCCACGTTTGATAACTTCACAATCGACGGCGCCTGCTCTGAGTGCCAAGGCAGTCACTTTGACTACGATGCCAATGGTTATGGCAAGCGAGGCCGGTAAAGTAACTCGTCGGGTCACGACGACGCCAAGTTCTGATGTGTCAGTTTCATCAAGTACGATGGCTGTCTCAAGTGCTACAACGACAGCATCAGGTAGCGTGACATCAAGTACAACCAATTCATCTGCAGTTAGTGTAGCTTCAAATGCAGTAAGTTCAGTGGCTGTTAGTGCAGCACCAAGCGCTGTTGCCACGCAAAACGTGGCAACTAATAACAGTGCTGCCACGACGTCGGCCACTGCGACAAATGGCGCCGGCAACAAGGCACCAGCAGCTACACCTGCAAAAAACGTAGCGATGGATGATGGCGCAACAGTTCAAGCCGGTGTGAACACGGCTGGTAACGATGCCACAAGTCATTTGAATGACACACAATTCTCGTTGAATGACAATACCCAAGTTTTGGGAACTATTTTGTCAACAATCATCGCGATTGCATCTGGAATTGCCTTTAAGATTGTTCGCAGTCGTAAGGGAGCCCATGCGTCGGCAGATGGTGAATTCGATGAAGAAGATGAGCAATTATTCGATATGGTTGCAAAATTGAAAAACTTCATCAAGTAGTTGCATAATATTTTCTACGAATCATAAATCTCCAGTTTTATCAGCTCTGTTTGGCTGACGAAACTGGAGATTTTTTGTTAATTTGAAATTGCGAAACCAAAGCCGTGTTTTTATTTTTTGTAAGCAGTAGAATTGGAACATAAACGAGGAAATTTGGGATTTTAACTCGTTTACGAAACTGCTGAGAGAGGTTTCAAAACAGGGAAAGGGGTGTTTTCTTATGACTAAGAAGACGCAATTAACATTAAAAAATTACGAACATAAAAACAATCGACAATGGGTAGCGAGTGGCTTAACAGCGCTTGGTGTCACCGTCTTGGCCATTTCACCATTGGTAACAACGACCGCCAGTGTCTTGCAACCAACGACGGTGTTTGCGACTGATAATGCACGCAACTTAACGGTAACGGAGCAGTTGCAAATTGCCCGATTACAGGCTGCTATTACAACCTATCAAACAGTTGCAAACATTCAGCTACGCAATGAAGCCGGTTGGCCAGCACAATTGACGCAAGCGATTGTGGATGCCCAAAGTATGATTCAAACAATTCAAACTGCCAGCTATCTAACAGGTAATCGTGATCGTGGTGGTCAACCTTTTGGTGATGATCAGGTCACAAATGCGACAAATCGTATTATGAGTTATGCACTCGCCATTCAAGTTGCCCAAATTCGTCAAGATAATCCAACGTGGTATGCCAAGATGATATCAGGCGCACTTGCTAGCAATATTACGTATGATCCGCTAACGTCAATTGCATTTGGCGCACAGGATGGTTTCCCTTGGATGCAGGGGATGCTCCAACAGATTTTGGCAGTGTATGCGGATAATATGGCGAATGACGTAGTTAGCTCAGACGCGCCCGTTACTTCATCGGCAGCTGATGCATCAGACGCCACGTCGTCAAGTGCCGTTGATGAGTCAGATGCAACTGTTAGCGCAACACCAGACGTGTCAGTTTCAAGTGAAGTTTCAGACAGTCCCGTGTCATCGAGTGCTGCTGATACGTCATCTAGCGTAGTAGCGCCATCAGCTAGTGTAGCGCCAGAATTGTCATCATCTGACAGCGCAATTGATTCGGCTTCAAGTTCGGCCTCAGATAGTAGTGTATCGTCGAGTGCGGTAGATACATCAGTTAGCGCAGTAACGCCATCGTCGAGTGCTGATATCTCGTCGAATGTGACGTCAGATACGTCTGTTTCATCGAGTGTGACTGACGCAGCAGCAAGTACAACAACGTCTTCGATCAGTGTGACTACTGAGACGTCAACAAAGGCCAGCTCAGGTGCATCTGCATCAAACAAGACAGCTAGCGCAGACTCATCAAGTGCAGTTGATACATCTGTAACGAAGGTTAGTGATGTAACTGTTGCACGCCCATCAACAGTTAGTTCTGCATCAGTGGCGGCGTCATCAGCTAGTGTGACTGGCACAACGTCAGCCGTGGCTAGTGCGACAGCAGATGGTGCAGACTCGCTAGTTGCCAATTCAACAACCGTAACTGACCAGGTGACGACATTACAACCAAATCAAGTGTTAGCTGCGACGACGTTACGCAATACGACTAATCTAGCAAATGGGTTAACGACGGTTGCCGGGGGTGCAACGAATGTCCCTTCAGCGCCACAAGCAAGTCAAGTAACACGTTTCCTAGCAGGGGCGCCATCAGCGGCGACAGCAAATAACGTGGCCCAAGCCCAAGCAGCGTACATGGCATCAGCAACATCAAATGTGGCTGCGACAGCGGCTAACGGTAGCACCGCCAACGGACTTGATACAGGGGCGACAGTACAAGCTGGTACGGTGAATGCCACCGATGAGGCAACAACGCATTTGCGAGATACACAGTTTGATACGTCTGCAAATCAGTTGCCAGTAGTAGCGTCAGTCCTTTCAACGTTGTTGGCAGGTTTGGGCGGTTTGTTCTTCATGCTGTGGCGACGTCGCAAGGAGGCCTCGGTTGAGGAATCAGAACGCCTGGCAGCTGAAGATGATCAGCTCTTTGCGGAAATTGACAAGATGAAAGATAACTGGCAGTAATAGTAAGTGATAAAGCATGACGCATAATAATGGGTTGTGCTTTATTTTTGTAAGTGGCCCCTTTTCATTTGACATCAGAACCGGTAGAATAGGTCTTGTAATCTTAAAGATTTATGAGAATCCGAACATAGCGATTCTAAACGAAGGGGGAAGTTAAAATGGCACAACATTATGACACAATAATTCTCGGGGCCGGCCCTGGTGGGATGACCGCAGCAACATACGCATCGCGGGCGAATATGTCAGTTTTGATGATTGATCGCGGCATTTACGGTGGACAGATGAATAACACCGCTGAAGTTGAAAACTATCCAGGGTTCGAGTCTATTCTTGGACCCGAGTTGGCAGAAAAAATGTACGCATCGTCAACAAAATTTGGTGCTGAGTACGCCTTCGGATCGGTCTTGCATGTTGAGGCGCAAAATGATGGGACTTGGCATGTTGTAACGGACATGGACGACTATACGGCCAACACAGTGATTGTTGCGACTGGAGCAGCCAACGTTAAGCTAGCAGTACCTGGCGAAGATCAGTACACTGGTCGTGGGGTGTCATACTGTGCCGTCTGTGATGGGGCCTTCTTCCGTGGACAACACGTAATCGTTGTCGGTGGTGGTGATTCTGCTGTTGAAGAAGCAACGTACTTGGCAGGCTTGGCTGACAAGGTAACCATTGTTCACCGTCGTGACAAGTTGCGTGCCCAAAAGATTTTGCAAGACCGCGCTTTTGCAAATGAGAAAATCGACTTCATTTGGAACACGGAAGTTGAAGAAATCCTTGGCGATGACAAGAAGGTCACTGGTGTCCGTGTGCGGAATAACCAAACTGATGAAGTTTCTGAAATTGCGGCAGCCGGAGTATTCATTTATGTCGGATTGACGCCTGTTTCAGAACCTGTTCAAGCGTTGGGCATTACAGATGCTAATGGCTGGATTAACACGAATGATCGCATGGAAACGTCAGCGCCTGGTATCTTTGCCATCGGTGACGTTCGTGACAAGGAATTGCGTCAAATTACCACTGCAGTTGGGGATGCCGCAATTGCCGGACAGAACGCCTTTTCTTACAATGAAAACTTTAAGATGGCAGCATCTGAAGTAACTGAATAACAATTAAGGAACTTGTTTCTGCAAGTTCCTTTTTATTTACCTAATTCGTTACCAAAATTCAGTAACATAGCGTAAAATGAATAAGAGCATTTTTGCTGATACGAAAGAAAGGGGTCCACATATGACGCAAGGAACTAAGATTATTGCCTCAGCTCACTACGTTCCAAGTGATATCATTACGAACGATGACTTGGCGGCAATCATGGATACGAACGACGCGTGGATTCAAGCACACACTGGTATTAAGGAGCGACGTATTTCATTGCAAGGTGAGAATACGTCTGATTTGGCCACACAAGCAGCTCGCATGGCGCTTGCACAAACTGACCTTAAGCCAGAAGATATTGAACTAATCATTGTGACGACGTTTACGCCGGACGGATTAGCACCTTCAACGGCTGCGCTCGTACAGCGTAACCTGAAAGCTGAAGGGGCGTGGGCATACGATATTTCTACTGCGTGCTCAGGATTTGTCTTTGGTATGAGTACTGCAGACAAGTTTATCCGTTCAGGTGTTTACAAGAACGCATTGGTTATTTCAGCAGAAGTTAATTCGAAGATGATGGACTTTACAGATCGTACATCAACTGTCTTCTTCGGTGATGGTGCCGCTGCAATGGTGCTGGTTGCTGATGAAGAAGGTGGTATTGTGAAGGGTGAGGAAATGCACACCATTGGGGATGCAGAAGTTGTTCACTCTGGTCGTATCCAACCGTTGACTGAAATTTCTGCCGAAAACTACCCAAAGACGGATGCCTTCCACCAAGAAGGTCGTCAAGTCTTTGAAGAAGTTGTGCGCTTGATTCCAGATCACATTGTAAAGTTCTTGGGTGATCGTGATTTGACGCCAAATGACGTTGATTACTTTATTACACACCAAGCCAACTTGCGCATTATTGAGGCGATTGCTGAGGCGATTGACCAACCAATGGACAAGTTTGCCACGAATATTACAAAGTATGGAAACACGTCATCAGCCGGAATTGGTATTGGTTTGGATGAGCTGAACAAGAAAACTGATTTGACGGGTAAGCGAGTTCTGTTAACGGGATTCGGTGCCGGATTTACATACGGAAGTCTGTTGCTTGAATTCTAAAGTCTTATGAAAAGTAATGAACGTGTGCGTTTTTGAAACAAACACGTTCTTTTTTTATTCTTTAAAAATGCACCGGTTTTCATGAAAGTTTGTTAAAATAGTAACAGTTAATTATTACAGGAGGGGTCAGTTATGGACTATGAAGAAATGCTTGAGCAATTACGATCTGGCGAATTAGAAGAGTTCGTTTTGGAAGCAAAGGACTTCAAGGCGTTTTACGAAGTTTGGCGTAATTACCCTTATCAGAACGCGATTCGTGGCGTTGCCGCACGTGGCGGGGTTGTCACATATACGGCGAAGAATAAGGCCGAGTAGAATCATCGTCGCTTCCACTTATTCACAAAAAGTTCACAAAAGCCTAATGAAAAGGTAATGTAAGCGCTTGCGCAAATGCTTCATACCTGCTAGAATTAACGACATAGAGTTGGTTAGAAAGATTTCGAAAGCGTATCTCATTTAGCCAAGTCAAAAATTATACAAAGATAGATATTTTTTAATCTAGAGGAGATTATCACCATGGAATCACGCGAATTTCACATTGTAGCCGAAACTGGTATCCACGCACGTCCAGCAACTTTGTTGGTACAAGCAGCTTCAAAGTTCTCATCAAACGTAACGTTGTCATACCAAGGTAAGGACGTTAACTTGAAGTCAATCATGGGCGTTATGTCATTGGGTGTTGGTCAAAACGCCGATGTTAAGATTTCAGCAGAAGGTGATGACGAAGCTGAAGCATTGGCTGCGATTGCAGAGACGATGTCAGCAGAAGGTTTGACTGACTAATTTTTAGTTAAAAATTTATTTGAACATTTACTTTGAGGGATAAGACGGCGATGGCAAAAGAAATTAAGGGTATTGCAGCATCAAACGGTGTTGCAATCGCAAAAGCATATAAGCTCGTTGATCCTGATTTGTCTTTTGATACTCGTACAGTAGACGATGTTCAAGCTGAGAAGGACCGCGTAGCAGCGGCCTTTTTAGCATCTAAGACAGATTTGGAACAAATTCGAGACAAGGCAGCAACTTCAATGGGGGCTGAAGAAGCTGAAGTGTTTACAGCACACATTATGGTGCTTGAAGACCCTGAGCTTTTGGGGGGCATTTCTGCTAAAATCGACAGCGACTCAGTTAACGCTGAAGCTGCGTTGAAGGAAACGACAGACATGTATATTGGTATGTTTGAGGCAATGGCCGATGACAATCCATACATGGCTGAACGTGCCGCCGACATTCGAGACGTGACAAAGCGTGTGCTAAGTCACTTGTTGGGTAAGGAATTGCCAAACCCAGCCTTGATAAAGGAAGAAGTTGTGATTGTTGCGAAGGACATGACGCCTTCAGATACAGCCCAGCTTGACCGTCAATACGTTAAGGGATTCATCACTAACGTTGGTGGTCGTACAGCGCACGCCGCTATCATGGCGCGTACGTTGGAAATTCCAGCAATTGTTGGATCACAAGTTGCGACGGACGAAATTCAAGAAGGTGACATGGTCATCTTGGATGGACTTGACGGCGTTGCAATCGTTGACCCTTCAGACGAACAAGTTACAGAATACAGTGCCAAGGGTGAAAAATACGCTGCGCAAAAGGCAGAATGGGCAACGTTGAAGAACGAAAAGTCTATTTCAGCTGATGGTAAGGAGTTCTTGGTGGGTGCCAATATTGGTACGCCAAAGGACTTGACTGGTGTTGTGGACAACGGTTCAGAAGGAATTGGTTTGTACCGTACCGAATTCTTGTACATGGATTCAAAGGAATTGCCAACTGAAGATGAGCAATTCGAAGCCTACAAGAAGGTCCTTGAGGGCATGGACGGTAAGCCTGTCACGGTCCGTACGATGGACATTGGGGGTGATAAGTACTTGCCTTACTTGCCACTACCTGAAGAGGAAAACCCATTCTTAGGTTACCGTGCCATCCGTATTTCATTGGACCGTGATGACATTTTCCGTACTCAGTTGCGTGCCTTGTTACGTGCTTCTGTTTACGGTGACTTGTGGATTATGTTCCCAATGGTGGCAACGTTGCCAGAATACCGTGCGGCTCGTGATATCTTCAATGAAGAGAAGGCGAAGTTGCAGGAAGCTGGTGTACCAGTAGCCGATGATATCAAGTTGGGAATTATGATTGAAGTGCCAGCTGCAGCTGTTTTGGCTGATAAGTTTGCCCAAGAAGTTGATTTCTTCTCAATTGGAACCAACGACTTGATCGGTTACTCAATGGCCGCAGACCGTGGTAACGACAAGATTTCATACTTGTACCAACCTTACAACCCATCAATTTTGCGTTTGATTAAGAACGTGATTGACTCAGCGCACAAGTACGGCAAGTTTGCTGCAATGTGCGGTGAGATGGCGGGTGATCCAATTGCCGTACCAGTGCTAGTTGGTATGGGCTTGGATGAATTCTCAATGTCAGCAACGTCTGTTTTGCAAACCCGTTCTTTGATGAAGCGTTTGGATACGACGAAGATGGCAGAATTGGCTGATAAGGCATTGGATGCTGAGACGAACGACGAAGTTATCGCGTTGGTTCAAGCTGCTGTACCAGCTGAATAAGAAGTAACGAGAAACCAGCTTTGTGGCGAGACTACCGATGTAGCGTCATGGAGCTGGTTTTGTGTTGTAGCTGATATGAAGTGCTGTTTGCTATAATGAAAGCATATATGAAGGGCGGTGAAGCTGATGAGTCGACAACCAATCGTCGTTGCAAATTGGAAAATGAATAAGCTACCAAGCGAAGCTGAGGGTTATATTCGGGAGGTGGCGCCAAAGCTAGCTCAGTATCCAAATGTTGATACTGTATTGGCTGGGCAAGATGTGTTGTTGAATGCCATGGTATCAGCTGCCGAGGGGACGTCAGTGTGCATCGGAGCTGAAAATGTTTATTGGGAAGACCGTGGGGCGTACACAGGGGAAACAAGTCCGGCAGCATTAGCGGATTTAGGCATCCAAGTGGTTATTATTGGTCATTCGGAACGGCGCAACTATTTCCGTGAAACCGATGAGATGGTAAATCTGAAGACGCTTGCGTCATTGCGCAATGGGTTAATGCCAATTATTGCCATCGATGAGGCAGTCCAACTGGAATCTGAAAATGATCACGCACATTGGATTGTGAACCAAGTCATCGAGTCCCTAAAGGGTGTGACAGAACCGGATTTGGACCGGGTTATGCTGGCTTATGAGCCAACGGCAGCGATTGGATCCGGTCAGGCGATGAGCCCAGCCATTGCCCAGAAGAGTTTGCGGATTATTCGCCAGACAGTGGCTGATATGTTTGGTCAACCAGCCGCTGATCAAATGCGTATTTTGTACGGGGGTTCCGTTAAACCAACTAATGCCTATGAATTATTAGCGCAACCGGACATTGACGGTGTCTTGGTGGGTGATGCGGCACTTGATGCCATGACGTTCATTGAGCTGGTTAGTCTAGCTGATCAAGCGAAGCGATCTTTGCAAAAAGAGGCGTGAAATATTCAGATTCCGTTACGTTTTGATTCACGAGTTAGCCGTACCTAAGCGATAAACTGATGTGTATAGATGAAATAACACACAATGAATCAGAAGCTTAGGGGGACATGAGTGATGTTTGAATTTATGACGAAGATTTTGTCAGATGGTAATTTTGTGAAAATCTATCTAACGTCAGGTGAGTCATTTATTTTGAATGAACTTGATGGCGAAGCAGAGGGTGTTATCTTTGGATCACGCGATGCTTCAGGGCGTAAGGTACGTTATGCGGTGACGGTTGCCGAAATTGCGGCAGTTCGCGAACACTGGTAAAAAGAAAAAAGACACCGCAACTGCGGTGTCTTTTATTATTTAAGTGTATTTTGTTCAGGTTCAACCATCGTGACCGTGTCATCACTTGAGCTAACCGGGTGGATACCAGCAGCAATTAACTTGTCGTTAAAATTATGTTGGTTGTCACTCGTGTTTGTCACGTGCGTATCAGCACTTTGATAGGTGGTATGTTCAGTTGTTGGTGCTAGACGCTCCATGGCATACGAGGCCCCAAATAGATACAGTGGCACCGCAATTAATAATCCCATTAACCCCAAAATAGAAAATTTGATCTTTTTCATTTTAAACGCAGCCTCCTCCTCGTTGGTATGCGTACTTACGTTTTTAACTATGCATATAAAGTAACACGAGATTTCATGACATAGTGGACAGTAATGTAACAAATGCAACACGGAATAATTGCTACTGTTTATCAGTAAGTGTTTCGTATACGGTTCGCACAATAATCGTAATAAAGGGCAATGAATTGCTACACAACGTGTGAATTATGTTACAATAAATGGCAAGGGATATTCCCAGATAACTATACTTTTAAAACAAGTAAGGAGAAGACAACATGTCTGCAATTACTGATATTTACGCACGCGAAGTCTTGGACTCACGTGGTAACCCAACTGTTGAAGTTGAAGTTTACACTGAATTGGGTGGTTTCGGTCGCGGAATCGTTCCTTCAGGAGCTTCAACTGGTGTTAACGAAGCCGTTGAATTGCGTGACGGTGACAAGGGTCGTTTCTTGGGTAAGGGAACGTTGAAGGCCGTTGAAAACGTTAACAAGGTTATCAAGGACAAGTTGGTTGGTATGGATGTTACTGACCAAGTTTTGTTGGACCGTACGATGATCGAATTGGACGGAACTCCAAACAAGGGTAAGTTGGGTGCCAACGCTATCCTTGGTGTTTCAATTGCTGCTGCTCGTGCAGCTGCTGACGAATTGGGAACGCCTTTGTACAACTACCTTGGTGGTTTCAACTCAAAGGTTTTGCCAACGCCAATGATGAACGTTGTTAACGGTGGAGCCCACGCGGACAACTCTGTTGACTTCCAAGAGTTCATGATCATGCCAGTTGGTGCAAAGACTGTTGCTGAAGCTATCCGTATGGGTTCAGAAACTTTCCACGCATTGCAAGCATTGTTGAAGGAATCAGGTCACTCAACTGCTGTTGGTGACGAAGGTGGATTCGCTCCTAACTTCGCCTCAAACGCAGAGCCATTTGAGTTCTTGTTGAACGCTATCGAGCGTGCTGGTTACAAGCCTGGTAAGGACATCGCCATTGCCTTTGACGTTGCCTCATCAGAATTCTACGACCACGAGAAGAAGATCTACACGTTGGCAGGTGAGCCTGATAAGAAGGAATACACGACTGACGAGTTCATCGACTACTTGGAGAACTTGGTAAACAAGTACCCTGTTGTATCAATCGAAGATCCTCTAGCAGAAGCTGAGAACTTGGATGATGAAGAGCAATGGGATAACTGGGTAAAGTTGACTGACCGTTTGGGCAAGAAGGTTCAATTGGTTGGTGACGACTTCTTCGTTACGAACACGAAGTTCTTGGCTAAGGGTATCGAAAAGGGTGCCGGTAACGCCATCTTGATCAAGGTTAACCAAATCGGTACTTTGACTGAGACTATGGAAGCTATCGAAATGGCTAAGGAAGCTGGTTACACGGCTATCGTTTCACACCGTTCAGGTGAAACTGAAGACACGACGATTGCTGACTTGGTTGTTGCTACGAACGCAGGTCAAATCAAGACTGGTTCAATGTCACGTACTGACCGTATTGCTAAGTACAACCAATTGATGCGTATCGAAGACTTGTTGACTGACAAGGTTGCTGAATACAAGGGTATCAACAGCTTCTACAACATCGACAAGACTGCTCGCGAAGCTATCGTTAACTACGAGCGCTAATCACGAGTTCGATCGATTAGATTGATTTAATTAAAGACGACACCAACTCAAATGAATTGGTGTCGTCTTTTTTGGTGCTTTTATTCAGACGCCTATTACTTCAGGTGCTATACTAATTGGTGATAAAAAATAAGGAAGTAAGCATATCATGCAAGAGAGTCAAAGCGGTTTGAAGCTATGGTTGTCGATGACGGCGGTCGGATTGTTCACCTTTATGAGCACTTTGGACGGATCAATCGTCAACATTGCATTGCCAGTTATGTCTAAGGAAATGAATATTCCCATGAACCAGGCAACGTGGACAGTCTCAATTTATTTAATTGTTATTTCAGGATTGTTGGCATTATTTGGTAATTTGGGTGATCAACTGGGCAAGATTAAGATTTTTAGAATTGGAACGGTTGTCTTTACCCTTGGTTCTGTCTTGGCGGGAATTGATTTAGGTTTGCCATTTTTGTTATTTGCCCGTTTTGTACAAGCCGTCGGGGCATCGATGACCATGAGTAATTCATTTGGTATTACGACAACGCTTGCCCCACAAAATTTGCGTGGTCGTGCGATGTCATTTATTGCTGCGTGGGTGTCACTTGGTTCTATCCTGGGACCAGCCCTTGGCGGTATGTTACTACAAAATTTGAGTTGGTCATACATTTTCTGGATCAATGTCCCAATTGGCATTATCGCGATTGTCGCGGGTGCGTTCTTGCTACCAAAGTCTTCTAAACAAGGGGTTAAGCCAGAAATTGACTGGTGGGGTGCCATCTCGCTGTTCTTGTTTGTCGCCATCTTGTTCCTAGGCTTCAATATTGCCCAAGTACAAGGATTCTTAGCTCCTGTACCGGTGATTGCGATTGTTATCGCAATTATCTTCTTTGTTTTGTTCGTGCGTCATGAACTGCATGCAGAGAAGCCATTGCTTGATTTGACGATTTTTAAGTCAAAGTTATTTACAATTAGTTTGATTACCGCCTTCTTGGTCTTTGTAACGAACTTCTTTATTAATGTGCTGATGCCGTTCTACCTTGAAAACTTACGTGGGTTGAGTACGGGTACCTCGGGTATGTACATGCTCTTGTGGCCAGTTGCAATGTTGGTATTTTCAGCAGTTTCAGGAACATTGGCCGATAAGATGGATCGTGAATATGTGACCTTGTTTGGTTTGACGGTCTTGGCGGTTGTGATGTTTAGCTGGTTCTTTGCTGGTGCCAATACACCAATGTTAGTTGTTGGTTTGCTATTAGCTGGATCAGGATTCGGAATGGCTTTCTTCCAGTCACCGAATAATGCATTGATTATGTCAAATGCGCCACAGGATAAGCTGGGTGTGGCAGGCTCACTAAACGCCTTGTCTCGTAACTTAGGAATGATTACGGGAACGACGTTGGTGACGTCCGTCTTGTACGCCGTCATGAGCGCTAAACTTGGCACATCAGTTACAACGTATCCCGCTAAGCATCCGGAAGCGTTTGTGGCCGGAATGCACGTTGCGTTTGCGGTCGCAGGTATTTTGCTAGTCATTGCGTTTATCATGACGTATTACCGCGTTTGGATGCGTCGCAGTGAGAAGCGTGCCTAGTCGATTATTACGATGATAAAAAGTCACGAGATGTTCGATAATCGAATGTCTCGTTTTTTGTTGAGAGACAGGCGTTCGTATGTTATGCTAGACAAGTATAAAAACCCGACATGATCGGGAATGAAGAGGAGGCGCC
Source organism: Weissella sp. MSCH1 (assembly GCF_045799135.1). Lineage (NCBI taxonomy): Bacteria > Bacillati > Bacillota > Bacilli > Lactobacillales > Lactobacillaceae > Weissella > Weissella sp. MSCH1. Next base: position 18,739 of record NZ_JBJMBA010000040.1, on the reverse strand, counting down.
CACAATGTACAACGTATTGTTGACAGCGATGATTGTCGTTGGCGTGTTAATTATTTTGGCAGTGTTGATGCAACCATCTAAGCAACAAGATGCTTTGTCTGCCTTGTCAGGTGGTGGCGGCGATTTGTTCGCAACGCAAAAGGCACGTGGGTTCGAGGCAGTGATGCAACGAATCACGGCTATTCTTGGAGCAATCTGGTTTATTTTGGGATTGGCACTAGTTTACCTATCTTCACACTAAACACAAACAGCGCTACTGACCTCTCGTGACTTGTTGCGAGGGGTCTTTGATTATATAGAAGAGTGAGATTTTAATGGACGCACAAAAATTACAGGACCAATTATTTGGTTTCCTAAAGGCGAATCCAACGCAAGCCTATCCAGCACAAACGCTGGTCGATGGTTTGCGTTTGGATGACGCAAACGCCTTTACAAAGGTTGTTCAAGCTTTAGCAGCTTTGGAACGAGCCGGTAAGGTGAAGGTTAATGATGAAGGCGCATTCCAATATGACGCTGATAAGGAAGGTGTTATCGGAACGTTTAAGTCTAATGATAAGGGCTTTGGTTTCGTACACTATGATGATAAGGCTGAAGATGTCTTTGTTAACCCTGACAACACAATGTTCGCTGTCCAAGGTGATGAGGTTCGTGTGAAGTTGTTGAGTAAGGGTGATGCTACGAGTGGTCGTGGGCCAGAAGGCAAGGTTGCCGAGATTATTACGCACGCCCGTGAGCACGTGGTTGGTGAGTTTAAGTTAGGGTCAGAATACAAGGGTTACGTTGGTAGCATCCGTTTGACGGACAAAAAGTTTGCGTCATTTGAATTCCTAGTGAAGGAAGGTGGCGTGGCAGCAACTGACGGCGAAATTGTGATGGCGTCAATTGATCAATATCCTTCAGCAGTTGCCCCAAAGCGTTTCACGGGTGCGATTACTGAGAAGATTGGTTACAAGGATGAACCTGGGGTTGATATTCTACAAATCGTGTACAACCACGATGTGCCACACGTTTTCCCAGAAGCTGTCTTGGAACAAGCAAACAAGATTCCAGAAGACGTACAAGATTCTGAACGCGAAGGCCGTGAGGATATTACAGACCAACCGTTGGTTACGATTGACGCGATTGAATCAAAGGACTTGGACGACGCGGTTGTTGTCTGGAAAATGCCAAATGGTAACTTCCACCTTGGTGTTCACATTGCAGACGTTTCTCACTACGTTGTTGAAGGCACGCCTTTGGATGAAGAGGCCTATAACCGTGGCACGTCAGTTTACTTGACGGACCGAGTTATCCCAATGTTGCCACGCAATATCTCAAATGGTATTGCGTCATTGAACCCTGGTGTGGATCGTTTGGCAATGTCAGCTGAAATGGAATTTACCCCAGCTGGTGATTTGGTTAACCACCGTTTGCACACATCAGTAATGCGTTCACATGCCCGTATGACGTACAAGGCAGTTAACGCTATCTTGGCTGGTGATGAAGAAACCCGTTCAGAATACAGTGACTTAGTGCCAATGTTCGAAGAAATGGAACAATTGCACAACGCTTTGGCTGCAAAGCGTACAGAACGTGGTGCAATTGAATTCGATGCACCAGAAGCTAAGATTATTGTTGATGAGACGGGTAAGCCAACGGACATTGAATTGCGTGAACGTGGTTTGTCTGAACGTATGATTGAGTCATTTATGTTGGCAGCGAATGAAACGGTTGCCATGCACTTTGACCAAGCCAACGTGCCATTCTTGTACCGTATTCACGAAACACCAGATGCTGACCGCGTCCAAAATTTTGTGGACTTCGTGAAGGCCCTTGGTGCACCGGTTAAGATCGACCCAGAAAACATCAAGTCAACTGATTTGCAAGCCATCCATAATTTCTTCTTGGATCGTCCAGAAGAACAAATGGTTTCAACGATGATGCTGCGCACGATGAAGCAAGCTAAGTATTCAGACCAACCATTGGGTCACTTTGGTATTGGGGCTGAGTACTACACGCACTTCACGTCACCAATTCGTCGTTACCCTGACTTGACGGTTCACCGTTTGATTAAGTGGTATGAGAAGAATGGTTTGGGCGAAGAAGCGCAAGCTAAGTACCGTGATCAGTTGGCCCAAATTGGTGAAGATACTTCTGTGCGTGAACGTCGTGCGGTTGACACAGAACGTGATACGGATGCCATGAAGAAGGCTGAATTTATGGCTGACAAGGTTGGCGATGAATTCGAGGCAGTGGTTAATGGTGTCTTGAAGTTCGGTATGTTCGTCTCATTGGAGAACACGGTTGAAGGTTTGATTCATACATCAAACTTCACGGATGATCAGTATGTTTACGATGAGGCTCACATGGCCTTGATTGGTCGCCGTTTCCACCACATCTATCAAATTGGACAACCGGTTAAGGTACGTTTGGTACGTGTGGATAAGGAACAATCAGCTTTGGACTTTGTGCTAGTTGATCCCGATGCTGCCCCAATCACGGATATTAAGGTGCCTGAGGACCGTCGTGGGGCCTTTGGTGGTCGCAACCGAGGTGAGCGTCGTAGCAACGACAAGAATAACCGCTCAAGCAAGGGTGGTAAGACGCACAACGGTGGAAAGCCATTCGGTGCGAATACAGACCGCAAGCCAGAGTCAAAGCACCAAAACACAAACCGTAAGGGCCGACACTAAAAAGAGCATAGAGTGGTGGTTTTCTCGCAACGCGAGAAAATCGGTCGTCCGGAGTTAAGCCGAAAATTTCTCGGTGCGCCAAAGGCGTGCGAAAATTTTTGACTTAATGGAGTGATGACCGAAGCCACGGCAGGCGTTTAAAAGAGCATAGAACAACGGTTTTCTCGTGAAACGAGAAACCATCTAAACGGAGAAAAGCTTTAGGAGGTCATTATGGCCAAGAAGAAGTCAAATAACGGTGGTGCACTTGCAACCAACAACAAGGCGAAGTACAACTACTTTATTGGTGAGACGTACGAAGCTGGGATTGAACTAACCGGAACGGAAATTAAGTCGGTCCGGGCAAGTAAGATTACAATTGCTGATGGATTTATACAGGTGCGTGATGGGCAGGCTTGGCTAGATAATGTGCATATCAGTCCGTTTGAACAGGGAAACCGGTTTAACCATGAGCCATTACGTAGCCGACGTTTGTTACTCCACAAAAATGAAATTAAAGCGCTTGGTGAAGCGACGGCGCAACAAGGTAAGACAATTGTGCCTCTGCGAGTTTATTTAAAGCATGGCTTCGCAAAGGTATTGATTGGGGTTGCAACGGGTAAGCATAATTACGATAAGCGTGAGACAATTAAAAAGCGAGATCAGGAACGCGATTTGCGTCGTAATCTGAAAGTTCGCTAAAAAATGAGCCGATATTACTAATATCGGCTCATTTTTTGCATAGTTTTGATAAGTAAAGCGCTATAATGGGGGTGTTTTAGAACAATTATTTGGGGGTCAAAGAAAATGAAGATTAATAAAGATTTAGCATATGGGGCAGATGCGTTACAAAAATTAGATATTTACGAGCCGGAAAGTGACGCAATTGCCGATATCGTTCTTGTTCATGGCGGTGGCTGGTGGCAAGGTGATAAGCGTAAGGAGGATGAACTGGCCAGTGCGCTTGTCGCGGCAAACTTTCGCGTTGCGGCAATTAATTATCGTTTAGCGAATGGTGAGACGGGCGAGAATATCTTTCCTACCCAACGGACTGATGCGGTTACAGCGGTAAAGTGGCTTGTTTCAAATGAGCATTTCCGGTTAGATAAGCTCGTCATTTGGGGTGCCTCATCTGGTGGTAACATCGCATTAGAGGCCGCACAATTATTAGCAACGCCAACGGTTTCATGGTCGGGATTAAATGATTTAGCCGGTTTCATGGCAACGCACCCTGATGTTGTGGGTAAGCAACTGATTATTGGGGCTGATGTGAAGTCAAAAGATATCGATCAAGATGGTGAAAATCAAGCCTACTATAAGTGGTTAGTTGATAATCTAACAGCAAATGGACAAGTACCATATGAAACGGCAACCATTTATGATCGGTTAACACCCGCAACAAAACCCGTCTTTATTGCAAATTCGATGACTGAGTTAGTGCCAGTTGGCGAAGTTTCGACGTTAATGAATCGCTTAATCACATTAGGGGTCGGGGTTGAAACCTTGGTTTTGCCAGGCGGACGTCATGGTGAAGGGTATATGGCTGATGCTTTGCCGGCTTCAATCGCTTTTGTGATCCGTGTGTTAGGCTTGGGGGCAGCGTCATGAGTGAGACACAAAATTCACAGTCGATTACGGCCTCATTAGGCGCTTTTTCATTTGTCACGGCCTTATCTGGGGCGAGTGTGACACTGGCTTTGCCACGCATGGCGCGTGCATTTGACGTTAGTGCCGCCTTAAGTACTCAGGTCGTACAAGTTGGCCTCATTACGACGGTCGTCTTCTTGGTCATGTTTGGCCACGCGGGTGATGTTTTTTCGAAAAACGCGGTTTACCGAGCTGGTGGCTGGGTGTTTATTATTGGCTCGCTCTTGACTGGTATCGCGCCCAATTTTATCGGTGTGTTGGTTGGCCGGTTTGTGCAAGCGGTGGGTTCAGCGATGGTCATGGCGAATGCCATGGGCATCATTAATGAACACTTTGCTGACAAGGAACGTGCCAAGGCACTGGCTTATAATTCCATGTTTATCTCGGTTGGGTCAATTTCCGGACCTGCGGTTGGCGGTTTAATTACATCGATTTTGTCATGGCGGTGGATTTTTTTACTAAACGTACCGGTCGCCATCGCGATTATGTTCTGGGCGAAGGGGGCTTTTCCTCGACCAAAACTAACCTGGACTGATATTCGTGAACAAGCGCGACGGGTTAACTGGTTAGGACAATTCATTTTTTCAGTCGGTATCGTGTTAATGTTCAGTAGTGGTTGGATTACGTTGCCAGGACTGAACCAATTCACCAATATGATGGTCTTTTTGGTTGGTGGTGGAATTGTCACGGCGCTATCATTCTTGCAGGATGATTTCGCACCATCACCTTGGATTGATCCACAAGTCTTACGGAATATCACCTTCTTAACATCAACCAGCGTGTTATTCTTGGCAATGTTCGTCAACTCATTTTCTAACATTTTGTTGCCGTTCTATCTACAGGACTACCTACCGTTTTCACCGGGTGTGAGTGGTTTGATTGTTGCCACCCAATCTGTCGTGATGTTATTGCTTTCTCCGTTTGTTGGTCGATTAGCGTCAGCGCCTGAACGACGGCCGCAACTAGTGACCATTGGCTTAGCCATGTTGTTAGTGTCGCAGATTGGTTATGCTTTCTATGGTGGCCAAAGAGGTTTAGGTTATGTGCTGTGGCCAATTATTCTAAACGGGGTAGGGATGGCATTTACCTTAACGCCTAACAATTCGATTACGATGGGGCTGGTATCACCTAAGCTGGCTGGCGTGGCCGGTTCAATGAATTCATTGTTCCGGACAATTGGCATGGCGGTCGGTATTAGTTTTGCGACAAACTTCCTGTATGCACAACTACCAGGAGTTAAGCACATCACGCGTGGCCTAGGCACAACCTACCTGCACGCAAGTCGGATGGTCTTTTATGTCGCAGTCGGTGCATCGCTTATCGCACTTATCATAAATGTTTGGCGTACAGCGACCAGTAAATCGGAAATGTGAGCAAATCTGACATCACACAACATCTTTTTTCTGAATGAGAGTAAGATACTAGCATATAGAATAATATGGGTGATTTAGGAGGATTTCGTCATGCGCAAATGGCTGACCGGCCTGGTAGTGCTAGTTGCGACCGTCATGGGGATGACAGTCGGCGGGCAAACGATGCATGCAGCATCGCATTACACGATTACAACGGATACGACGTTCCCACCATTTGAGTTTCAAACCCAAGGTGGGGATTATCGTGGTATCGACATGGATATGTTGAAGGAAATTTCGAAGCGCGAACACTTTACGTATACGTTGAAGCCAATGAGCTTTAACGCGGGTGTACAAGCAGTTCAGGCAGGCCAAGTTGACGGTATCTTGGCGGGGATGTCGATTACGGATGAACGTAAGCAAACATTTGATTTTGGTACGCCATACTATAAGAGTGGTATCGTCATGGCAGTTGCTAACAAGTCTAAGGTGGATTCACTGAAAGACTTGAAGGGTAAGACCGTGGCAGCCAAGACGGGTAGTTCTGGCGCGATGTATGCGCAACGAATGGCCAAAAAGTACGATTTCAAGATTACCTACTTTAATGATTCAAACACGATGTACAATGATGTCATCATCGGTAACACGGTGGCGGCTTTTGAGGATCAGCCAGTAATGGCCTATGCGATTCAACAAGGTACAAAAATGAAAATTGTGACGGACCCAGCTGATGGTAATTGGTATGGCTTTGGGGTTAAAAAGGGCGCTAACGCAGCGTTGCTAAAGGACTTCAATGCTGGTTATGCCAAGATAGTTAAGGACGGCACTTACGATAAAATCGTTAACCGTTACCTTGGTGAAGGTGGGTACAACTACAAGGAAAATGCAGCCGCTAAGTCAGCCGCTGACCAATCTATCTGGTCGTTGATTAAAGAAAACAAGGCAGCTTTGTTTGATGGATTAATTAAGACGTTACAATTGACGATTGTTGGTATCGTCTTGGCAGCCATTTGGGGTGTGCTACTTGGTGTGATGGGTGTTGCGCCAAGTAAGGTTATCCGAGGCTTATCATCGGTTATTATCTACATCTTCCGTGGGTTGCCAATGCTAGTTTTGGCCTTCTTTATTTATATTGGTATTCCTAACTTGACTGGCCAAAAGATTCCGGCCTTTACAGCTGGTGTCGTTACGCTGATTTTGAATGAAGGTGCCTATATCGGGGCGTTCGTTCGTGGTGGCTTTAGGTCAGTTGATCCGGGTCAGCTAGAAGCCGCTCGGTCACTTGGGATGCCATATGGTAAGGCGATGCGTAAGGTTGTGATGCCACAAGGAATTCGTTTGACGATTCCTAGTTTCATTAACCAATTTATTATCACGTTGAAGGATACATCAATTTTGTCAGCAATCGGAATTATTGAACTGACGCAAACGGGTACGTTGATCATTGCGCGTAATCTCCAAGGGTTCAAGGTCTGGTTAATGATTGCTGTTTTGTACTTGATTGTCATCACGGTGTTGACGTGGTTATCTAACTGGGTAGAAAAGAGGATTAACTAATGGCAGCGATTGTTGAAGTGAAGGATGTTCACAAAAGCTACGGTAAAAACGAGGTCTTGAAGGGCATTAGTTTGGACGTTGAAGAAGGCGAAGTGGTTGTCATGATTGGACCATCGGGTTCAGGAAAGTCAACTTTCTTGCGTTCACTTAATAAGTTGGAAGAAATTAATTCTGGTCAAATTAAGATTAATGGTTGGGACTTAGTTGACCCAAAGAACAACATTGATAAAACACGCGAAACGATTGGTATGGTGTTCCAACACTTTAACTTGTTTCCACATTTGACGGTGTTGGAAAACATGATGTTGGCCCCGGTTGAAGTTGGGAAGCAAAGCAAGGCTGAAGCCGAACAGACGGCCCGTAAGTTGCTTGAGCGGGTTGGACTAGCTGATAAGGCGGATGTTAAGCCGAACACTTTGTCGGGTGGACAAAAGCAACGTGTGGCGATTGCACGTGCGTTGGCCATGAATCCAAAGATTATGCTGTTTGATGAGCCGACGTCAGCCCTTGACCCTGAAATGGTTGGGGATGTATTGGCTGTTATGAAAGAACTTGCGGAAGAGGGCATGACGATGATTGTCGTGACCCACGAAATGGGCTTTGCCAAGCAAGTTGCTGATCGGGTTGTTTTCTTCGCTGATGGTTACATTCGTGAAGAAGGCACACCTGAGGAAGTCTTTAATAACCCGCAAGATGAGCGAACACGCGACTTCTTGAATAAAGTTTTGAATGTCTAATGAAAAATCCCGCTGGTCATGTTGTGACCGCGGGATTTTATTATTCCGTAAATTTCAAACCAACAGCGGCGGCTAAGATGATGGCGATGAATAGAATACGTTTCCAATCGCGTGATTCGCCGTAAAAGAGCATGCCAACCAGGGTACCACCGACTGTACCAATGCCAGTCCAGACAGCATAGGCCGTACCTAATGGAATATCACGAATCCCCAGCGAGAGTAGCGATAGACTAAACCCGAAGCTGATGAGTAGCCCAACGATGGCCGACCAGTGCCGGCGACGGTGCCATTCATTCATCATGACGACACCACTGGTTTCGCCGAGTCCAGCTAAAATAATAAATAACCAAGCCATTATGCGTCCTCCATTAATTTCAAACCAATAACCCCAAAGAGTAGGGCCGCGATTAAGCCCAATTGTACGACGCCAAGTGATTCACCATAGAACGCCCAGTTGGCAATGATGGTGGCCACGGTACCAAGACCAACAAAAATGGCGTACACCGTGCCGACAGGTAATTCATCACTTGCCTTAAGTAGCATGAAGAAGGAAGCAATCAGGGCGAAAATGGTTAACCCAGTCATCCAAATATTGTCGGCGTGTTTCATCCCCAACACCCACATGGGCTCAAAAACCACCGCAGCAGCCACTTTTAGCCACGGATTTCGTAATAAAGTCATCATAAGTCCTCCTTTGATCACATCAATAGAAAAGCCTGGGAGTTAGCGGCATATGTCGTTAACTCCCAGGCTTTTGTCCTTCCGTGTACGTGCAAGCACGCGGTCGCTCTTGGACCAGACCACAGTAACTGTGCGGAACCCTAGCGACGCTTTTGATGCGATTTAATTGATGTCCCAAGTGTAACAAATTGGGAATGGCTTGGCAAACCAGGTTTTAATTCGCGATATGACGATCCGAGTAGCGGTTCACGACCAGTCATGAGAGTGAACCAAGGCGCCGTTCGACCACTCGCAATGAATTGCCAACGATCTAGAAATGCCGTGATTAAGACAAGGGCGACTTCATTATCGACATCAGCGATTTGAATGGTTAGGCGGCCATCGCCCTTTGGAAAAGAGACTGCCAGCTGGTGGCGCATTTTACTGATTTGAAAACGTTGTTTATCCAAATTGCCAAGGATTAACCAATTCACGCCACTCACGAAGAGGACTTCTCGAAGCTGTAATGATAAGCCGATTGACCCGACTTGGGTGTTAGCTACCCGTAGTGTAAAACGGGGCAGAAAGCCAAGGGAAGCTTGCTCTAATTCTGCTAAGACGTGAGCACTTTTATCAAGAATTTTTAAACGATTACCAGTTTGCCCCATTTCTCCGGTAATATAGTATGCAATAGTCCCCAATTCGTTGGTGACCAGACTCATGCCTGTTGCGGCATGGGTGACTTGTGTTAGATATAATTCACGCATATGGGCACCTCCTTAGCCCTATTATATAGTTAAACCAAATAAAATGTGAGGCATAACCATGGCAGATTTAACCAACACCGACTGGTTGCAACCTTTGACTGAGCGATTAGGGCAGTCGTATTTTGATGCAGTCCAGCAATTTTTAGAAGCAGTTTATGCGGGTGGGGCAGTTTATCCAGCCCGTGAAAATGTTTTCGCCGCTTACCAGGCGACACCGCTGAGCCAAGTGAAAGTTGTTATTCTTGGGCAAGATCCATATCCGAATCCAGCTCAGGCGCAAGGCCTTAGTTTCTCGGTACCTGCCGACATGGCATTGCCAAAGTCACTTGTGAATATCTATAAAGAGTATGTCACCGACTTGCAGCAACCAGCCCCGCGGACGGGCGATTTGCACGCCTGGGCTGAGCAGGGCGTGCTTTTACTGAACACAGTCCTAACAGTACCGGCTCATCAGGCAAATGGGCATGCCGGCAAAATTTGGGAACAATTGACCGACGCTACCATCAGTTTGGTCGCCCAGCAACCGCAACCAACGGTCTTTATTCTGTGGGGAAAACCAGCGCAAAAGAAGGCGCCGTTAATTATGGGACCAAATAACTTGATTTTGCAGGCACCACATCCAAGCCCGCTGTCAGCTTACCGTGGGTTCTTTGGGTCACGCCCGTTCTCACAAGCGAATGCTTTTTTACAAGCCAATCAGCAACAACCAATTCGTTGGTAATGTTTTTTGTGTGAATAAAATCACAAAAAATGTCACTTTTGACTAGTAAACAAAAGCGATATTTGTCATAATAAGGTTGTAATAAAAAACGCTATCAAGCTATAAAAAAACGGAGGTTTTCCATCATGGAACTCTTTGAGCAATTGTCATCACAAATTAAGGGCCAAGGTAAGACTTTGGTATTCCCAGAAGGTGAAGATGTACGTATTCAAGGCGCAGCGGTTCGTTTGGCTGCGGAAGAATTGGTAAAGCCAATCTTGTTGGGAAGCAAGGCAGCTATCGAAGCAACTGCGGCAGCAAACAACTTTGATTTGTCAGGTTTGCAAATCATTGATCCTGCAGAATACCCAGCAGATGCACGTGAGAAGATGGTTGATGCTTTGGTTGAACGTCGTAACGGTAAGACGGATGCGGCAACTGCTTCAAAGTGGTTGGAAGATGTTAACTACTTCGGTACGATGTTGGTTTACCTTGAAGTTGCTGATGGTATGGTTTCTGGTGCAACGCACCCAACTGGGGACACGGTCCGCCCAGCTTTGCAAATCATCAAGACGGCACCAGGTTCATCACGTATTTCAGGTGCCTTCGTCATGCAACGCGATGATGAGCGTTACATCTTTGCCGATGCGGCCATTAACATTGATATCGATGCCCAAACGATGGCTGAAATTGCTGTACAATCAGCTAACACGGCCAAGGTCTTTGGTATCGATCCAAAGGTTGCAATGTTGAGCTTCTCAACGAAGGGGTCAGCTAAGGCGCCACAAGTTGATAAGGTTGCCGAAGCAACGCAATTGGCTAAGACGGCTGCGCCTGAATTAGCTATCGATGGTGAATTGCAATTTGATGCAGCATTTGTTGAATCAGTTGCAGCTGCTAAGGCTCCTGAATCAGAAGTTGCTGGTCACGCGAATGTCTTTGTCTTCCCAGATTTGCAATCAGGTAACATTGGTTACAAGATTGCCCAACGTTTGGGTGGCTTTGAAGCAATCGGACCTGTTTTGCAAGGTTTGGCAAAGCCAATCTCAGACTTGTCACGTGGTGCAAATGAAGAAGATGTCTACAAGGTAGCTATCATCACAGCTGCACAAGCTTTGGCTTAATGATTAAATAATAATTAGAAACGCAAATTTGCTGAGTGCAAGTTTGCGTTTTTTGTTGCCGTTAAACAGTCAGTTGACTACCTTTTTCACCTGTAATATGCCTGTCAAAAATGGTATACTTGACATTATGAGATTAACAGTAAACACAGTTGAAGAAACACAAACGCTAGCGGCCCGACTAGCAAAACTGGTTCAACCGGGTGATACAATTTTGTTGAATGGTGATCTGGGTGCTGGTAAGACAACCTTTACACAAGGTTTGGCGCGGGCGCTTGGTATTCGTCGTCCTTTGAAAAGTCCAACATTTACATTAGTACGCGAGTATCAAACCGAAAACTTTCCCCTCTACCATTTGGACGTCTATCGTTTAGGTGAAGAGGGCGGCGGTGATGAATTAGGTTTGGCTGAATACTTCGGTGGTGAAGGGGTGGCATTGATCGAGTGGTCAGAGTTTATTCAATCAGAATTGCCGCAAGATGTCCTCATCATTGATTTGGCACGCCTTGACCAGGATGAAACGGGACTATTACGGACGATATCAGTGCGAGCTACCGGGCCTCGTTCAGAAGCTATTTTAGCTGCTTTGGAGAAATAACATGGAATTAATGATTCGACCAGCTGAAGGTCGTGATGCCGATAAGTTGCTGGCGCTGCTACACCAATTACAGACAGAATCGACAACGTTTATGGTTGCGCAAGATTTAGAAACGATTGATGGGGTTACTGAGGCAGATAATATCAGTTTTCTGCAAGCAACCACGAATAATATTATTTTAGTGGTTGCCAGTGACGAAGATGAATTGTTTGGTCTGATTTCAGCGGCTGCGATTCCAGGCAAGCCACGTGAAGTTGAAGTCGGGGTTGCCGTATTGGCAGCATACCAAGGCTTTGGCCTCGCACAAGCATTGATTGATGAAATGTTGACTTGGGCTCACGAGTACAGCACAGTTGATGTCATTCGTTTAACCGTTCAAAGTCATAATGCACCGGCGATTCATATTTATGAAAAAGTGGGCTTTACCCGCGTACCTAATTCGGAAACTTTGGTAGAAAATAGTGCGGGCGAACAGGTGCCGGCGTTTGATATGCTGTTAAACTTGAAGTAAATAATGGGGTGCACGATTTATGAATTTTGTCGCAATGGACTTTGAAACCGCGAGTGCCCAGCGCCATAGTGCTGTTTCAATGGCACTTGTTGTTGTACGTGACAACATACTCGTGGATGAATTTTATACACTAATTAAGCCGGAATCGTATTTTGATGCCCGAAATACTAAAATTCACGGCATTACGGAAGCTGATGTTGTTGATGCGCCAAAGTTTCCCGAAGTTTGGGAACAGATTAAGCAGTTTTATACCGCAAATCAACTTGTCATTGCGCACAATGCGCCGTTTGACAACGGGGTACTGCGTGAGACATTAGGCCACTATGGCATTTCAGCCCCACATTACCTGTCATTAGACACGGTGCGGACGTCACGTAAGTTGTATCCACAGCTACCAAATCACAAGTTGAACACGGTAGCCGATGCCTTGCAAATTGATTTGAAGCACCACCACAATGCCTTAGATGATACCGTTGCGGCGGCTCGGATTTTGGTCACACAAGCCGAACAGTTTGGGGTCGATCCCTTGAAGCAACTGGTTAAGGTAATTTAACGAGGAAAATAAGAGAGATGAACACAAATGAACTTATAACAGCCTTTCCAGGGCTAGATATTCGTCAACATGTGGCTTTATCTGCTTACACGAATACACGTGTGGGTGGTGAAGCTGATTTGGTATTTTGGCCCCGGACGGTCGCAGAGTTACGTGAAGTGGTTGCCTATGCAACCACGCATGACGTGCCAATGACAGTGTTGGGCAATGCCTCAAACTTGATTATTACGGACGATGGGTTGCGCGGCCTCACGATTTTCGTGACGAAGCTTAATGAGGTAGCCGTGTCAGGCAACCGCATTAAGGCAACTGCAGGGGCAACTATTATTGATGTTACCCAAATTGCCCGTGAGCACAATCTGGCCGGGATTGAATGGGCTGCTGGTATTCCGGGCTCAGTCGGCGGTGCCGTCTTCATGAATGCGGGCGCATATGGTGGGCAAGTTGATGGCTGGCTTGAGTCAGCTGAAGTCATCACACCAGCAGGTGAAATCAAGAGCTATAGCAATGCAGACTTACAATTTAGTTACCGTCACAGTTTGGTCCAAGATACGGGCGATGTGATCATTTCGGCAACGTTTAAGCTCCAGCCAGATGATGGGGCAGCGATTGAAGCACGTATGGAAGACTTTAACCAAAAGCGTGCTAGCAAGCAACCTTTGGAGTTTCCGTCGTGCGGCTCTGTCTTCAAGCGACCAGAAGGCTACTTCGCGGGTAAGCTAATTATGGATGCAGGCCTACAAGGCTTCCAAATTGGGGGTGCCCAAGTTTCAACGAAGCACGCTGGGTTTATCGTTAACCGCGGTAACGCAACGGGCTCTGATTACGTCAATGTAATTAAGCACGTCCAAGCGGTGGTTAAAGAGAAGTTTGGGGTTGATTTGGAAACTGAAGTTCGTATTTTGGGTAACTAATGAATTGAATTAAGGGAGGAATTATGGAACTATTACAAACCATTGTGGGGTTAACCTCATTGGTGGTCATCGGTAATATTTTGTCGCATTTCCTCAAACGTGTGCCGGTCAGTTTGATCCAAATCAGTTTGGGTCTGCTGGCCGCTTTGTTTTTAAATGTACACATTGAATTAGATACAGAATGGTTTTTGCTATTATTTATTGCACCGTTGCTGTATTCAGACGCCTGGCGATTTCCGAAACGAGAACTTTGGGAGTTGCGCGGTGCGATCTTCGGAAATGCTATTTTACTAGTCTTTTTAACGACCATCCTGGGGGGCTTTATTATTTATGGCCTCGTCCCAGAGTTACCGCTGCCAGTCGCATTTGCGATTGCTGCGATTTTGTCACCAACTGACCCGGTCGCTGTGGCTGCGATTGCCAAGCAAGCCAAATTGCCACCGTCAATCATGCACTTGGTGGCCGGCGAAAGTTTGATTAATGATGCCAGCGGGTTGGTCGGCTTTAACTTTGCTGTCAAAGCAGCATCTGCTGGAACCTTTTCACTATTAGCCGCGACCGGTAACTTTTTCTATATCTCGTTGATGGGAACGTTGATTGGGTTGGTGCTCGGGTTCTTGCTGAATATCCTGGGTGATTTCTTATCATCAAAGGGCGCAACTGATGTTGTCTTGCGCGTGGTGTTGCAATTATTTAGCCCATTCTTGGTGTACTTATTGGCTGAAGAAGTACATGCGTCAGGGGTTATTGCGGTGGTTGTTTCGGCGATTGTGCAAAACCTTCACACGAAGAATGACGCTGATTATTCTGGTGAGTTACACGTCGTTGGAATCAACACATGGAATGTGTTTGGTTATTTGTTGAATGGCTATATTTTCGTGATTCTGGGCATTGAGCTACCACTAGCAACTGAGTTGGGCAACGTGATTTCTGTACCAATGGCCATCTGGTATGCCTTTATTACCTGGGTTGTTATCTTTGGAATGCGTGTCATTTGGACATACATTAACCAATGGGTGCGATTAAAAAATCACCATAACGAAACAGCGTCATGGCGGGTTGCCTTGTTATCTGGTTTGTCAGGGGTGCGTGGGGCCGTGACAATGGCCGGTGTGTTGTCGGTACCGTTGGTCACTGATGCGGGGATGCCATTCCCACAACGTGCTCTAATGCTCTTTATTGCAGCGGTGGTTATTATCATTTCATTGTTGGCTGCGATTATTTTCTTGCCGTTGCTGGCTGAAAAGCCAAAGACGCAGGTTCCGCCAGGTGAAAAGAGTCCACAGGCGGTTGTCGCACAGCACATGTCCGAGCCACGTGCCCGAGTGTATGTCTTGCAGTCAGCAGTCCGCGAAATTGAGACGCGTCGCCGAGAATCAAATCAAGCCATTGCCTATGAAATTATTCTGCGCTATCAAATGCAGATTCGCCAATTGCAGATGCGATTTATGAAAATTGACAAACTTAGTCCAATTTTGAAAGCCGAAATGAACTTACGTGAAATCGCATTGGACGCGGAACGAAGTGCATTACGAGGCTTGTTGGTTGACGAAAAAATTACACCATTGGTGTTTGCAAGTGAGAATCGCCGGATTGATCGCGTGGAAGCGGATTTGGATGATTTGATTACGCATGATAAAACCAAGCGGACATGGCGTCAATTGAAGCGTTTTGTGATTTCGACCCGCCGGTCAATTCGAATTTGGTTGAGTGACGATTCGTCTGATCGCCTAATTGCGGAATACAAGCTTGCCCGTCATGAATCATCGAAAGCTGCGATTGCAGCAATTTCAACATATTTGGCAAGTGAAGATGGCCAAGCGTCAAAGACTGACCAAACGGCAGCCTACAACTTAATCATTATGTATCGTTCACGCTTGGAGCATCAGAAACATAATGGTGGGCAATCGGAGGCGTTGGTACGCATGGATCTTGAAGTGGCTGGACTAAATGCACAACGTGAGGCAACCCAGCATTTGTATGACGCGCACTTTATTTCTGCTGAGACTGGCTTGCGGATTCGTCAAATGATTAATTTTGCTGAAGCTGGTCTATTAACGGATGAAGAAGAGTAGGGGGCAGTACAATGAATTTTAATATTGAAGCACTGGTGAAGAGTGTCAGTATTGTCCGCATTATTGACGTTGTCATTGTTTGGTGGCTCCTTTATCGGTTGATGATGCTGATTCGCGGTACCAAGGCGGTTACGCTGTTACGTGGTGTTGGTATTGTGATTGTGGTGAAGGTTGTTAGTTGGTACATTGGTTTGACCACGATTTCGTGGTTAACCGACCAAATTATTAATTGGGGTGTGATTGCATTAGTTGTCGTCTTCCAACCAGAAATTCGACGCGGTTTGGAACACCTGGGGCGATCGGCATTGTTTAAGCAACGACAGGCTTATCAAGACGAAACCAAGCTGATTAATGAATTGGACGATGCCATTCAATATATGTCAAAGCGACATATTGGAGCGTTGATTTCAATTGAAATGGAAACCGGGCTAGAAGAATATATCGAAACCGGAATTAAGATTGATGCGGAAGTGACCAGTCAATTGTTGATTAATACTTTTATTCCGAATACGCCTTTGCACGACGGCGCGGTAATTATCAAAGATGCCCGCTTGGCAGCGGCAGCGGCTTACTTGCCATTATCAGATAATCCAACGATCCCGAAGGAACTGGGGACGCGGCACCGTGCCTCAGTGGGGATTTCAGAAGTAACGGATGCCTTGACGATTGTTGTCTCAGAGGAAACCGGGGCAGTGTCAATTACGCGTAATGCAGAATTAATGCAGTCATTGTCGCGTGAGGACTATCGCAAATATTTGACACGCCAATTAGTGCCTGAAAATGGGGCGGTCAAGCAAAACTGGTGGTCACGCTTTGTACCGACATTTAAGCGGGGTGAGAAGTAATGAAAAAAAGTTACGACAAACTGATTTATCTGGGGGCAACGTTATTAGTTGCCATCTTAATGTCGGTCTATGCGGATGGCCAGTCAACGAAGACCACGCGCAATTCGACAGAAAGTGGCGCAACAACCACGGGTATCTTAAAAGGGTTGGTCTCATCGAAGTCAGAAAAAGTGTCGGTTCCGTTGCAATTGAACGGCATCGATACGGATGAATATTATATTTCGGGTGCGCCTGATACAGTTGATGTCACCTTGACTGGTTCGTCGGCTTTGGTGACGGCAGCTAAGAACACCAAAAACTTTCAAGTCTATGCAGACCTAACAAAACTGACTGATGGTACGCACACGGTGGCGCTAAAGGTGTCAGGTTTGAACCGCGATTTGACGTATAAGCTAGCCAAGTCGAAGGTAACTGTGACGATCTATAAGCGGACGTCAGCGTATTACACGGTCCACACGGATTACAATAAGGATGCGATTGCGGACGGGTATACCGTTGGCACCGTGACGTCATCAGTTAACAACGTTCAGTTGATGGGACGTGAATCAGCAGTTAACGAAGTAGAGACTGTGGTTGCGGTGGCGCAATTGAAACGCGACACGAGCAAGTCAGTCACACAAACAGTGACATTGCAGGCCCTTGATGCTAAGGGACACCCAGTTGACGTTGGCATTTCACCACAGGTAACGACGGTGAAAATTCCAGTGACAGCTGGGACAGGTACCAAGCAGGTACCGCTAAAAATTAAGACAAAAAACGGGTCGGCTTCAAACTTTAATCTTACGGGCTCTGTAAATGAGATCACAGTTCGTGGTAAGATTGATGTATTGAATAAGTTAAAAGAGATTCCTGTGACGGTCGATTTGAACGGGGTGACGGCAGCGTCATCTCAAGATGTCACGGTGAATACGCCAGACGGAACGGATAGTGTAAATCCGACAACGGTCACGGTAACGATTACGCCCAAGGAGCAATAAAAAAACATTATGGTTGAATTACATTATTTTGGAACAGATGGTGTGCGCGGGATTGCCAATAAGGAATTAACGCCAGAATTGGCTTTCCGTCTCGGTCGCATGGGTGGTGCAGTTTTGACGCGCCACGCTGAAGGCCGCCGACCACGCGTGCTAGTTGGTCGTGACACACGTATGTCAGGACAAATGTTGGAGCATGCTTTGATTGCTGGTTTGCTATCAGTCGGTATTGAAATTTTGCGTTTGAACGTCATTTCAACGCCCGGCGTTGCTTACTTAGTGCGTGCCCAACAAGCAGATGCTGGTGCACAAATCACAGCCTCACACAATCCAGCTGAAGATAACGGGATTAAGTTCTTTGGCGCAGATGGCTTCAAATTATCAGATGAGTTGGAAGCTGAAATTGAAGCGTTGCTTGATGCACCGGAAGATACATTGCCTCGTCCAGCCGCTGAAGGCTTGGGAACAGTGTCAGACTTTCCTGAAGGGGCCGCTAAGTACCTCGAGTACTTGCAGACAACCATCCCTGATGATTTGTCAGGCATGAACATTGCCATCGATGCAGCCAATGGTGCAACGTCTGGTTTAGTTGCCAATTTGTTTGCTGACATGGGCGCTGACTTTGTCACGATGGCCACATCACCTGACGGATTGAACATTAACAAGGGCGTCGGGTCAACACACCCTGAAGCAATTGCGAAGTTTACGGTTGAAAATGGTGCCCAAGTTGGGTTGGCCTTTGATGGTGACGGTGACCGCTTGATTGCCGTTGACGAAAACGGTGACGTTGTCGACGGTGATAAGGTCATGTTCATTACAGGTAAGTACTTGTCAGAACACGGTCGTTTGAAGCAAGACACAATTGTCACAACGGTCATGTCAAACATCGGTATGTACAAGGCCATGGCTGAAAACAACATGTCATCAGTTAAGACGGCTGTTGGTGATCGCTATGTGGTCGAAGAGATGTTGAAGTCTGGGTATAACTTGGGCGGTGAGCAATCAGGTCACGTGGTGTTCTTGGACTGGTCAACAACTGGTGATGGTATGTTGACAGCTTTGCAATTGCTGCATGTT
>NZ_JBJMBA010000039.1:0-6207 GCF_045799135.1 Weissella sp. MSCH1 | reverse complement strand
GATATGACGATGGACATTGCAAAGAGTGGCGAACGGGTGAGTAACACGTGGGAAACCTACCTCTTAGCAGGGGATAACATTTGGAAACAGATGCTAATACCGTATAACAATAGCAACCGCATGGTTGCTACTTAAAAGATGGTTCTGCTATCACTAAGAGATGGTCCCGCGGTGCATTAGTTAGTTGGTGAGGTAATGGCTCACCAAGACGATGATGCATAGCCGAGTTGAGAGACTGATCGGCCACAATGGGACTGAGACACGGCCCATACTCCTACGGGAGGCAGCAGTAGGGAATCTTCCACAATGGGCGAAAGCCTGATGGAGCAACGCCGCGTGTGTGATGAAGGGTTTCGGCTCGTAAAACACTGTTGTAAGAGAAGAATGACATTGAGAGTAACTGTTCAATGTGTGACGGTATCTTACCAGAAAGGAACGGCTAAATACGTGCCAGCAGCCGCGGTAATACGTATGTTCCAAGCGTTATCCGGATTTATTGGGCGTAAAGCGAGCGCAGACGGTTATTTAAGTCTGAAGTGAAAGCCCTCAGCTCAACTGAGGAATTGCTTTGGAAACTGGATGACTTGAGTGCAGTAGAGGAAAGTGGAACTCCATGTGTAGCGGTGAAATGCGTAGATATATGGAAGAACACCAGTGGCGAAGGCGGCTTTCTGGACTGTAACTGACGTTGAGGCTCGAAAGTGTGGGTAGCAAACAGGATTAGATACCCTGGTAGTCCACACCGTAAACGATGAGTGCTAGGTGTTTGAGGGTTTCCGCCCTTAAGTGCCGCAGCTAACGCATTAAGCACTCCGCCTGGGGAGTACGACCGCAAGGTTGAAACTCAAAGGAATTGACGGGGACCCGCACAAGCGGTGGAGCATGTGGTTTAATTCGAAGCAACGCGAAGAACCTTACCAGGTCTTGACATCCCTTGACAACTCCAGAGATGGAGCGTTCCCTTCGGGGACAAGGTGACAGGTGGTGCATGGTTGTCGTCAGCTCGTGTCGTGAGATGTTGGGTTAAGTCCCGCAACGAGCGCAACCCTTATTACTAGTTGCCAGCATTTAGTTGGGCACTCTAGTGAGACTGCCGGTGACAAACCGGAGGAAGGTGGGGATGACGTCAAATCATCATGCCCCTTATGACCTGGGCTACACACGTGCTACAATGGCGTATACAACGAGTTGCCAACCCGCGAGGGTGAGCTAATCTCTTAAAGTACGTCTCAGTTCGGATTGTAGGCTGCAACTCGCCTACATGAAGTCGGAATCGCTAGTAATCGCGGATCAGCACGCCGCGGTGAATACGTTCCCGGGTCTTGTACACACCGCCCGTCACACCATGAGAGTTTGTAACACCCAAAGCCGGTGGGGTAACCTTCGGGAGCCAGCCGTCTAAGGTGGGACAGATGATTAGGGTGAAGTCGTAACAAGGTAGCCGTAGGAGAACCTGCGGCTGGATCACCTCCTTTCTAAGGAAAATCGGAAACCTACACATTCATTGAAACGATAGTCAGTTTTGAGTGACTTACACTCAATTAAATACCCATGGGGAATTAGCTCAGCTGGGAGAGCACCTGCTTTGCAAGCAGGGGGTCATCGGTTCGATCCCGATATTCTCCATTACAACCTGCGGGTTGTAAGATTAGATCTTTGAAAACTGAATCATAATTGTAAATTTTTAAATTCATTTAATATTGTTAATGCAATATAAATTGAGCCGAAAAAATACACCGCGTAATTTTTTGAGTTTTTTAAATTAGTTTAAAATCGCTTGTGGCCTTGAGCCACATACTCAAACTTATATCGTCAACGAAAGTTGATAGGTTAAGTTATTAAGGGCGCATGGTGGATGCCTTGGCACTAGGAGCCGATGAAGGACGGTACTAACACCGATATGCTTCGGGGAGCTGTAAGTAAGCTTTGATCCGGAGATTTCCGAATGGGGGAACCCAACTTGTTTTGCAAGTTATCACCTAATGAATATATAGTTAGGTTGAAGGTAGACGTTGTGAACTGAAACATCTCATTAGCAACAGGAATAGAAAGAAAAATCGATACCGTCAGTAGCGGCGAGCGAAATCGGTAGAGCCCAAACCAAAGTGCTTGCACTTTGGGGTTGTAGGACTGACATTGTGGAGTTACAAAGTTAGCATTTAGCAGAATCAGCTGGGAAGCTGAGCGAGACAGGGTGATAGCCCCGTATGCGAAAAATGTTGACCTCCCGTCAGGATCCTGAGTACGGCCGGACACGTGAAATCCGGTCGGAATCCGCGAGGACCATCTCGCAAGGCTAAATACTCCCTAGTGACCGATAGTGAACCAGTACCGTGAGGGAAAGGTGAAAAGCACCCCGGAAGGGGAGTGAAAAAGTTCCTGAAACCATGTGCCTACAAGAAGTTAGAGCCCGTTAATGGGTGATAGCGTGCCTTTTGTAGAATGAACCGGCGAGTTACGATAACGTGCAAGGTTAAGGTGGAAAGACCGGAGCCGTAGCGAAAGCGAGTCTGAAATGGGCGAATTAGTACGTTGTTGTAGACCCGAAACCAGGTGACCTACCCATGTCCAGGGTGAAGGTGCGGTAAAACGCACTGGAGGCCCGAACCCGTGCATGTTGAAAAATGCTGGGATGAGGTGTGGGTAGCGGTGAAATTCCAATCGAACTTGGAGATAGCTGGTTCTCTCCGAAATAGCTTTAGGGCTAGCCTCGGAATGTAGCGTGTTGGAGGTAGAGCACTGTTTTGGTGCGGGGCCCATCTCGGGTTACCAAATTAAGATAAACTCCGAATGCCAATCACGTATGTCCGGGAGTCAGACAGTGAGTGATAAGATCCATTGTCGAAAGGGGAACAGCCCAGATCGTCAGTTAAGGTCCCTAAGTGTGTGTTAAGTGGAAAAGGATGTGGAGTTGCATAGACAACTAGGATGTTGGCTCAGAAGCAGCCACCATTTAAAGAGTGCGTAATAGCTCACTAGTCGAGTGATTCTGCGCCGAAAATGTACCGGGGCTAAACACACCACCGAAACTACGGGTGCCACGTAAGTGGCGCGATAGGAGAGCGTTCTAAGGGCGATGAAGTCAGACCGTGAGGACTGGTGGAGCGCTTAGAAGTGAGAATGCCGGTATGAGTAGCGAAAGACAGGTGAGAATCCTGTCCACCGTATGACTAAGGTTTCCTGGGGAAGGCTCGTCCTCCCAGGGTTAGTCGGGACCTAAGGCGAGGCCGAAAGGCGTAGTCGATGGATAACAGGTTGAGATTCCTGTACCAGGTGAACATGTTTGAACGATGGAGGGACGCAGAAGGCTAACGGATCCCAGCTGCTGGATATGCTGGGTTAAATAATAAGTCTTAGATCGAGTTAAATGCTTTATCTTTTAAGGACAAGTTATGATGAGGACCGAAATAAAGTAGGGAAGTCCGTGATGTCACGCTGCCGAGAAAAGCTTCTAGTTAGTGTTTACCTGCCCGTACCGCAAACCGACACAGGTAGTCGAGGAGAGCATCCTAAGGTGAGCGAGTGAACTCTCGTTAAGGAACTCGGCAAAATGACCCCGTAACTTCGGGAGAAGGGGTGCTCAGCGAAAGCTGAGCCGCAGTGAATAGGCCCAGGCGACTGTTTATCAAAAACACAGGTTTCTGCAAAATCGTAAGATGACGTATAGGGGCTGACGCCTGCCCGGTGCTGGAAGGTTAAAAGGAGTGCTTAGCTTCGGCGAAGGTACGAATTGAAGCCCCAGTAAACGGCGGCCGTAACTATAACGGTCCTAAGGTAGCGAAATTCCTTGTCGGGTAAGTTCCGACCCGCACGAAAGGCGTAACGATCTGGGCACTGTCTCAACGAGAGACTCGGTGAAATTTAAATACCCGTGAAGATGCGGGTTACCCGCGACAGGACGGAAAGACCCCATGGAGCTTTACTGTAGCTTGATATTGAGTGTTTGTGCAGCTTGTACAGCATAGGTAGGAGCCGTTGATACCGGGACGCTAGTTTCGGTGGAGGCGTCATTGGGATACTACCCTCGTTGTATGACCACTCTAACTCGCACCACTAAGCGTGGTGGAAGACAGTGTCTGGCAGGCAGTTTGACTGGGGCGGTCGCCTCCTAAAAGGTAACGGAGGCGCCCAAAGGTTCCCTCAGAATGGTTGGAAATCATTCGCAGAGTGTAAAGGCACAAGGGAGCTTGACTGTGAGACTTACCAGTCGAGCAGGTACGAAAGTAGGGCTTAGTGATCCGGTGGTTCCGCATGGAAGGGCCATCGCTCAACGGACAAAAGCTACCCTGGGGATAACAGGCTTATCTCCCCCAAGAGTCCACATCGACGGGGAGGTTTGGCACCTCGATGTCGGCTCATCGCATCCTGGGGCTGTAGTCGGTCCCAAGGGTTGGGCTGTTCGCCCATTAAAGCGGTACGCGAGCTGGGTTCAGAACGTCGTGAGACAGTTCGGTCCCTATCCGTCGCGGGCGTAGGAAATTTGAGAGGAGCTGCCCTTAGTACGAGAGGACCGGGGTGGACGTACCTCTGGTGTATCAGTTGTTCCGCCAGGAGCATCGCTGAGTAGCTATGTACGGATGAGATAAACGCTGAAAGCATCTAAGTGTGAAACTCGCCTCGAGATGAGATTTCCCATTCTTTATGAAGTAAGACCCCTCAGAGATGATGAGGTAGATAGGCTAGAAGTGGAAGTGCGGCGACGCATGGAGCGGACTAGTACTAATGGTTCGAGGACTTAACCAAGTTGAAAACGTGGTGTAAGGCTCAAACGAAGTTTGAAATTAACTATTGACATTATGATTCAGTTTTGAGATAATTAATCTCGTAATGCTAATTTAAATATTAGTCGTGTCGTGACGATGGCACTGAGGCCACACCTGTTCCCATACCGAACACAGAAGTTAAGCTCAGTAACGCCGAAAGTAGTTGGAGGATCGCTTCCTGCGAGGATAGGAAGTCGCGATGCGTATTGGACGTTTAGCTCAGCTGGGAGAGCACCTGCCTTACAAGCAGGGGGTCACAGGTTCGATCCCTGTAACGTCCATTGGGTCGTTAGCTCAGTTGGTAGAGCAGTGGACTTTTAATCCATGGGTCCAGGGTTCGAGCCCCTGACGACCCATTGGGTAATGACCCACAAATAATAAATATTCCGTCAACCGGTGAATTTATACTATGTCGCCGACTTAGCTCAGTTGGTAGAGCATCGCTCTTGTAAAGCGAGGGTCGAAGGTTCGAGTCCTTTAGTCGGCATCATGCGAATATAGTTCAGTTGGTAGAACGCTACCTTGCCATGGTAGAGGTCGCGGGTTCGAATCCCGTTGTTCGCTTTGCCGGCTTGGCGGAATAGGCAGACGCACAGGACTTAAAATCCTGCGATGGAAACATCGTACCGGTTCGATCCCGGTAGCCGGCACTTATTTATGGACTTATATGCTAATTGGATAAACACCCCGGCTACGAACCGGGTATTGCAGGTTCGAGTCCTGCTAGGTCCATTAGCGAACGTAGTTTGCTAATTTCAAATGAATAAGTTCGGGACGTAGCTCAGCTTGGTAGAGCACCTGGTTTGGGACCAGGGGGTCGCAGGTTCGAATCCTGTCGTCCCGATTTATAACAAAATATGTTATAGTTCGCGGTGTAGCTCAGCTGGCTAGAGCGTCCGGTTCATACCCGGGAGGTCGAGGGTTCGATTCCCCCCGCCGCGATTGACTCAAATAACAAGGACCTTTAGCTCAGTTGGTTAGAGCAGACGGCTCATAACCGTCCGGTCGTTGGTTCGAGTCCAACAAGGTCCATTTTTAGACCTTAACGTCTTATGGAGAATTACCCAAGTCTGGCTGAAGGGAACGGTCTTGAAAACCGTCAGGTCGTGAAAGCGGCGCGTGGGTTCGAATCCCACATTCTCCTTTGACATCTTAGATGTCACTTATATTATTATCGCGGGATGGAGCAGTCTGGTAGCTCGTCGGGCCCATAACCCGAAGGTCGTAGGTTCAAATCCTGCTCCCGCAATTGAACTAGAGAATAGTTCAGCATAAACAGAAATGTTTGGTCGCATGGTCTAGTTGGTTAGGACGTTCGCCTGTCACGCGAAAGATCACGGGTTCGAATCCCGTTGTGACCGTTATAATGGCTCGGTAGCTCAGTTGGTAGAGCATACGATTGAAGCTCGTAGTGTCGGCGGTTCGATTCCGTCCCGCGCCATTG
>NZ_JBJMBA010000038.1:0-118639 GCF_045799135.1 Weissella sp. MSCH1 | reverse complement strand
GTCGTTCTTGATGGCGTTGTAAACAGATTCTGAGGCGAAGCGATTCTTCGTGTCCTTGTCTTCGACAACCCCACGACCAGTTTCATCGTGCGCTTCGTGGGCCAACAACAATGAGTTTTCTGAACCAGCCAAAGCCATTGCAGCGACGATCTTATCAACTTGCGCTTGCGTGTACGTTGAGAATTCCTTCAAAGCGATTTCAGACTTGTCGACCAACTCTGACGTCATCTTCTTGGCAGCTTCGAAACGTGCTGCCTTCTCTTCTGCCGTTAAAACTTTCTTCTTAGGTGCATCAGCCATGATTTTTACCTCTAAATAATCTTTCAAATTTCTGTTTGCTCATTTATTAACATAATTAGTATATCATTTCACAAAGAGTTGTCAACACCATTTGGCAAAATTCATTATCCTTACCAAACATGCGTTAATACCAACCTTTCGAACTGATTTTTTCTACACGTGAATAATATCACATAAGGCAAATTAAGCGCAACCCTTTTATGTAAATTCGTGAAAAAATGGGCAAACAAGCTATTTCTTGAATGCGTTTTCATATTTTTAAGTAAGGGAAACTAGCCTTTGTGAATTAATAAACATTATGCCGTTATCAACCACCCCACATCCTAACAGGTCAACAGGTATAAAGTTTGAAGAACACAAAAAACGGTCAGGACATTGTTGTCCCAACCGCTTAAAAGTTACTCTATTTGAATCTAGCTAAACCAAACGCCAATTTCATGTTCTGCATTGGCGACACTATCTGAACTATGCACAATATTACGAACTGCACCATCTTCCCAATCACGACCATAGTCACCACGAATCGTTCCCGGCGCCGCTTCACTTGGATTCGTCACACCAGCCATAACTCGGAAATTCTTAACAATGTTAGTGCCGGTAACAATCATTGCCACCAATGGGCCACTCGTCATATAGTCAACAATTTCTGGAAAATATGGTGCATCAACCTTATCTGCGTAGTGTTCACGCAATTGCGCTTCAGTGGCTGTCACCATTCGCATATCCGTGATTCGGTAGCCTTTTCGCTCTAACCGAGAAAACACTTCCCCCATCAAACCACGTGCCACGCCGTCCGGTTTGATCAATACTAATGTACGCTCTTCAGACATAATTTAGTTCCCCTCATCGTGTTATGTCGTCATTGTAACGCGCTTACCACCCCATTGCAAGCGGTTTCAATTATAAGATTGGTGCCAACAAACGTGAGAACATTTGCTTGAAACGTAACCAGAGCGATTGTTCACTAAAGTATTGCCGAGTTAATTTCGTTGCGTGTTTCAAATCTTGGGCGAAGATATCATTCATTTGCCGAGCCACATCACGACTATACATAAAAGCATTTACTTCAAAATTCAACGCGAAAGATCGGATATCCATGTTCGCACTACCGACTGAAACCACCTTATCATCAATCACGAGGGTCTTTGCGTGTAAGAAGCCGTTGTCATACGTATACACTTCGGCCCCTGCCTTCACCATCTGGTGTGCGTAATACTGGGTCGCCCGGTAAACAAACGCATGATCGGGCATCCCTGGAATCATGATTCGCACTTTAACGCCAGACCGAGCTGCAACCGAAAGCACATCCATAATCGCCTGATTCGGAATAAAGTACGGCGACTGAATGGTGATGCTTTCCTGTGCAATCGCCAGCATATGTAGGTAGCCCTGATAAATTTGCTTGGCATCTGATTCAGGTCCCGATGAGACAATTTGCATCGCAACGCCACCTGCTACTGTGGTATCAGGAAAATAATCTTCTGAAAATTGCAATTTTTCAGTCACCGTTGTCGCGTTCCAATCCATAAAGAAACGACTCTGCATGGCTAACACTGCATCCCCTTCAACACGCAAATGAGTATCACGCCAATGGCCAAATTTTGGCTTTCGTCCCAAGTATTGGTCCCCGACATTAAATCCACCAATGTAGCCAATATTACCATCAATGATAACTAACTTACGGTGATCATGGTTATTCACTCGAAGTGAAAACATTTGCCATCGTGCCATCAGGAAGGCCTCAACTTGGCCACCCGCATCGCGTAACCGTTGGTACATCTTGTTATGACGGCCGCCAGATCCCCATGCGTCGAAGATAACTCGAACACGAACCCCTTCTAGTGCCTTTTTAGTCAGCAAATCAACTAGCTCATTACCAATTTGGTCATCATAAATTGTGTAATATTCAATATTAATGTGATGCGTCGCGTTTTCAATATCCGTAAATAAACGCGCGAATTTTTCATGCCCATCAGTAAAGATTTCGACATCGTTTTCATTTGTAAAAATTGCTTGTTCGTTATTTAAAAATAGCCGAACAAAAGTCTGCTCTTCACGGTACTCGTTATCTTCAAGCCGCTTCATTTCCTGTTTCTGCTTTTTCGCTATCCGGTCAATCCCCATGACTCGTTGCGTCCGAATATCAAAGATGCGTTTATCTGATAACTTCCGCCCAAAGAAGAAATAAAACGCAAATCCAAACACCGGAAATAGTAGCAAAACCAGCATCCAAGCCCATACTGTGGTGATATCCCGTGTTTTATCGCGGAACACCGTTACAATCGCTCCCAGCGTATTTAACACAAGTAAGATAACGACCGCAATATTTAACCAATGCTCAATTACCATGCCCACACTCCTGTCTTGAATTTAAGTAATCCTATTGTATCAAATGTCGCCCCGTCAGTTTGCCCAATAACCGTCCACTTAGGAAATAATTACGTTACAAAAAAACGCCCTACAATCACAAGTTTCTTGGATCGTGAAGAGCGCTTGTCTGTTTTATTTCTGAATAAATTCCCAAAAGAGTTTTGCCGCTTCTGTATGGCGGACATTCGCCTTACGAATAAATGACATTTCGCTTGCATCACTAATATCAATATGACGCTTAACGATTGTGCCATTCGGTGGCAAATCAATACTCTTTTCCATCATGATTGAGACGCCCATCCCACTGGCTACCATATTCATAATAATATCAATACGTTGCCCTTCATAAGCGACATGCGGTACAAAGCCGGCTTTTTTCGCCAAGCTCATCACATGATCATAAATTAATGTTTCACGTCCCAGTAACAAAAAGTCTTCGTTCTGCAAATCACTTAGATTAACAACCTCGTTTTTAGCGAGCGGATGATCTGCAGGCAAGATGCACACAAACGAATCCTCCTCGGTTACAACGGTTTCGTAATCATCGCCAAAATCACCAAAATCACGACCAAATACAATATCGCTCTGCCCATTGCCCAGTGACATAATGACATGGTCCCCGTGAACTTCAGACAAATGAAGCTCTACTTCAGGGTGAGCCTTATGAAAGGCTGTTATCATTTCGAAGCCACGATAATTTGACACCGACGGAATGGCGTGAATATTTAGCACAAAATCAGCCGCATCAGCATGTTGCAGTAGCGTCTGTCGCATCGCCTCATACTCAGACATAATCTTATTGGCATAGATGACTGCGATATCTCCGGCTTCTGTCAACTTAATCATGCGATGACTGCGCTCAAATAACTTAACATCCAATTCTTTCTCTAAAGACAAAATCTGTTTTGAAATGTTTCCTTGTGTCGTAAACAATCGTTCTGCTGTTTCCGTGTAGCTTAATGTTTTCGCTAAATCCAGAAACACTTCAAATTTACGGATATCCATAATAGATCCTCTTAATTATTACTCTTTGGAATAATATACCACATTTTAAGCTATTCGGCGACTGCCCCCACAAAAAAAGAGGTTTAAACGTTACATGTACGTTTAAACCTCTAAATAACTATCTTAGCGACTAAAAGATTAGTCCTTTTCTGAAATAGCTGCGATACCTGGCAAAGTCTTACCTTCCAAGTACTCCAATGAAGCACCACCACCAGTAGAGATGTGGCTCAATTGGTCAGCAACACCAAGTTGTTGAACAGCGGCAGTTGAATCACCACCACCAACGATAGTCGTTGCACCGTTCTCCTTAGTAACCTTAACCAATTCTTCACCGATAGCCAAAGTTCCCTTGGCAAAGTTAGGCATTTCGAACACACCCATAGGTCCGTTCCAAACAACCGTCTTAGCATCTGCCAAAACTGACTTGAACAATTCGATTGACTTAGGACCAGCATCAAGACCCATGTAGCCATCCTTGATACCATCTTCAGCAATGTAAGTATCAGCGTCGTTAGCAAACTTATCAGCAGCTACGGCGTCAACTGGCAAAACCAACTTGTCGCCAGCTTCTTCGATCAATTGCTTAGCCAACGCAACCTTGTCCTCTTCGAACAATGAGTTACCAATAGCCTTACCGTTAGCAGCATCGAACGTAAAGGCCATTCCACCACCAACGATAACCTTGTCAGCCTTCTTCAACAAGTTTTCGATAATCGTAATCTTGTCTGAAACCTTAGCACCACCGATGATAGCCACGAATGGACGCTCTGGGTTTTCAACGGCACCACCCAAGAACTTGATTTCCTTTTCCATCAAGAAGCCTGCAGCAGTTTGCGCAATGTTAGCTGCGATACCTGCGTTTGAAGCGTGGGCACGGTGTGCAGTACCAAACGCATCGTTAACAAAGACATCACCCAATGAAGCCCAGTACTTACCAAGCTCAGGATCGTTCTTTGACTCACGCTTAACTTCTTCACCGTTAACAACGTCTTCGAAACGCGTGTTCTCAAAGATCAAAACTTGACCATCTTCCAATGCAGCTACGGCATCTTCCAATTCCTTACCTTCAGTAGCAGGAACGAAAGTTACAGGTTGACCCAACAAGTCAGCCAAACGTTGTGCAACAGGCTTCATTGACAAGCCCTTCTTGTCATCTTCACTCTTGATACGACCCAAGTGTGAGAACAAGATTGCACGTCCACCTTGCTCCAAAACGTACTTAATAGTTGGCAATGCAGCTACGATACGGTTGTCGTTTGAGACAACAACTTCACCGTTCTCTTCCTTCAAAGGAACGTTAAAGTCTACACGCATCAAAACCTTCTTACCCTTCAACTCCAAGTCTTCAACAGTCAACTTAGCCATGGGAAAAGTCCTTCTTTCTGTGTATATAATTAAATTACTTCAATAAGTCTATTATAACAAAAAACAGGTGGTTTAGTATGCCTAAACCACCTGTTTTTACTCTATCTGCTAGAAACTAGCAATTAGAGAGTTGCCAAGTGCAACAAAGTACGGATCATGTTTGAAGTGAAACCGTATTCGTTGTCGTACCAAGCAGCAGTTTGAACCAATTGCTTATCACCAACAGTGATAACCTTAGTCAAAGTTGGGTCAAACACAGCACCGTGTGTGTCGCCAATGATGTCTGATGACACGATCTCGTCTTCGTTAACACCGAATGAGTCGTTCGTGTACTTCTTAACAGCTTCGTTAACTTCTTCAGCCGTAACAGTCTTTGACAAAACAGTCGTCAACTCAGTAACAGAACCGTCAACAACAGCAACACGTTGTGCGTGACCGTCCAACTTACCAGCAACAGAAGGAACAACCAAACCGATAGCCTTAGCGGCACCAGTTGAGTGAGGAATCGTGTTTGCTGAAGCAGTACGGTTTGAACGGAACTTTGATCCCTTAGGACCGTCCAAGATCATTTGCGTTGAAGTGAAGGCGTGAACCGTCGTCATCAAACCGATCTCGATACCAAATTCCTTGTCCAAGGCGTTTGCCAATGGAGCCAATGATTGCGTCGTGCATGAACCAGCAGATACGATGTGATCGTCTGCAGTCAACGTGTCTTGGTTAACACCGTAGACAACCGTTGGGATGTTTCCAGCTGGAGCTGAAATCAAAACCTTCTTAGCACCTGCATCCAAGTGAGCTTGTGACTTTTCTGCTGAAGTGTAGAATCCAGTAGACTCCAAAACGATTTCAACACCATCGTTTGCAACCCACTTCAAGTCAGCCGCGTTACGCTCAGCGTAAACACGGATCTTCTTACCATCAACGATGATACCGTCTTCGTCAGCTGAAACATCAACTGGCAAAGTACCGTGCGTTGAGTCATACTTCAACAAGTATGCCAACATAGCAGGGTTAGTCAAATCGTTAATTGCAACAACTTCGATGTCGTCCGCAGTATCCTTCAACTCAAGGATGCGACGGAAGGCCAAACGACCAATACGGCCGAAACCGTTGATACCAATCTTAACAGTCATTATTAAGATTCCTCCCAGAAATTCTTTGTAAACGTTTTTACGTTGTTTATTATACGACTTTGCATAAAGTTTCGCAAACAATTGTAACAACGCGCTTTCAACACCGCAACAAACGTTGCCGTTCATTACGAACCGACCCAAATAACCACCTGATGTCACCATCAAATATCTTATTTAATCGATACATCTATTATACGCCTTAAACCTAAAAAAAGCTCAACTTTACATTGTCTCAAATACAAAACGACTAAACCTTCGTTTAGTCGTTTTTGTCTTATTTGACTTTACCTAGTAACCGACGTTTTGTTCGCCGAAATACGGTTGACATCACGCTCGTATGCAACTCAATTAACGTCAACACAACTAATACCGTCACTGTGCCAATAACTGCAAACCACGTTCCCGTCATATCAATCAATGAACGTTCTTCATTCGCTGATAAAGAAATTGAAGAAGCTTTCACAACCTCTTCTTCAGTCAAAGCATCATTAATTAATTGGTAGTCTGCCATATGGATTAAATCTTGCAAAGTAAATGGATCATTCAAGGCCTGAAAGTCGTGCAAATTTGTTTGTAGAATATCTTCCTCGTTCTTCAACTTATCAGCCCAGCCATCCTTGTCATCATTAAAAATTGTTAGCAGCCGCACCTCATGAATCAAAAAAATGTAGTCCGCGACATATTGATAAGCCGACTGTTCTGCGGACAGCAGTCCGTTCTCAGTTTGCGTGAGGTGATCACTCAATTGATGATCCGCTTTCTTTAAGCAGTCAACCACATCAGGCTCTGCTTTAAAGCGATCACGCATCAAATCAATTTCTTCAAGGGCATCAACATATGCCGCAATAATTGTATTTTTATCTGATGTCTTGCTATTTTGCGCAATTGGTAATGTCGTCGAGTCATCCCCATAACCAGTTACCGTACCAAATGCCAGTGTCAACGAGAAACTCGCCGCAATCAATAAAACCAATCGTTTCATCATGGTCTCAACCTTCCCTTTTCTCTTCTTTGATAGGATAGCAAGGGAATACAGGTTATTTTGGGACAATTTGTGATGAAACACTCCTAAATTGTGAACAAAAAAAGCAATCAGTCTCTCTGTACTGATTGCCTATATTAATACCTTATTTTTGTAGAACTAGTCGGTGCGCTTCCTGTTGATTGGCACCGCCTAGACGAGCAAATCCATAACGTACAATCCGGCCCAAACCACGGAAGATAGCCGCCCAACGGCGTGACATCAAGTATTCTACCAGTGACGCCACTGACATCATCCCAATCCAAATGATTACTAAAATTGCAAATACAACAGCTCCTGCAAATACATTAATGGTCATATCCATCCTCCCACTCGGTTAACTTAAACCTAACCCTATTAGTTAATAAAAGTCCTAATCAACATAATCCCTGCTAACTAGGACATTATTTATTATAGGTTAGGTAAAAGTTAATTGCAAGCGTTTTGTTAGGTTTTTCCTAACGATAACTAATGCGATCCATGGGATGTGCTGCATTAAACGCATTAATCAATTCAAGCATGTCTCGCCGAGTAGCTCCCTTTTGGACATACTTCACTGCTTTTTGCTTATCTTTTGCAACTCCTGACACCATTGATTGAAAATGCATGCCATTACGCTGGTTTGATGGTAATGCCATCGATCTACTACCTTCTTTTCTTAAAAAATAATCTATCGTGTTTAACCGGGAATCAAACCACGGCGTCGATAGTACGCTACCGTTTCTTCAGCAAAATCAGCTGGGTAACCTAGATGCTCCGTCAGCATCCACGCAGCAAACGGCTCGTCTTCGTGCAGGTGAGCTACCCGCACTAAGTCTTCTGGTGATGTCATGTACGCAATCACCTCTTCACGGGCGTTCACCTCATTATTATGTGCACGGACAGCGTCATAATCCAAATGATCACCAAGGTCTGAAATCGCATGATGATATTCCTCAACTAAGGTCCGCGCCTTATCAAATGTTGCCAAGGTTTTATCAATAAAAATGTAAGCCTTAGTTCCCTTTAGATATGCCACCCCATCAAGACCGGAATTTTCTTTCAACGGCATCGTATCTAAGACAACGGCTTCTAGGCCATGGGCCACCAAATCTTGCTCGACGCGCATCAACAACTCATCGTAATCGTTACTTCGCATTCCGATCCTCGTAGTCCGCAATTAATCCTTCGATATAAGCTTTTGCCCGGTCAATCACACGATGACGATCTTCATCAGGCAAGCCCGAAATATCCAATCCCCAGTGTGCCGCCATCAAGACCGGCTCGTCAGTTGCTACCGCTGTCGACACCTTATCTGGATCCTCAACTAGGTCTGACTTCGATACCCCAAAGTAATCCGCCATTGCTTCAATTTTATCGATGCGAGGATACGTCTTACCGTTCGACCAATCAGAAATTGTCGCCGTTGATACACCAACGATTTCAGCTAATCGCGCCGCTGTAATTTCTCGTTGCTTTATGAGCCGCTTAATGTTGCGTCCCATTATTGCCTTACCTTCTGATGATGCCATCTTGTTCACCTTTTTCTATGTATTATCATTCGTTATGTTTAAATTTCAAAAACGCTTGTGACCACGTCGCACAAGTATTCTTTTATATATTTATAATAAAGGTAAACTTAACACATTGCAAGGTTTAACCTAACAAATTTATGGCAAAACGGCTGTCTTCATGACGTTATCCATAATTGTGCTACAAAGAAAAAATAAAAACCCTGAAATACCTTTAAACCAAGGCTTTCAGAGCTTTATTTTCGTTATATCAATGAATCTGGGGGGAATCGAACCCTCATCTCCGGAACCGGAATCCGACGTGATATCCATTACACTACAGATCCAACAATATAACTAGTATAGCGACTTTTTATGCCTTACGCAAGTTACTTTGCAAGCTTTCCATAGCCAGTCGCATAATTAATAACAACGCCAGGCTCAACGTTTGGTACAAACACGTTGTATTCCAATGAACCATCTGAAGACTTTGCCTCCATGTGTGAACCTGAAGGTACGAGGTTGTTGCCCTCGTAGATTGGTGTCACGCGGTAACGCACTGTCTTACGATTATCCAACGCCTTTCGCACTAGCGTTTCATAGTAGTTCTGACCAGTATTTTCGTCATTACCATTTGATGACTGGTTCGCCCAGGCAGTTTGTGCGGTAATGTTCTGTGGATTAGCTTCTGACGCATCAAACCCCTTCACACTACCAGCTAAAGCGTACCCAATTGAGTGACCACGATTGTACAACACATGGAAATTACCACCGATCGTCAACTGGTGCCAACCTACTGGATTAATTTGCCGTGAGTTACCCGTTTCATCACGAGAACGATAAATACGGCTCGACTTATTCAACAGCGCGTTAGCTACACCTGCACGACCAAGTGAATCTTGCTTAGCTAACTGTACGTAAGGCGCTGAGGAAACTTTCGCATCGAGCGACGTCTTATTATCATTCAAAACGAATGCACCTGAACCGTTAAATCGAATACTATTGGTAGCAAGTTGTTTCTTGACCGCATCGGTTAAAACTGATGAGGCCAAAGATTCTGCCGGATGTTGATCTTCTGGCGAACCATAATCAACCGACTGATTCACTTTCACACTTGAATTTGCATAATTCGTCTTGCCTTGTTGTGAACCATGATTGTCCTTTAAAACAGTTTGTTGCAACGCAAAAATTCCCAACGCAACAACTACACCTGCGACTGAGGCTTTTCGTTTACGTCCCATATCGACATTCTCCCTACTTAATTGCTAACAAATAGTATAACATGATGCCACATGAACCGCAGAATTTAGCGTTTCCTGGGTGCAACAGTCTTCGATGAAATGGCACATTTTCCTACTCATTTTTCACGACTATTCTGGTATGATTAATGTATTAAATACATCACACGAGGATAATACTATGACTAACAAGTACTTAGTTGCCAAGAATGATTTGCAACACGCCGCTGACTGGCAACCCGAAACGGCTCACTCGGACGTACGCACTGAAGTAGAAGATTCAATTGCCAAGCGCTTGACTGAAATCATGACGACAGTCGCTGATTTTGGTTACGAATCTGCCACTGTTAATTTACACGACTTACAAGACTACGTACGTGAAGATGTCATTGGTCACTACCAATTCTTGTTCCGCAAGAACCCACAATTGCGTGATCAACTCGTTCTAACAAACGAAATGCCACTTTCAGTATTTAACACAATGGCGCAAGCCGCTGTTGCCTCAATTTTAGAAGATTCTGACTACGACTATTCATTCCACACGGATGGCGAAGTCCAAATCTTCTGGCACTAATCGTTCAACACTAATAAAGTCCCGTAGCAATCGTTAATCGAGATTACTACGGGACTTTTTTAAATCGTTTGATTATTGTACATCGAAATGCTGAGTCCTTCAGCCGACAATTGCATTTTCGCAATCGAGCCATTTGCTGGACGTTCATGAACTTGAATCTTGCCTTGCCCATACCTGTCGGCTAAGGAAATAAGCGTATTGCCATGGCTTATCAGCAAAACGTCATCCCCATCCTGCAAGGCCGGATTATCTAAAATCAGCTTGAAACCTGCTTCGACCCGCTGCCAATATTCAGCCGCATTTTCTGCGTCATGCCATGGATCGGCCGCTTTCAACAAATCCTTCGTTTTATCAACACCGTAAGCATCAACAATCGCGGCGTAAGTACTTAACCCAACCGCCGCACCAGCATTTGTCCAGGCTACATCCATATTGCTGCCTTCATAGCTACCATAAAATTCTTCGCGAAAATTCCAAGCCGTTTGCAAACTGATATCTGCCGCCAATTTATTGGATGCCAGAATAATATTTGCTGTATCCATTGCTCGGGTCGTGTCTGAACTATATGCCGCTTTAAACGGTACGTGAGCAAGCCTTTCACCAGCATGGTGCGCATCGGCAATTCCTTCATCAGTTAGTGGCGAATTACCCCAACCTTGTAATTTATTATAGCGGTTAAAATATGTCTTACCATGCCGAACCACCGTTAAATTTAATGTTTTCATCCGACACCTCCTGACATCATTGTAGCGCGTTTATTTGTTGCGTTCCAACACACCTTTACGGCGACGAATTTGATCTGCCTTAAGCTGTTCGCGGAAAATCGTCAGCGCTTGCTTAGCTTTGCCACCAACAAACTCAAAGGTTTGACCTTGTGTCGTCTTGATAAAAAAACCACGGAAGTAATACTTCAAGAAGATTTCCATGCTTACCGTTTCAATGTTTGACCACGGAATTTGAATGTAGCCACCGCCGGCATTAGCCCGAAATTCAATCCCTTGATCACCGTAGAAAATACGTCCTTGCTTGATGTTTACCGGTGACATCATTGCATTCGCATTTCCTTCCAAAAATAGCTTTGTATTCAACGCTTGTACCATAATTCTTTCCCCATTCAATTAATATGTATCTGGCTAGCATGAGCTAACCAGTTAGAAATAAAAATGGCAAGTAACGTCTAACCGCCACTCACCATTTTACCAAACATTATGTCATTCGGTATTAACCCATGATACCTAGCCAGTATGCCAAGATACCAACGGCGAACAAACCGAAGATAATTGTAATAGCTGATACGCGCTTACGTAGCAACCACAATACCAAGAACAACAAAAGCAATGGTGCCAAACCAGGAATCAATTGGTTCAACGTGTCTTGCAACGTTGTAATCTTGTAGGCACCCAAAGTTTGGCCACCCTTAATTTGGTTCACGATTTCAATCAACTTTGACACTGATACGTGTCCGTCGTTGATTTGTGAAGCCAAGCTGCTCATGTCAACACCGGCTCCTTCTTGAACCTTAACCTTTGACACAACCAATGGGAAGTTCATCGTCGTCCAACGAGGAACCAGCACACCCATGATAAACATACCAAGGATTGATGCACCCATCGTAATCTTTTGCATGGCCCCACCGGCCAAGTTTTGTGTGATATTTGTACCTTGCTTGTAACCAAGATCCTGTGTGTACCACAAGAATCCCATACGCAAAATGTTCCAAACTACGAAGAAGATAATTGGTCCTAAGATTGACCCACCTTGGGCCATACCTGCTGCGAAGGCTCCCAAAACTGGTCGAACAGTTCCCCACCAGATTGGGTCACCAACACCGGCCAAAGGTCCCATCATACCAACCTTAACACCTTGAATTGTTTCATCGTCGATGTCAGCACCGTTAGCACGTTGCTCTTCTAAGGCCAACTCAACACCCAAAATTGGTGATGCCACGTATGGGTGTGTGTTGAAGAATTCCAAGTGACGCTTCAAAGCAGCGGCACGATCTTCTTTTGATGAGTACAACTTCTTGATTGCTGGAATCATGGCGAATGCCCAACCAACGTTTTGCATACGCTCATAGTTCCATGAACCTTGCAAGAAGAATGAACGCCACCAAGTTGCACGAAGTTCTTTTTGAGTCAAGTGAACTTCATTCTTTACTACTTCATCCATGATGTTATTCCCCCTGCTCCTAGTAGTTGTTCAAAATGGCATCGACTGGGTCGCCACCACTTCCACCAGCTGAACCACCACCGTTTGATCCGCCGCCGTTACCACCGTTAAACTTTGGTGACAATTGTAGGTAAATCAAGGCAAGTACCAAACCAATGATCCCCATAGCGATCAAGTTCAACTCTGTAACGGCTGAAAGGGCAAATCCCAAGAAGAAGAATGGCCACAATTCAGCAGTTGCCATCATGTTAATAACCATGGCATAACCAACAACCACGATAAATCCTCCGGCAACAGCCAATCCCTTAGTAATCACTTCAGGAATAGCATTCAAAGCGGCGTTAACAGGGCCAGCACCAACGGC
The DNA here is from genome assembly GCF_045799135.1 of Weissella sp. MSCH1. Classification (NCBI taxonomy): domain Bacteria; kingdom Bacillati; phylum Bacillota; class Bacilli; order Lactobacillales; family Lactobacillaceae; genus Weissella; species Weissella sp. MSCH1. The sequence goes on along the minus strand of NZ_JBJMBA010000038.1, from coordinate 105,610 downwards.
CATAACAATTACCGTTGGGATAGCGATACGCAATCCTTGGAAGACCAAAGCCAACCAGTGAACACGTTCAACTCCTGCAACATTACCCTTTTCAGCTTCACGGTCAGCGACGTGTGCCAAGGCAACCGTGATTGTACGAACACCAATCGTCAAGATTTGTCCAGCGACGGCCAAAGGAATTGCAATAGCCATACCAGTCTTAACATCAACTTGTGCAGGTCCAGTTACCAAGTAAGCTGAAACAACTGATGCCAAAGCGGCATCGGGTGCGATAGCGGCTCCGATGTTCATCCATCCCAAAGCCAACATTTGCAACGTTCCACCAAGGATTACACCTTCCATAAGGTGGCCAGTTGCCAATCCAATCAACGTTGCTGCGACCAGTGGTTGGTGGAATTGGAACTCATCCAAAATACCTTCAACACCGGCCAAGAATGCGATTAGAATTACGAAAAACGCTGAAATCATGCGTTCATCCTCCCAAATAATTTCTTAGCAATAAAGTAACATGAAATATAATTATGACTTCTTCATCAAGTCGAAGATGTCCTTGCTTTGGTCGCTTGGCACCTTTCGAACATCGAAAGAAATGCCTTGATCACGCAAGTATTCAAGTGTCTTCACATCCGCATCATCAACCGCAACCGCGTTTGTGACCATGCGCTTTCCCTCTGAGTGAGACATTGAACCGATGTTAACCTTGTCCAACTTAACGCCACCTTCCACTGCTTTCGCAACATCTTGTGGTGTTTCAAACAAAAGGATGGCCTTTACTGCCGCAAAACGTGGGTCATCCCACACGTCAATCAACTTTTGCATTGGGACAACACTAACTTTGACACCAACTGGTGCTGCTTGCACCAACAACGTCTTACGCAATTCATCCTTTGCCACACCGTCTGATACAACAATAATGCGGTTTGGTTGAACTGACTTGGTCCACGCCGTTGCCACTTGACCGTGCAACAAACGTGAATCGATACGTGCCAAGCGAACATCGATTGTGCGCTCACCACTGTGCTTAACCTCGTTAATGTCACCAACTGGTGCTGCGACCGGCGCGTCTTCAGCTGCTACTTGTGTATCAGCCGCCACCGTTTCCGCTGCTTCAGGCAATGACTTAACTCCGTCGCGGGCAACTGGAATCAAGTAATGTGCGATTTCAGCTGCAGTTTCCATTGTGAATCGAGCCCCATAAGCTTCAATCAACATTGGCAAGTTCAAACCTGTAATAATGGCCATTTGATCTTCATGCAACGCTTGAATACGTGATGCTGCGTTGAATGGTGATCCACCCCACAAATCAACCAAGAACAACACTTGACTGTTTGGTTCAAATGTTGCTAATGCATCCTCAAACTTCTTCATCAAGTCTTCTGGACCTTCGTTGGGCATAAACGTAACGACTTGTACGTTTTCTTGCTCCCCGAAGATCATTTGACCTGACTGACGAATGCCGGCTGCAAACTCTCCGTGACTAGCAATAATGAAATTTACCATAATTGCCACGCTCCTTAATTTATTAATCCCTTAGGTACAAAACAAATTGTACAGTACATTCCGGAATATGTAAACGCTTTCAGTGAAATATGTTTGCATTTTATGATTATTCCGATAAAACTGGATGTTTTTATCCTATCGTCAGTATTTGTGTAATCTATGAATTTTTTGCTTTATTACACTAACAATGTGATTATACCGCCTTTTTAGCCCTCTTTTCGTCGGGGTTTAAATGTTCATAGTCCCTTGAATGTTATAATATTATGACTTCTTTAAGGGGGATTAACCTACCATGCCAACGTTAAAACGCTACTGGAAAAATATATATCTTCTATATAGCATACTATTTTTATTGGTCGCTGCCGCTATTTTCGTGCCCTATTTTGTAACGGGAACCTCATTAATCTGGCAAAGTGACGGCATTGCCCAGCATTTTCCCGCCTTGGTTGATTGGCGTGTCACTTTACGCCAACTTCTATTTGACCATATTTGGCCGGCCCAGTGGCAGTGGCGACTTGGCCTCGGCGCTGATTATTTACAAACTTTTTCTTATTACACTTTGGGCGATATTTTTACGTATGGCGTAGCCTTCGTCAGTCAAGATCACGTCTTGGCTTACTACAATTTCAGCATTATCGTTCGTCTTTTTCTGGCTGGCCTCAGCTTTTTATTTGTCGCCCGTCGATTTGTACCGCGAGCTCCACGTTGGTCCGTGATCCCCGCAACGTTTTCATATATCTTTTTTGGTTACACGGCATTTGCCGCATTTGAACACCCATTCTTTTTGAACCCGTTAATTATCTTTCCACTCCTTATTTGGTCACTCAACCGGTTATTAGTAACCCATAAAACCTTTTTGTTCACTATCATCGTGGCTTGGACACTGTGGAATAACTTTTATTTTGCCTTCATGATGGCACTGGGCGCACTTGTATTCTGGCTTGGCTACCTGTATGTAACCAGGAACTGGTTTAATTGGACGCAACATTTACGTTTATTGCTAGCAACAGGCATTGGAACTTTGACCCCAATGGTGCTTTTACTTCCAAGCCTCATTAGTGTCCTGGATTCAGCCCGCAGTGGTAAAACACTAGCCAATGGGCTCATGCTGTACCCGGCTTATTATTATTTTGGGCTCCCTGGCAACTTAATCGCTAACTTTGCGACACCCGATTTTTGGGTGACAGGCGGTTTTAGCGCCTTAGCCGTTTTTGCAGTCATCTATGCGTTGCGCCATTGGCATGAATATAAGACGTTTAACTGGGTATTCATTTTAGCCGGCGTTGGATTGCTCCTTCCTGCCTTTGCTGGTATATTAAATGGCTTTTCATCGCCATCAAATCGGTGGTTATTCATGATTTCGTTACCTGTTAACTTAATGATGATTCACTTTTTGCAGCACTTGCGTCGTTTGACACTGCGCGACTATACCTGGTTCGCCATCGTTGGTGTCATCGCCAGTTTATCGCTATTTATCATGAGTGATTTTAGTCTCAACTCGCGCTTTAGTCCGATGATTGCGCTGTACGCGATTAGCCTGCTGTTAATCTGGTCTTTGCAACATCATCCTACCCAGCCTGGCTTAAAGGCACTGCTGATCGCTGTCGTGCTGCTAAACGTCACGTTTATTACAAATCGTAATCATACCAATAATACGAATCCGGCGACCTCTGACATGCTTAGTGATCAGAGCGTTAACAAACTACTACATGGTCAGCGTGACTACTTGCCCGAAAATGTTACTGACCCCTCTTTTAGTCGGGTTTACATCGACAATCAATTAGGCAACGCAACTGGGATTGCCCCAACCACGAACTTGCCTATCCTCAGTCAGACTAATAACATTGAAAGTTACTGGTCTGTCCAAAATAAGGCGGTCAATACCATGATGCACCGCTTGCAAATCGCTGGTAGTAGCCCTAACGACATCACTAGTAATTTGGATAATCGCAACATTCTCATGAATGTTTTAGGCGTCAAAACACGCTATCAAAACAGCTCGACTTTGACCCCAAATTCGTACGAACAAAATGCCAATGTGATCGTTAATCATCAGACTGCATTCACATCGTCAGACAGTTATCCGCTTCTCTATTTACCGAAGTATACTGTGGCTGCCAAAGACTACGGCCCAATGACTGCCACTGAAAAAGAGGCCACTCTCGCAGATAGCGTGGTTGTGCCAGGCATGCGAGCTGGTCAATCTTCCGCCTTTGCCAAACAAATCGTCTCTGGCGTAATCCGAACTGATCAAACCAAATCTGGGCAAACGAGTTTGCATTACCACTATAAGACGCACGCGTCTCTATTACCTGATGGCATTTTCTTAATGGCCAACAAACAGCTACGTGGTACCGAGCTACATCTGGAGATTAGTAACCTACGTTATACCCCCGCTACGTTTGGTCAGCGCCAGCAAAATGCTCTGGCGGCGTATCAGTATTCAGCAACCCAAAACGCCCGCAACATGCAGAGTAGCCCTAATGTCCGCTATAATTCCAAAGCATTTACGTGGAACTGGACACAGCATCATTTGGATACAATCGGTACGGAGTACGCTGGCTACAAACTAACAGCCAATTATAATGATCATGACGTCTCATTCAGTCAGACCGGCCAGACGAATTTGTCATTCTACAATCCTCAGACCGCGGTAACGTTGAATTTGGGGCAAGCAACCGATTATAAAAACGAACAATTTATCCCGTTAACTTTTAGTCGTGACGGTGACTACTCATTTGATGTGCGGATTGTTGGGATACCAACTGATAAACGCTTTAGTCGGGTTGCCCGTGAAATCCAAAGAACAGCCCCTAAATTGCGTTTTAAGCGCAATCAAGTACTCACCACAATTCGTGTGCAGTCACCACGTCTGTTAGCGACAACAATTCCATATTCAACTGGTTGGTCGGCGAATGGCCGCCACCTTGTGAAGATCAATGATGGTTTCATCGGTATACCACTGAAAGCCGGACAAAATCGCCTTGTTCTCACTTATCAAACACCTGGGCTAACCATAGGACTTTGGCTGAGTTTGCTGGGAGGTGTGCTCAGCAGTATTGCCCTTGTTTTGAGACTAATCAAACGTAAATAGCGCATCGTCAATTCTAAAAAAGACGCCAACAGAGATGATTTTTAACATCCTGCTGGCGTCTTTTTATGACGTATTTATTTAGACTTCATTAAGCAAATTTACCTGACTCATCTGCCAAGATCAGTTCGCGTTCAATTTTATCTTTAGCACCTAACGCATCAAACCATGCTTCTGGGAATTCATCGTAGGCAAAACTGGCAATCACACCGACTAAGGCGGCAATTGTATCAGTATCCTCGCCCAATCCCGCTGCCATCATAACAGCTTCTTGATAACTTGTCGTGTGTAATAACGTCCACAACACGGCTTTTAACGTATCCACGACATAACCGGTACTTGGTACTTCAGTACGCGACCACCGCTTAATAGTCGCTATCACATCCTGTACAGATTGGCTATCGGTTACAGCTAACCAACCCAAATCTTCAGTTTCTAAAGTTGCCGTTTCCATTGCGGTGCGATTTGAACGCCGAATAGCCATCTCTAACGCCCGTTCAATGTTTTTCACTCTTGGCATCATCCGCAAAAGATACACAAAAAAACGAGACGCCAATCGTGCACGCCTATGTCCGTGTGTCAAACCAGTTAGCTGATCGATAACATCCTCTAACGTCAAGTCAGCTGTAAAATCATAAAAGGCAACTGGCCAAATCCGCATTAATGCGCCGTTACCATTGTTCATTTCGTCATCAGCCTTAAAAGGGGCCACTTCATGTGTCTCCTTGTATGTTAAGATAGCCTCGCGTGTGCCAATGCCAACATCAAACACATCTTGATACGGTGTGAATGCAGCATCATCCAGATAAGACACAAAGTTATCCATAACGTTAGCTAATTCATATGGTTCAAAAAGTGCATTAATAGTTGCCAGTGTTAAACTTGTATCGTCACTCCAGGTACCCGCCGGTTGAAAATGGGTTTGATACCCAACCATCTCTGACTTAACCTCGTACGTATCACGAGTCTTAAATTCATACGGCACACCAAACGCGTCACCCATCGCGAAACCATAGAGTGCTCGCCGTAACATAATTGCTGCCATGCTGCCCTCCTAGATACCTTCCAACGCAAACCAGTCCGCAATCGATAGCCATTCTTGGGTTGATTTAGCTAAGATTGTATAACCAGTTATGTCATACAAGGTCTTACGATCTCCCTTAAGCGGTGACCAATAAGTATCATCAGCGCGGCGAATGACATCCCAGTACGTATAGGTCTCTTCTTGACCATCTTCGTCCTTTACTTGAAACCCGTCGGCCAAGTTAAAGCTCTTTTCACCAACTTGAGGTCCACCAACACCTAAATCAACGAGTAATTGCTGATAGGATTCATTTGTAATTGGTTCATTTGCCATGTCACAATACCTCTTTTTCAAAAGTCTAATAGCATTATTCTAACACTTGTCTGATAAAAAAAGACCCAGGAACAAATATTCCTGAGTCTTTTTACAATCGGGACGACAGGATTCGAACCTGCGACCCCCTGGTCCCAAACCAGGTGCTCTACCAAGCTGAGCTACGTCCCGATATTCTCTTATTCAAAATAAAAAGCCCGTTACCGGACGTTTCATTTTGAAATGCCGTCGGTGGGGGTCGAACCCACACTCCCTTGCGGGAACTGGATTTTGAGTCCAGCGCGTCTGCCTATTCCGCCACAACGGCATTTTATTAAACATTACGTCAGGGCGGTAGATGGGAATCGAACCCACGCATGTCGGTACCACAAACCGATGTGTTAACCACTTCACCACTACCGCCATGGCAGGGGTAGAGGGAATCGAACCCCCACCAACGGTTTTGGAGACCGTCGTTCTACCGTTAAACTATACCCCTAAAATGAGACGTAATATTTAATTATACGGTCACAACGGGATTCGAACCCGTGATCTTTCGCGTGACAGGCGAACGTCCTAACCAACTAGACCATGCGACCAATGGACGTTACAGGGATCGAACCTGTGACCCCCTGCTTGTAAGGCAGGTGCTCTCCCAGCTGAGCTAAACGTCCATGATATTTGTTTCGTGCTTCGCTTTGTTTTTGATAACCTCGCTCAACAACAAAAATTATTATACATACATATCTACACCTTTGCAACCCCTTTTTTAAAATAAAAATGCACACAATGAATATTCATTGTGTGCATTTGCTATAAACCCTTGCTGTATAAGCATTTACGATTAACTATTCTTCTTCATTTTCTTTCTTTTTGGCTGGTAAAAAGAACCATCCGAGGAAACTTCCGAAGAATAATAGTGTCACAACATTTGCTGCATTTAAGTGCCAATCGGTCATGAAGCGACCTGATAAGTAGTAAGGCATCCGCCAACCATGGCGCAATAGTGACGCGTGACTATCTTGTTGCTGCGTCTGGTTAATATCCGATAACGCAACCCGTCGATCCTGAATCCGGGCGCCCTTATTATCTAGCGCACGGTAAGCGGCTGCCCCAGCCAACGTCCGTTCACCAATTGTTTGCCCAACAGCTGGTGTTGCTTGATCAATCGACGTTACCGGCATACCGGCCCAACGATACTCAGGCGCACCAGTTGTCGTAACCGTCACAACCGGTCCAGGCACCGCCACAGTCTGCGGTACTGTGTACGCCAACATCGCTGAAGCTGGTACGGTTTGACCAGCCGACACTGCTTGCACAACCGTTGCCGTGGTTGATAGACCTGCCGCGATGGTTTGTGCGTCCGATAGTAGCTGTTGCGCTGTTTGTAGCGCTTGCTGACCCACTACCTGATCGACCTTAATTTGGTTAACTGCCTTCGCAATATCAGCTGGCGTTGTCGCTGCATCAATTGCTGCCAACTGATCACGGGCATTATCCAATGCCTGTTGGGCAGCCTTAAGTTGTGTCTGTGCAGTCGCTAATTTATCAGCCAAAGCTTGATTTCCAGGATGTTGGTTAACCAAATTTTGTAATTGATCAACAATATCTTGAATCTGCTTCACGTCATCCGTTAACTGATTAATTTGTTGTTGCACGTTATCCTTAGCTGCATCTTTGGCAGTTGCCATCTCATTGGCGACTGCCGCCTTTGCATCTGCCAAGTCTTGGTTCGCTGCCTTAACTGCATCTGTCACGGCACCGCCAGCTGCTTGCGCGGCATCATTTAGCGTATTAACCGCATCGGGCGTTGTCGCTTGGCCAATCTGTTGCAATTGATCCTGCGCTGTTTGCTTAGCATCTTGCGCATCACGCAATTGTTGCTGGGCATCCGCCAACGCGTCCTTAACCGCCTGAGAATCTGGATGTTGCTTAGCCAAATCATCCAGATCTGCAATGTCCTGCTCAATTTGCTTGATTTGTTCATCAATACGATCAAGTTGTTGGTTAATCGCATCAGTTGCTTGCTGCTTAGCGTCCGCCAAATCATCAGCTGCCGCCACTTTCGCATTCGCCAAATCTTGGTCAGCCTGCTTCCGATCCACATCAGCTGCAGTCGTCTTATCACTAATCGTCTGCAACTTTTCGGTAACGTCCGCCAAGGTCGTCGTTTGATTTTTATCCTGCAATTCAGCCTTAGCTGTTTGTGCTGCTTGATAGCGACTTTGTGCTTCCGTCAATTGCATATTAGCATCCGCAAGCAAATCCGCAATCTTTTGATTATCCGGATTTTTCGTCGCAATCGCCCGAATTTGCGAAATGTCATCCTTAATCTGCTCAATATCTGCTTGAATCGCCGCCAAACTCGCATCTGCTTGCTTCATCGCATCAGTTACCGCATCCGCCAAATTATCAGCTGACTTGGCGCCAGCCTGCTTTAACTCGGTTTGCGCATCCGCTACAGCTTGGTCAGAACGCTTTTCATCAGCATCCCCTGCCGCTGTCTTTTCAGCCACCTGTGCCAATGTTTTGGCATCATCAACCGTTGCTAATTGTTGCTTGGCATCCGTCAACGCATCATTCGCCTTATCCAATTGATTCTGGGCATTCGTTAGTGTGGCACGAATGTCTGCATCATTCGGATTCTTATTTGCAATATCCGTAATTGTCTCAACAATCTTTTGGATTTCAGCAACGTTATTCTGAATAGCGTCAATGTTATCCTGCAAATCTTGCTTGGCCGCATCCTTCGCCGCAGCTAGGTTTTCGGCTGACTTTTGTTGACCAGTTGCTAACGCAGCATCTGCATCTTCTTTATCAACACCCGCGCTGGCTTCGTCATGGGCGATTTGATCTGTTATCGCCGTCACATCGGCCAAGGTTGTGGCAGCCGCAATTTTAGCCGCTTGCTGTTGCGCATCCGTCTGGGTTGCTTGCGCTGTTTCGAGTTGTGTTTGTGCATCGGCCAACGCATTTGCAATTGTCGTATCACCCGGGTTATCAGTCACTAACTGTTCAAGTTGACGAATATCGTCCTGAATACCAGCAATGCTTTGTTGAATATCCTGCAAAGCTTGGTTAGCAGCTGTTGTTGCGACTTGCTTAGCATCGTTCAGCTTAGCATTTGCCTCAGCTTGTGCCTTATCAACGTCGGTTTGCGCTTGCGTTGCATCCCCATCCGAATAATCAGTTTGCGTTTGCGCCGCATCCACAATCTGTTGCACATCAGCCAAAGTTGGTTGATTTTCCACTTGGTTCGCAAGATTCGTAACATCCGCCAATGACTGTTGCGACTCCGCCAATTGCGTTTGCGCATCCGTCAATAAGTTAGCAATCACCGTGTTACCTGGATTCTTATCTTGCAAATCAGTTAACGTCGCAATGTCATCCTGAATATCACTGATATTTTGCTTAATTTGCGCAATATTATCAGCCAACGCAACATCAGCCGCCGTCTTTGCCGCATCCAAATTGGCATCCGACTTCGTTTGTCCGTCGATCACATCACGGTCAGCTTGCGTCAGTGCGTCGGCTGTCGCCGCAGCATCCTGCGTCACGGCATCCGTCAAGTCAGCCACGTCCGCCATGGTTGGCGCATCCGCAACCGCGTCAGCTTGCTTTTGTGCATCCGCCAACTTATCTTGTGCGAGCGTTTCTTGCGCTTTAGCATCATCCAGGAGAGCCGCAATCAATGTGTCATCAGGATTCTTCGCAGCAATCTCCGTCAACGAAGCAACATCAGCTTGAATCGCTGCCAAGTCTTCTTGCATTTGCGCGATTTGATCCGCGATGGTGTCATCAGCCGTCGCCTTAGCGGCTGCCAAGTTCTTTTCGTGCTGGGCTTGGGCATCAGTTACATCTTGGTCAGCTGCCGTCTTTGCATTATCTGCCACTGTTTGCGCAGCCGATGACGCGTCAACAGCCGTTTGTACATCTGCTGGCACCTTGGCCGCATCAACAGCTGCCAATTGATCTTGGGCCGTCGCTAGCGCACTTTCAGCCGTCTGCAATTGTTGCTGGGCATCAGCTAATTTAGCTGCAATCGTGGCATCGCCTGGATTTTTATCAACCAAATCCTGCAATGTTGCAATGTCATCTTGAATCACGTCAATGTCATTTTGAATGACCGCAACATTTTGATTAATCGCCGTCTTTGCATCTGCTTGATCGCGTGCCAAGTCCTTAGCAGCTTGCGCTTTGGCATCGGTTACATCATTATCCGCGGCCGTTTGCGCATCTGCGGCTTGCTTAACGGCATTGTCTGCCGCCGTCTGCAAATCAGCCACATCAGCCAATGTTGTCTGATCAGCCAACTTTGTTTGGGCGTCTTCAACCGTTGCCCGCTCGTCTTGCGCATTAAGCAACTGTTCCTGCGCATCGGCCAAATCGGCCTGAATTTGCGCATTATCCGGATTGTCCGCCGCAATTTGCTCCAAAGCATCGATGTCACTTTCAATTTGCGTAATGTTCTCATCAATTTGGGTTAATTGATTTGTCATTTTATAAGTCGCCGCTTGCTTAGCTGCCGCCAAATTCTGGTCTGACTGCGTTTGGGCCGCCATCACATCATTATCAGCAGCCGTTTGCGCATCTGATCCAGCCGTTTGATCAGCTTGGGCCTGCGCAACCAATTGATCAACCGCAGCCATAGTCGGCTGATCGGCAATGGCGTCCAACTGATCTTGCGCATCATTCTGTGCGGTAGTTGCATCAGTTAGTTGCTTCTGGGCATCGGCCAATTTGTCAGCAATCACCGTGTCACCAGGATTCTTATCGGCCAAATCTTGCAGCGTTGCAATATCATCCGTAATTTGGGCGATGTTATCCGCCAGGCCATCAACAATGGTTTGAATTGTATCCGTCGCCGTCTCCTTAGCCGTTGCCAAATTGGCATCGTGCTTAGTCTGCGCATCGCTGACATCTTGGTTAGCTGTCGTTTGCGCCGTCGTTGCCGTCTCACCTGCCGTTTGCGCAGCAGCAACTGCCTGATCAACATCCGCCGGTACCTTGGCCGCATCAATCGCGGCTAATTGATCTTGCGCATCGGTCAGCGCCGTTTCCGCCGTCTCCAACTGCTCCTTAGCATCAGCCAAATCATTAGCAATTTGGGTATCCGCTGGATTCTTAGCTACCAGATCTGTTAACGTCGCAATATCATCCGTAATTGTCGTGATTGCATCTTGAATCGACTTAATGGTCTCGTTGACCGCGGCCTTGCCTGCCACCTGATCAGCCACCAAATCCTTGGTCGCTTCGTCTTGGGCTGTCGCCAAATCCTGGTCGGCCGTTTTTTGCGCTGTGTCAGCATCAGCCAATGCCGTCTCACCAGCCTTTGCTTGTGTTGCCACGTCAGCAAGCGTTGTTTGGTCATCAATCGCATCCAACGCCTGTTGCGCAGCATCCTTAGCTGTTTCAGCCGCTGTTAACTGTTCTTTGGCATCGGCCAACTTATCTGCAATCGCCGTATTAGTTGGATTATCCGTAGCAATTTGTTCAAGCGCCTCAATGTCAGCCGTAATTTGCGTAATATCATCGTCAATGTCACTCAAATTTTGGTTAATGGCTTCCTTGGCATCATCCTTAGCTGTTGCCAAATTCGTGGCGCTTTGTTGTTGCGCATCATCCACATCCGTTTGGGCCTGATTCTCATTTTCTTGCGCTTGTGCGACCTGATCAGCTGCATCATTCACAACATCAGCGACGTCAGCCAACGTGGTTTGATCAGCCACCTGGTCCAAGTCACTTTCAGCTGCCGTCTTAGCCGCTTCAGCTTCAGTTAACTGTTGTTGCGCATCCGCCAGCTTATCCGCAATTGTGGTATCACCCGGATTTTTGTCTGCCAAATCTTGCAATGTCGCAATATCATCCGTGATATTTTGAATATTATCGGCAATGGTTGCGATATTATCCGTAATTGTGTCGGTCGCGGCTTTTTGCGCATCTGCTAGGTTTTGATCGGACTTTGCTTGTGCATCAGTTACATCCTGCGCCGCATTATCCACCGTCGTCTGCGATAAGTCAGCCGCATCTTGTCCTGCTTCACGCGCATCAGCCACTTCAGCCGGGGTCGTGGCATTATCGATGACCGTTAATTGATCCGTTGCGTCAGCGAGCGCACCTTCAGCCGTTTCAAGTTGCGCCTTCGCGTCGGCCAACTTATCAGCAATCTCTGTATCCGCTGGATTTTTCGCCGCAATGTCCGTCAATGTCGCAATGTCATCGGTGATTTTATCAATGTTATCCGTAATCGTCGCAATATCATTGTTAACCGCCGTCTTCGCCGCTTCCTGATCAGTCGCCAAATCTTCACTGGCTGCAGCTTGCGCATCCTTCACATCTTGATCAGCCGTCTTTTGCGCTGTATCTGCTGCCGTCACCGCCTCATCGGCGACTTCCGTTTGACTCGCCACATCAGCCAATGTTGTTTGATCGGCCACAGCGTCCTTGGCCGCCTCGGCCGTCGTTTTAGCATCTTCCGCCGCTGCTAACTGTTCCTTCGCATCCGCCAACTTGTCGGCAATGGTCGTGTTGTCTGGATTATCAGTTGCGATTTGTTCAAGTGTCACAATATCAGCCGTAATTTGAGCAATATCATCGTCAATCGTCGCAATTTTATCCGTAATCGCTTGTTCGGCCGCCGTCTTGGCATCCGCCAAATTCTGATCAGATTGGGCTTGGGCTGTTGTTTGGTCGGCCCGGGCCTTTTCCAAGGCCGTTTGTGCCGTATTTTCATCCGTTTGACCCGCGTCAACGGCCGTTTGCACATCTGCTAACGTCGTTGCTTGGTCAGCTGCTGCCTTCTGATTTTGGGCATCCGTCAACGCAGCCTTGGCATCGGCTAATTGTTGTTGCGCATCCACCAACTTATCCGCAATGCTCGTATCAGTTGGATTGTTTGCCGCCACCGTCGTCAAATCGGTCACAATATCTTGAATTGCAGCCACGTCATCTGTAATATTGGCAATATTTTGGTCCAAAGCCGTGTCAGCCGCAGTCTTGGCTGCTGCCAAATTGGCATCCGACTTTGTTTGTGCTTCAACTACATCCTGATCTGCCGTATCTTGTGCCGTTTGCGCCGTGTCACCTGCTTGTTCAGCCGATGATTGCGCTGTGGCCACTTCAGCCGGTGTCGTTGCTGCCGCAATCGCGTCTTTTTGGTTTTCAGCCGTGGTTAGCGCCGTTTCCGCTGTAGTTAATTGTGTCTTGGCATCGGCCAGTTTATCTGCAATTTCTGTATCATCTGGATTGTTCGCCGCAATGTCCGTCAATGTCGCGATATCTTTATTGATTTGGTCAATATTAGCCGTTATCTGGTCAATTTGATTCGTCACCGCATCCTGCGCAGCCGTTTGGTCAGCAGCCAAATCCGCCCCTGCCAAATCCTTGGCATCAGCCAAGTCTTGGTCAGCTTGATCCTTGTTACCAGTCGTCGTCGTTACCGCTTCCGTCACAATTTGTTCTTGCGCGGCCACTTCGGCTGGTGTTGTTGCCTGTGTCACAGCATCTAACGCTTGTTCCGCGTTCGTTTGCGCCGTTTGCGCATCCGTTAATTGCTGTTGCGCATCTGCTAGCTTATCTTGAATCAATTGATTTGTCGGATTATCAGCCGCAATTTGTTCAAGGGCCGTCACGTCATCTTGAATAGCTGCCACGTTATCCGTAATCGTCGCCAGGTCTTGCGTCATCGCATCCTTAGCTGCTTGTTGCGCGTCATCCAAGTTACTGTCCGACTTCGCTTGCGCTGCAGTTTGATCAGCCTGCGCATTTTCCAAAGCCGTTTGCGCCGCATCTTCATCCGCCTGACCAGCATCAACGGCCGTCTGAACATCCGCCAGCGTTGTCGCATCAGCAACCGCTGTCTTCTGGTTCTGAGCATCCGTTAACGCATCATTCGCCGTCGTCAACTGGGTCTGGGCATCCGCCAGCTTATCCGCAATTTCCGTATCGCCTGGGTTATTATCCGCGAGCTTCTGTAACTCATCCACAATATCTTGAATAGCTGCCACATCGTCTGTGATGTTGGCAATATTCTGATCTAGCGCCGTCTCGGCGGCCGTCTTTGCCGCGGCCAAATTGGCATCTGACTTTGCTTGCGCATCAACCACATCCTGGTCGGCTACAGTCTTAGCATCGCTCGCCGTTTGACCAGCAGTTTCGGCCGTTGTTTGAGCAGCCGTCACTTCAGCAGGCGTCGTGGCATTATCAATCGCTGTCTTTTGGTTTTGCGCTTCTGTCAACGCATTTTCAGCTGCTTGCTGTTGTGCTTGGGCATCCGCCAGCTTATCCGCAATCGTCGTATCATCCGGATTATTTTTCGCAATCTCTTGCAAGTCCGCGACATCATCCGTAATCGCTGCAATATCATCCGTAATTTGGGCAATTTGATCATCAACTGCTTTTTGGGCTGCCGCTTGGTCCGCTGCTAAATCAGCATTCGCCAAGTTCTGTGCCTCATCCAAATCGGTTTGCGCCTGCGTGGCATCCCCATCAGAATTAACCACCGCCTGACCGGCTGCATCAGTTTGGGCTTGCACATCCGCCAACGTCGTCTGATTATCAACCGCATCTAACGCATCCTGCGCAGCCTGCTTTTCTGCCTGGGCGTCGGTCAATTGTTGTTGCGCATCCGCCAACTTATCCGCAATTTGCGTGTTCGTTGGATTATCAGTTACTAGTTGTTGTAGGTCTGCAATATTATCCTGAATGTCCGTTAGGTCGCTGGTAATCGTTGTTTTGGCCGCCGTTTTTGCGTCAGCCAAGTTATCTGCTGACTGCGCGTTGGCTGTGTCTAAGGCTTGTGACGCATCAACCACCGATTGGTCCGCTGTTGCTTGATCAGTTGCTGCTTGATCAACTAAATCAGCCACATCGGCCAGAGTCGTCTGCTCATCGACTTGGGCGAGTTGGGCCTGAGCATCCTTCAAGGCATCAGCTTGCTTCGCCTTTTCATCTTGCGCCGTTTGCAACGCATCCGCGATGGTTGTATCACCTGGATTGTTCGTCACCAAATCCGTCAATTCCGCAATAATATTATCAATCGCCGTCCCATCACTCGTGATTTGGTCAATATTGGCTTGAATGGTATCCTTAGCCGTTTCTTTGGCATCCGCCAAGTTAGTGGCCGATTGATTTTGCGCTGTTGTAACGTCTGTATTCACCGCTTCAGCTGCAGCCTTCGTCGCATCTTCATCCGCTTGTCCTTGTGTCGTCAGTGCGTCAACCTGGGCCAACGTTGTCGTTTGGTCAACATTGGTCAATTGTGTTTGAGCATCTGCCAACGCATCCTGCGCTGTTTGTTGCTGCGTTAACGCATCAGCCAATTTATCCGCA
Source organism: Weissella sp. MSCH1 (assembly GCF_045799135.1). Classification (NCBI taxonomy): domain Bacteria; kingdom Bacillati; phylum Bacillota; class Bacilli; order Lactobacillales; family Lactobacillaceae; genus Weissella; species Weissella sp. MSCH1. The sequence goes on along the minus strand of NZ_JBJMBA010000038.1, from coordinate 90,353 downwards.
ATTGCTTGATCATTTGGATTGTTATCTGCCAGCGTTTGTAACGTCGCCACATCCGCTGCAATTTGGGCAATTGCATCATTAATTTCATCAATATTATCTTGCAACGCATCCTTTGCTGCCGCTTGGGCTGTTGCCAAATTGGCATCATTTTGACGCTGCGCCGTTGCCACATCTTGCGTCGATGTCGTCCCAGCTGTTTCAGCCGTCGTTTGATCGGTTGCTGCCACATCAACTAGCGCTTGCACAGCAGCTGGTGTCGTCGCATCCGCAATCGCCGTTTGTTGCGTTTGCGCATCCGTCAACGCCGTTTGGGCATCCGCTAACTGTTGCTCTGCGTCACTAAGCGCGTCCGCAATGACTGTATCGCCTGGGTTGTTCGTCGCTAACGTTTCAATCGTGGCAATATCTTGCGTAATTTGATCCACCTGAGCTTGGATAGCGTCGATGTTGCCTTGAATCGTTGTCGTAGCAGCAGTTTGCGCGGCCTGCAAATCAGCGGCCGCTAATGCCTGAGCATCCGTCAAATCTTGATCCGCTGCTGTCTTGGCTGTCGCACTCGTCGTTTCCGCCGTCGTTGCAGTCTCTTCAAGCGCACTCACATCTGCTAAAGTCGTTGCAGCATCAATAGCTGCCTTCGTATCCTTAAGATTAGACTCCTGTGTCTGAGCAGTTGCTAATTGTATCTTAGCATCCGCTAACTTTGCCGCGATTTCTGTATTCGTTGGATTATCCGCCGCGATTTGCGTTAGCGCCGTAATGTCATCCTGAATCGCTGCAATATCATCCCCAACTTGATCAATCTGGTCACCAATCGTTGTCTCGGCGCTAGCTTTTGCGGCTGCCAAATTGGCATCGCTCTTCGCCTGAGCTGTCGTCAAATCAGTTGTCGATTGGGTCGTGGCATCGGTGATTGCTGTTGCAGCTGTTGTGGCAGCATCGCGGGCCGCTTGTACTTCAGCCGGCGTTGTCGCATCAGTCGCATCAGCATACGCTTCCGCCATATCTGCCAATTGGTTATTAGCCGTCACTAGTTGTGCATTGGCATCATCCAAGGCCGCTTGAATATCAGCATCGCCTGGATTGTTATCAAGAATCGTTTGAATGGCCGCAATATTATCTTTAATCGTTTGAATATTGGCATCCGCATCATCCAATTGTTGTTGAATAGCGCTCGTTGCCGCAGCCTTCGCATCCGCCAGCACCTTCTCTGCTTCAGCCTTAGCTGCTGTCACAGCATCATTGGCCACAACCAACATATTCTGGGCATCCTTACCCGCCGCGTTCACGGCCGCTTGTTGAATCTGAACCGCTTCAACCGTCGTTAAACCAGGTACTTCGCCACTTGCTGTATCAACATCGGCTTGCGCCTTATTCGCTGCATCCAACGCATCTTGCGCATTAATTAACTGCGTTGCAATTGTCGCATTATTTGGATAATCCTCAGCCAACTGTTGTAGTTCGGCAATATTTTGTTCAATTTGTTGAATCGCCGATTGATTGGCGGTTGTCGTCGTTTCAGCCGTTGCAATCGCTTCATCTTTAGCGTTTTTCAAATTCAACGTATCTTGTGCCTGTGCTGCCGCCAAATCTTGGTCCGCAATTGTACGTGCCGAATCAGCTGCCGCTTGGTTTTGATCAGCGCCATCACTTAAGTTCGTCACATCTGCAATGGTAGTCGCACCATCAACAGCTGCCAACGCCGCCTCAGCCTGCGTCAGTTGTGATTGTGCATTTGCCAAGCGTTGTTGCGCATCCGCCAATAAACCAGCAATGGTTGTATCTCCCGGATTGCGATCAGCTAATGTCTGGATGGCATCAATATCGGCTTGAATTTGGGCAATTTGCGTGTTGATATCATCAATATTGGCTTGAATATCCGTCTTAGCTTGGGCTTTTGCAGCATCCAACGCGGCTTGCGCATCTGAAATCGCCGTTTGCAAGGCTGTTGTCGCATCAATCACTTGTTGCGTCGTTGCTTGTCCAGCCGCAGCTTGAGCCAATACGTTGTTCAAATTCGTTTGCGCATCAGAAACTGCTGTCACTGTTGAAAAGCCACTTGAATCCACGGCCTTCGCTGCTGTTTCAGCATTATCACGAGCCGTTTGCGCATCAGAAACCGCCGTATTATACGCTGCCAGCGCCGCTTTATAATCCGTTTCGGTCGTTGCCACATTTACCGCTGCCAAGGCCGACGTCACGGTTGGTTCATTAGCAACTTCACCAGCCGTCGCAGGGACCGCTTCATACGTAATGGTGTACGTTTTGTCGGTTGCACCGAACGTGCCTGCCGGTGTTTGGTTCGCTTTCGTACCATCAACGAATGAAACATACCCTGACTTTTGCACAACCCCGGCAGCACTATAGGTCCCATAGGCCGTACCATCATTTGATCGCGTCTCGTCCGGGTACTGTTGAATCATTTTGACCGCATTTGCCGTATACGTTACGGTATAACTCGGTACCGCTAAAGCCCCCGCCGACGTTAGGCTAAATGCGCCCACAATCGTATAAGACCCATCGCTATTTTTAACCAGGTGAGTCGCTTTCGACGTATCTGTATCTAACGTGTTACCGGCCGCATCTTTGATTGTGGCTGTCATCCCCGCCGGTACTTGGATCGTGTTCGCTGGGTACTTGTCATTCGTAACTCCCGTCAATGAGGTTGGCGATGCTGACACGGCATTATCTTGCGCCGTGCTTCCTGCCGTACTCAACCCAGTTGCTTTGTTGTAGGTGATTGTGGCCGTTTGAGGGGCTGGCGTTAATTGCACATAAACTGTTTTATCAGCGTTGCCAAAGGTTGCTGCTGATAAGTCCGCTCCAAGTTTCGTTGTTAAGGCAGAATCTGAATAAACGCCACTGACGCCGGTGTAGCCATTACTCTTGGCAGTCGCTAATGCAGCTGTATAATCCGCGTAATCCGCTGCAGCCGTAGCTTTCTGCCCGTCGTAATTTGTACCGGCCGTTCCCAATTCAACGGATGGCACCGTTGATAGCACGTGGCCATTCTGGTCCACAAAGACCGTCGTAATCTTTGAGTTTTTCGCGTATTGCACATTGATAATGTTGTTCGCGTCAGTGTCAGATACCGTCAATGGCCCCGTCGTTGATTTAGACGTGCCATACGTTGTCCCCAAATACGTGTAGCCGGCAATCGTTGGCGCCGTAAACGTGTGCGCTGTCCCCGTCGTGTTAGTTGACGCGCCAGACGTCACAATGCCCAACGTGTCATTAACGTTTGACTTAATCGTGGTACTAGCCTGCCCAGAAATAGCATTGCCTTCTTTGTCAATGTAGTTAACCTTGGTATCTGCGGTTGGCAACGTCAAATCAAATTCACGAATTGTGACACCCTTTTGCGAATACTTGGCACCGTCGGAAGCCTTAAATCCCACCGACATTGTTGAATTGACGCCCTCGGTAATCGTAATTTGCTTTGAAGCTGTATAGGTACCGTTATCGGCCTTAATCGTCAGTGTTCCCACACCATTCGAATACGTATACGTGGCCGTCATTTCTGCTTCCAAATTGGGATCAGATGGGCCAGCCCAGCCAGCATCGGTTTTACTTTCCGGACCCGGACCAGTAAATCCCATTAGGGTACTACCCGTATCGTGATTAAACGATTGAAAACCCGTCGATCCTGACACAGTATTCAAATTTCCATTAGCGTCGGTTGTACGAAAACCCGCCACTTGAGTTCCGTCCTTACCATCAGAACCCAGCAGAGACCCACCCGTCCCATCAGTTGGATTTTCTAAATTACTGGCATCACCGGTATTTTTATAAAAATCAATCCCCCACTGTACAGCATTTGGGATTCCCGTTCCCGCAACAGGATTACCGTTATCATCTATAGTATTCCCCATTCCAAGCGAGCTACCTGTTGTTCCTCCGCTAGTTCCCAATTTATTAGGTGCAACCGGGGCCAAAACTAGTCCCAAGAAGTCACCAGCTCCATTTGCTGGGTTACCAGTAATCAAACCGGCCGTTCCACCGGTATTGTACTTCGTCAAATTCAAATTGAATTTCATCGTCCAGTTGGCCGTCATATCCAATTGCTTGTTAAAAGCAATCGCACCTTGGTCGTTTCCTGATGTATTCGTCAACGTCGTAAACGTTGCACTTTGCCCGTCATACGACCCACTTGCATTCGAAAAACCAGTTCCCGAACCGGTAAAGTTGGTCGTCACTTGGGTTTGCGTTGATTTAAAACTGTGGTTACCGCCATTGGCATCCACCACATTATTAATTGTCTCCGCGGCTGCCGTACGTGATGAAAACAACACATTTCCCACCTTAACCAACGGTGAACTATCTTTCGTTACCGTCGTGCGTGGCTCATTATTCCCCAATTCAGTCTGAACTTCATCCAATAGTTCTGGCCCAGCAATACTTGCCCCAACCGTTAGTGCCGTCATCCCCGCGGTCACCCACATACGGCGATGCTTTGCCTGTTGCGTATTCGCTTTTGCAAAATCATTCTTTTCCATAAGTCTGCCTCTATCATTACTTGTTTATGTATTCTCGCCACTCCAGGAAGTCACGAGACTCCCCCTCACTGTGTATGATACGAGGCGATTTTTCCTTTTCAGTGATAGAAAACAGAAGTTACAATGGTTAAACTATTGCGTGAAGATATTAAGCATATTGCTTGACATCTTAGAAAATGCCCTATTGAATTGCAAGATGTTCACATTTCCCCTATAATATGTATTCGTGGTACAAATACTATGATTAATTTGGTAGTGTAGCCAAGTGGTAAGGCACCGGTCTGCAAAACCGCCATCGCGGGTTCGATTCCCGTCACTACCTCTAAAGAAAATCCCCAATCGGAAGTGTCGCTCCGATTGGGGATTTTCTTTTTTTATTATCAAGCGTTTATAACTTGTAATGCTACTTCGCCATATTCAACAACGCCGGCGTGATAAAGCTCTCAATGGCACCTGCCACAATGGCCATGGGCAACACCACTACAATTAGAATTGTGATAATGCGACGCCAGTCTACGCCATGCCACCAGCCTTGCTTCGTCCGGATATTTTGCCAAATCAAGCGGAATGTTTCCCAAGCAATACTAAATTCCAACCACTGCATGGGCATTTCGACAATACTGTGGGGAAAAATACCCGCAAAGAACGTTGTCACGGGGATTGGTGATAAGCCAAGTAAATAGCCAATTGAGGCTGGATTCATCACCGCCGTCACCCACCAAAACGGGATTGGAATGAGTGATATCGCCACCGTGGCCAAACCACCTAAATAGTTGTGCCATGTTAATTGCACAAACCCACCAAAGGCGCCGCTATGATTAATTTTGTGCGACGATGCATCGTTCACAAAATTTGCTTTAATTGATTTCAAAGCCAAATCATGTAGCCCAAAGGCATTGAATTTAACCAATGCCAACACGACAATCCAAATCACGACATTGATGATGGCAAAAATCACCATCGTGCGCCAATACCGTCGAAATGTTTCCCGCCAAATTATCCCAATTTTCGTCATATACCCAATTCTCCAACTTCTTTTTTCACTATTATACGCAAGAACCCTCGCTAATTGCCTAGCGAGGGTTCTATTTTTTACTATTGTAAGGCTTGTTGCCAAGCTGCCATCATGGCCTGACCGTTAAACGTCACCGCTTTATCATAAGCTGCGGCTGATAAATCAGCCCAGACACCATCATCTGACAGAATTGACACAATGCGATCGGCCATTTCACCGTGCGCGCCATTTGCAACGACATAACCATTCACACCATCATGAATCAATTCCTGCGTCCCATACGTAATATCATACGACACGACTGGGACACCGTAGCTCATCGCTTCAACTAAGTTCATACCGAACCCTTCTGCGACTGACGTTTGCACAATCACTTGCGCCCGTTGATAGGCCGCGGCCAAAGCGTCACCGGTGATGTAATCACCAAATATAACACTGTTGGTAACCCCTAGCTGATTAGCCAGTGCCTTCAATTCATTCAAAATTTCTGCGTTTGCTGGATAGCCGTGGAACGTCAACGTCGCTGACGGCACTGACTTAACAACCCGGGCCAATGCACGAATTGCTTGATCTGGTCGCGTTTCGGGCGACAAACGACCCATAAACAAAATGTTGCCTGCTTGGCGATCTGGCAAGCGTAGGCGTGGTGCGGCCAATTGTGCTTGTGGCACAAACGTATCCGGCACCACCCGGAAATCGACACCCGGATACCGCTTTTGCAAATCAGATTGTTGTTCAGGCGTTGGTACCAAAATCGCATCGAAGTCTCGCACGCGACGTTCAAGGACATTCAGATAAGCGTCATACAATTTACCGCGAATTGGATTTTTGATATCAGGTGTATGGATATCATGCAAAACCGCAAACTTCTTCGCTGCAAATTGCACATCCGCAACCACGTGATCCAAACTTCGGCGATCAGATACCAGAATCGAACCTGGATGCTCAGCCGTAATTTCGTTCAAGAAGAAAAGAAATAGTTGGTCTTCCGTATTAAAACGCCAATCGTGGCCCTTGTAATTCAGCAATTTCCACATGGTTGGGTATAACGTGCCATTAACCTTCATGTGACTGATTTCAATAACCGTCTCACCAGCTAAGTTCAACATCTTTTGCACCGCTAAATTACCATCTGGATGGAAATAATCTACCGACGACTTAAAGCCACGCCAATCAAAATTCTCACGAGCCGTGGTATTGCCATAACGGTCATAGTAGACGATATCATTAACTAATCCGACCGTGGCCGGCATAACGTTAATGCGTGCTAACTCGCGACCGGCATGATTAATCGTTGAATAGTTTGGGCCGTGACCTTCAATATGGTATTCATCCAATGGAATCTGGGGCAACAAGCGCAGCGAAACTTCCTCACGCGGCACATCGGTGACGCCTTGGAAGAAATCATACATATTCAATACTTGTTCAGCGTGCAAACCGATTGCTTCCGCATCACGAGCCAAGAAACGATTATAATTGCGCGTGACATATTGCGCTGATTGTCCTTGCTCAGTAAACAGTTGTACCCGCTTGGCTTGGGCATGCTCGGTGCCGGAGTTGAACGTAAAGACATTTTCACTAACAAAATAATTCATCATTCAGCCTCCTTGTTTGAATCATGGGCATGGGCCGGCATCGCCGCAAGCTTGGCAGGCCACACTGCAGCCGCATCATCCAACAATTCACGCCAAGCGTGCCACACATTTTCTTCTGAATAACGTTCTGATGACTCATACGCTCCCGTTGAATAACGTTGGGCTAAGTCTGGGTCGCGTAGGACCTTCAACATCGCTTGGGCCATCGCCTCATAGTCTTCGTATGGCACCACATTACCGTTGACGTCATCTTCAACGATTTCATTTGGCCCATAATTAACATCATATGAAAAGGCAATCAACCCGTGTGAAATTGCTTCCATAATCGCTAGGTTGAAGCCTTCCATCCGCGAAGTTAGCCCATACATCATCGCATTGTTTTCGACAGCGTCGATTTCCGTTGTGTAACCCTTCATCGTCACAACGCCTTCAAGCCCGTATTCACGAATTGCTTCTTCAACCGAAGTACGTGCTTTGTAATTATCCGCTGGATCGGCATAACCATACAAATCAAGCGTCACTTGTGGGAATTCCTTGTGGACAATCCCAACCGCTCGAACTAAATCATCGAGATGCTTTTCCCAAGCAATTCGGGCAAACGCGATGACCTTACCGAATTCACGACGCGCAACCGGTACCCGTTCAGCTTGCAACAGACGGTCTGGCACAACTCCTACTGGAATCGTAAAGAGACGCGTCTTAGGGTGGAAGCGCTCATTCACGTCATGCGTTTGCTTATGCGTCGCTGAGACAACTGCATCATATTCATCAAGCGCATTCATAGCAAATTCATAGTGATTATTCAAAATGGCATGCATCGGATCCTGGGCATCCCCCGCGTGTGAATTGTGAAGATGCATCACGACATAGGCAGGCTTGCGCAAGCGCAAAAGGCCCCAGTCACCTAGGTGTGACCGATCTAATACAAAGACATTTGGTTGCTCTTCTGACCAGAAATCATCATTCAATCGATCAAAGAAGTGTTTTGTAAGCTCCTCAATCGTGTCGAATTGCATCACGTGACCACCATGTTCAATCAAACGCCAGCCCGATTTAACGAACTCACCGGCCATTGTTTTCTTATTAAAGGTTTCAATGACCGTCCGGCCTGATGGGGTCACCCACGTTTCCGTACCAATTTGATTATCCGTCGTATACCACTGAATTAATGACGCAAACCCACGTGAATCATAGTGATCAACCCGGAATAAATTGTTATAACCATCAAATAACTCAGTTGACCTTACCCGCTTATCAGCCGTGGCATCATAGTTCACGCAGGCCACCAATTGGCCGTTCTGGGCCGTCACCAAATAACGATTATTTGCCGGTTCATCGGCGAATTGTACATTCGGCACACCAAATTCAATCTCTTGTGCGTGCAACGTTTTCGGCGTCACTGCAACAGCTTCCTGAAAATAATCAAACATATTGATCAGTTGGCTGTCAGGAATGCCAGCTGCGTTCGCATTAACGTGCGCAACTGGATCCCAATCACGCAAAACAATTCGTGAATCCACCTGGTGATTATTAAATAGTTCAAAGCGCTTCAATTGCGCGTGTTCGATACCAGACTTTTGCTTTGGCATCGTCGCATTAACGAAAAAGTTCATCGGCATTGCTCCTTTTATTGAGCGATATTAATTACTTATTTTTAAATACTATTATAACAGTTACTATCATAAACAAACTGTATTGTGAGCTTTGGCTTATTGTATGAAAAAACGAGGCAACCGTAGTTACCTCGTTTTTAAAACATTATTGTTAGTTCAAATCATCTGAAACCATCGTGTAGTTGATGGTACCTGAGTACGTACCAGCCGCAAAGTTATTGTTCGACAACGTCATTTGCAAGTCTGGAATCGTTAGCGATCCCTTCTTGCTCGTCGTATCGTTAACAATCATGTGACCGTAACCATCCGTTTGGTTAGCAGCGTAGACATCAGCCAAACCGGCGCTCAAGTTAGCCTTCAACGTCTTAATTGGCAAAGCTGATCCGTTTGACTTCAAATCTGTGGCTGACATGTAAATGTCGGCCTTTTGACCCTTTAAGTTCAAGTATGACAAGACGCCATCCTTTGTTGCCGTCAATGTCGTTGTGTCACTAGCACCGATTGTGTTGTTATCGCTGCTGAATGAAGGTACTTCCGTCAATTCCATACCATCATTACGGTTGCCACTCGTCAACTTTTGTACCTTCACCGTTACGACTTGCGCATCAGTTGTTGGGTAGTTGTAAGTTGATTGTACGTCACCGTTGGCATCGACTGCCAAAACGTAACCATCTGGCAACGTCAAAGGTGAGATTTGGGCACCTGGCGTTTGATCGGTAAAGGATTGTTGCTGAACCAACGCATTGTTGTTATCTGCATCGACAAACTCGATTGTACCTGAAACGATCGCTGCTAAATCGACGTTCACATCGCCATCCTTATCAGGGTAAGCGTATGACTTTGTTGCGTCAGCAAGCTTGTAACGCAACCCATCAATCGTACCAGCTGGTGCAGCGATGTTTGCAATCGTCTTGCCAGCTTCTTGATTCGTGAATGGCGTAGATGAAACTGTCTTACCATTGTAGACGTAGTTAATGTTTCCAGATACACCCTGATTAACCATCACAGACACAGGCATGTATGCTGCTAGACCACCTGAAGCACTCGCATATGCAGCATCATAATCAGACTGATACAATGCTGGCGTTGCTGCATAACCATACAACGGTGTCGTAACACCATCAATATTTATAGTTACCGGTGTTACACCATCTGAATTCATTAGCGGTGTTGCCTTGACCCCTTTACCTGAATCGGTAGTGGCAATAACACCATAATTGATATTCTGATTTGAATAAGCTGCCTGCATCACAACCATATACACCTTATCTGGCAACGCACTAACAGCTGCATAACTAGCAGGCATTGCACTTAGAATCGATGACGTATCCAATTGATAAATACCAATTTGGTCATTATAGCTACCTGGTGTTACCTGTAACTTTTGACCCGTTACCTGCGCCCCGCCTGCAACCATCTTACCATCAGACGTTACATACTTAACTGACGTAGATAATACATCAGGCATTGCAACGAATGGTACCCATGTAAACATTCCCGTTGAGTAAGCCGCATCACTAGTCGCAAGGGTGTTTCCAGCCACATCGGTACCTGTTAAAGCACCTGATGTACGTAGATTAGCACTAGTACCTGTCATCATTGAGTTGTCATTATGAAGCGTCGCCTTAATATGATAACTCTTGCCACCTACTACGGTTAAGTTATTAACAATAGCTTTTGTTGCTTGCTTATAATCACTCACAACACTACCTGAATTATCATAATAAGTGACCAAAGGATTACCTACAAGCGATGACACATCTTGGCCTTGATCATTTACAAACTCAACCGGCTTTGCCAACTTAGCACCTGTAACACCTGGCACTGTACGAATTGTATATGTCATATTCTTACTATCAGTTGACTGATGGTCAATAATTTTATGATCCATCACCAAATCAGCACCTGTGTAACTGCCCGATGTAACCGAATTTCCCTGTAGATCAGTGAAGGTATGTGTTGTTTCAATCTTGCCTGACTCTGTACCACCAACTGGCGCATTAAACACCATTGCACCCGTCAAGGGACTAGTCGTTGCGTTGTCATCATATTCATCCTGATCCACACGACCCGGATTAACACCAGTACGCATACCTACACGAGCATTTCCGGTGAACTTAACAGTTTGTGCAGATGATACATCAGGTAACTGTGCGTCGACATATAATTGTAGCCAAGCATATGTTGTATAAGTCGTACCATCAGGGCGCTTATTAGTTGCCAAGTAATTACTTGGGTCAACATTATACAACTGTGAATAATTAATACCATTCAACGCTAATGTTGTGATCCCTGTAAAATCAGTCAACTTAGCACCAGTACTATCTAACAAATCACCAGTCTTAAAATCAACCTTTCCACTTAACCAAGCACCATTTTTCAAATACTGGAACGCAACAGTTGTTCCACCTTTTGATGACAAAGACGTTAAAATTTTTGACTTAACTGTTCCATCAGACATTGCCATCTTAACCGTTGCATTCTTAACTTGTAAATTCGTTGGAATATTCAATTCGAGGTCAAATCCGCTACCGCCAGTCATTGATGATGTTGTAACCGCCAATTGAACGTGCTGACCCGTCGTTGTATTAGTTGCATAATTTTGAGTATTACTACTTGCCGACCATTGCATCTGCGATGACAATGGTGCCGTTTCTCCATACGCATTAGCGTAACGAATACCAACTTGTGTCCCGCCAATCTTAGACTGCGCATATGTGTTCGTCGTATCGGTAGCGGGAATTAACGTTTGAGACTCAGTCGTACTCGTTGGTAACCACGTTTCTTGCCCGGTTACACCCGTTTGTGCTGGCCACTTACCACCAACCGCCGGTGTAACCGTCGTAGTGTCAAGACTTGTTGCTGCGTTGCTAGCTGCCTTAACATCTCGCAAACTCATGCCAGGGAATACTGGGGTTAATTGCGTAACCGGCGCAACAATCCCTGCAATTATAATTGAAGCCAACGCCATATGTTGTACTTTTGCTTGTAAACGTCGTGTGTTCTTCATGATGTTGCCTCTCTTTCTCACTATCCCCAAATAGTTTCAATTCTCTCTTATATGTATCACGGTATAACTTACCAAAAATAAGTGTACCGTGTTTTATCCAATAAAAGACCAAACATGACTTGTCACGATTGGTCTAATTACTTAGCGTATGTTAATTAGTTAGCTGAAGTAGCTGAATCAACCAACGTGTAGTACATCGTACCCGTGTACTTTTGTGCTTGAACGGCATTGCTGCTCAAGTTCAATTCTGCAGAAACAGCACCAGTTGCGTTGTCACCGTTAGTCTTACCGTCACCCTTAGCAATCAAGTTACCGTATCCGGCAACCGTTCCCAAAGTTGCGTCACCAGCTGTCTTAGCAGTGCCACCCTTCAAAACTGAATTGTTAGCTTGGTAAACTGAAACGGCACTCTTACCAGTAATCAAACCACCGTTTGAATTAGCAGTTCCGTCAGCAACCGTCATGTTCAATGAGGCAACTGGCAAGACTTGATCACCAGCCTTCAATTGTGAAGCTGAGGCGTAGATGCTGTAACCAGCACCAGCTGCATCAGCCGTCAAACCACGTGTATCACGAACATAGATTGATGATGACGTGTTGTTTGTACCAGTTGTGTCATCAGATGGCTTAGTTGAGACACCGTTAGCCGTCAACACCTTCGTTGAAGCTTCGGTAATCTTAGGCGTTGCGCCAGCATCAGTAAACGTAAAGCTTGGTACAGCCGTCAAAGTCAAACCACCAACCGTAGCACCGTTATCTGGATCCTTGTCATCCTTACCCGGCTTAGTCGTTGTGTCTCCTTGGAACGTTACATCAGTCGTTCCAGTCTTTCCTGCGAAAGTTGCGTCAGCGTTAACTGCTGGTGCAGCTAGAGTAACTGCGGCTCCCAGTACAGCAACACTCATCAAAAATTGCTTCATCATAATTCTTTCCCTCTCTGTGCTTCTTAGGCTTTTTTAAGTAGTTCCTTTATTACATGACTTAGTATAATTCCGATTTATACAACTCTTACAAAAAGTACTTGAATTGAGCCTGTTTTCGCTAATTTTTTAAAAGTTAGTAAAAAGCACGTCAAAAGTGGCCGTTTTTAGCTCAAAGCAAAGACGGAACCCCTTTGCAAGGATTCCGTCCCGATATTTTTTTCAATTTTTGAAATTATTTTGCGTTTGCTTCATCTTCGTCATCTTCATCCTTGCGACGCTTCCACAAAAGGAAGAATAGGAATCCGATTAAGACAAGGAACAAAGCTAGTAATTGCCAAATCCAAGTTGGCACAAAAGCAATCGATCGACCGATACCAACGCTCGTAGCTGATGCTCGTGAGACCGTAAAGTCATCACTAAACGTCCAACTCTTCTTCGTCTTATCATTTGTCATCGTGACAACATAGTGATACTTACCGGCCTTCATCACCCGTTCAGATGGAATCTGATACGTAAATGATGAATTAGGTGCGACTGAGCGATTTTTTTGACTATCCGTCAAAACTGTATCACCAGTACTCTTGTAGGTAACCTTAGCCTTCAAACTCATGTTACCAATATAACTTGGCACATTGTTTTGAATTGGCAATTGGAAAATTTGACGACCGTCAGAAACTTTAACCGATCCCTTTTTGTCATTTGTCAAAACCGCCGTTGGATTGACAATTGATTCTGTGATTTGAACCGTCTTCACATAAACGAAACGGTTCGTGACACCACCTTCAACTTTATAACCCTTTGGCAATTCCTTGTTAACAACCACGGCACCCAACACATAACCATCAAATTCCTTCGCCGGCATTGTCAACGTAATCGGCACTTGCACCGTTGTCTTAGCCGGAACCGTGACCGTTGTGTTGTCTTTACCATCAACCTTGGCAAGATTAGAAAACTTCATGTTTGGGTCAAGCGACTTATTTGTCCCGCCTGATAGGTACATGATATTCACTTGGTCATTTGTCCGTGCTTGCTCCATCGAGACCGTGAATTTTGCAGCTTCATCTGAAGCGTTTTGAACAGACACTGATCCTTGCAACACCTTGCCTGGCTTCGTATTCAATTCCCACGTTGAATTGTTCGTATCCGTGTCATCTTCAATGCTTGATAACATCACGCCCATTTCAGGATTGCTATTACTATAGTCTGCCGCCGCCGCTGGCTTTGCCACGCCAAGCGCCCCCAATGCAGCCGTTGCGATGGCCAAACTTGACCACAACTTCCGTCCAATCATCTTTCCACTCTCCGTATTCTCGTACTTTATACAAGTGATTATAGCAGTGTTGAAAAGGAAATGCGCCCTATAGTTTCTAAATCAAAGCAAAACTGACCAGATTTTTCATCGAAATCTAGCCAGTTCGTCACTACTACTTCGTCGTCTGAGTCGCTTGCTTTGCAGTTCCAGCGCTGAAGACCCATGTCAAAACTAAAGCAACTGACAAGCCAACCCAAACACCAACATACAACATTACAACCAAAGGTAAGAAGATGCTGTAATCCATGCCATACAAATAACGTGAAGACAAAACAAACAATACGAAAATGAACGTAATCCAAGCTAAAAGCTCAAACATTGCCTTTAAATCTGAATATATGCGTCCAATCGTCATGCCTGTTTGCCTCCATGTCATTTCTTGATGTTTTTATCTTATCGAAAAAAATGACGATTTTAGAATATCTCCTTAAATTGAACCGTAGGCATTAAAAAACAGGTTTCACGCTTACTAAAAGTGCAAAACCTGTCTAATTTCACTCAAATTTAGGACATTACGCAAATTGCGCCCACAACTTAACTAGCGCTTGCGTCCCTTCATCTCCTAGTCCCTTTTGCTCAGCAAGCTTGGTATAAAGGGCTTCCGCTAGATCTGTTGCTGGCAAAGATAGATTCATCTTAGCCGCTTCATCCAACGCGATACGCAAGTCCTTCAACAAGTGCTTCGCATAAAAACCAGGCTCAAAGTCGCCTGCCAAAACACGAGGACCATAGTTATCCAATGACCAGTTTTGGGCGCCACCGGCTGACAAAGTCGCCATTACCTTAGCCACATCTAGGTCAGCCGCCTTCGCATAAACCATCATTTCTGACATGCCCAACATTGTCGCGGCAATCATAATTTGATTGGCCATCTTAGTGTGTTGACCTCGACCAGCCACACCAAAGCGGTTAGCCGCCTTTGAAATCACATCAAAGATTGGTTGCAAACTGTCGTACGCCGCTTCATCACCACCAGCCATGATGGTCAACGTACCATTCTTAGCACCAACATCACCACCAGAAACTGGTGCATCAAGTACCTTAACATCATACTTCTCACCATCAACGGCCAATTGTTCAGCCAAGGTTGGCGTTGACGTCGTCATATCAACAAAAATTTGACCGGCGTGCGAGCCAGCAAACAGCCCATTATCACCATAATATTGTTCTTCAACATCCTTGGGGTAACCAACCATCGTAATCACCAAGTCTGCTGCTTCAGCGATTTCCTTTGGTGAGTCTGCCCAAGTTGCACCATTATCCAAGACTGATTGGGCGTGTGCTTTCGTGCGATTGAAAACAACCACTTCATAATTCGCTTGCAATAAGTTATTAATGATACCGCGCCCCATGACACCAGTACCGATGAATCCAATCTTCATGTTCATTCACCTCGTTATTTTCAGTACTTTAATTGTACACCCACCATCTTCCCATAAACGAAAAACTAGCTTTTCTGACCAAATAAAAAGCGAAACTAACACGGTGTTGTGTTGTTTCGCTACTATTATTGATGTTTATTATTATCTCGCCAAGCATTGAACTTCTTCATCTTAACGCGATTAATTTCCTGTAAGAGCTCTGTCATTTGCCCTGGCGTACCAATCCCCCGCCAAATGAGTGCCGTATAGGGTTCATCCTTAGGCTGAGGAGCGTCCGTTACCAAAATATCTGTATATTCAGATAGAACATGGTTAATTTGAATTTTATAGCCTGGCAAACCATTCAGCGACATTGCCATCACTTCTTCGATGCCGTGATGGCCGCCAAAGTCAATCGTGATGTTAACTGCTGGAATTGCTCGATAAAAATTAGGATAACCCATCACTGTCGCAATCAAATCTGGCAACATAAAGTTATCCAAATCACGTGCCGGCACCCCCGTAAATTCACTAAAGTGGCGCATGACATCCTTAGAGAACTCATAGGCCAACGGATATTCCGGTGCAATGTCAGCAACATTCGTCATGTACTCATAATCTTCTTCTCCCACATACGGGAAGACAAAGAACCGTAAAATTTCAGGTTCAAGCACGCGCGTGACGGACCGAATATCAACTTGATCGGCCCGCAGCATGAAGAGACAGTAATAACTTTCTTTCAAAGCCCGTTCAAAATGATGCCAGTACTGGATGACTGAATCTGTCACGTCGGTCATCATTTGCTCCGGCGGGAAAAGTCCCAACGTATGCATGGTTAGAATGATAAACCGTGCCTCACTTGCGGCCGTTTCAACCGGCAAGTCAGGTGTGTCACTCATCCGTTCCATCAGTAAATGGATGAGGCGTCGACTACGATCAGACAACTCAGCGGTCGGCTTCAAAAAGCGATTCGTAAAACCTGTCGAAACAAAGTGGCGCTGTCTAAACCGTGACCACCAAATTGCATACAGATGGCGCAGTCCCACCAATTGTGTTTCACGCAACGTGCCACACTCAGGGACAATGATTTCATTCACCACTTCGCGCGCTTGTTCCTGCACATCGAGCGGAAATGGTGAATCGCGCCGACCATTGTAATAAGTTAACATCTCGAACTTGAATAACCGAATGTGTTCTTCATTTCCGACTAATTTGTAATCTCGTGAAATCCGGATTCCTTCGCGCGCTAAATCTTCAGCGACTTGCGCACGTTCCTTGTACATCTTGGGGACCGACACATCGACGTCAAAGGCAAATTCTTCCCATGAGGTCACTTGCTCATGAAATAATTCGTGCACCATTCGCCCGCGAATCGACGTCATAAGATAGTGTAGTCCTAACGATTCCCAATCTAATACCGTTGCCGGCACACTAAAACGAACATCTGATCCGCCTTCAATCAAAATGCCGTCCGTCATACCTGTAATCATCTCAATATCAATCGCTAATTGTTGCGTTGTTGATAACACAATATAGCGTGACATATCCAGGTCTTCCATTACCTGGAGTACCGGGGCTTCCCCACGTGTTCGCATGTATCGAAATAACTTTAATTTATTCCGATCCTGCTTATCATGCATCCATTTCATCTCTCACACCATCATCTCACCTGATACTGCCACTTATCCCAGATACTATCACGAAATCAACCGATACGTCTTATCTAAAACTCGTGTAACAAATAAAAAATATAGAAACCCTCTATTTGTGAAGTTCTTCATGTAGACTACAAGAGACATCTATTTCAATTGCGAACTTTGGGGGTTCTATGCTATTTATTGCACTTCTGGCAGTTATTCTGCCACTCATTCTGTTGGCTGTGTTCAACATGCCGGCACTAAAAGGGATGGCCATCAGTGCGCTAGTCGTCACCTTAGCCGGCTGGTTCATCTGGCAAATGCCAAACAACGTGATGTTTGCCTCGATCCTACAAGGTATTCACAAAACATTTCCAATTCTTTGGATTTTATTTGGGGCCTTGATGATGCTACACGTTTTACGCCATACTGGCGCTATCACACGGATTAACGCTGGGTTCGAGTCGTTAACCGCTGATATGCGTATTTTAGCAGTCTTAATTGCCTATTTATTCGGCGGTTTAATTGAAGGCGTCTCTGGGTTTGGAACGCCTGCAATGGTCACGGCACCCTTGCTAATCGCTTTAGGGTTCACACCGATTGCGGGCGTAACCTTGGCCTTAGTCGCTGATTCAACATCAGCTGCATACGGCGCAGTTGGGACGCCACTAACCGTCGGGTTGAGTAACGTCGCCCCAGCAAATGTTGCTGACTTCATGAACAATATTGCCGGTACGATGACTACCATCGATTTGTTTGGTGGAACATTCATGCCTTTGATGTTGGTGATGCTGCTCGTCACGTTCTTCAATCGGGGCAAAAAGTCGATCAAATCGTGGCTAGAAATTACGCCCTGGGCATTATTGATCGGGGTGGTTTATAACGTTTTCGCCTGGCTTTACGCCCACACAATCGGTTATGAGTTTGTGTCAATTCTCACGCCATTAACTGTTTTGATCATTGCCGTGTTAACACTTAAGTATCGCATCTTGTTACCAACAACGGTCTTCACCAATCCTTGGAAGGGTGCGAATTTTACCGGCGACGGTGTGCAAAATGATGAAGAAACGATGCAACACGCCTCAAGTCACATGTCGTTGCTGACAGCTTGGTCGCCTTACTTGATTGTTGTTGTCCTACTCTTACTATCACGTACCGTTGGTTGGCTAAAGGATTTCATGACCAACGCCATTGATTTTAGCTGGGTTAACATCCTAGGGATTAAAGGGATTAGCTCCGACTGGCCGGTCCTTTATTCGCCTGGCTTCATTTTGACATTAGCTGCGGCTATCGCCCTCTTGGTGCAAGCCCGGACGTTGAAACCCTTTGTGCCAGCGGCCAAGTCAGTGCTAGCTTCAATGGTTGGCACTGGTGTGACGTTGATGGTGACCTTGATCATGGTGCAAGTGTTCTCGAATTCCGGCACCAACGGCATGGACTTACCGTCAATGCCAACCTATATCGCCAAAACCGTGTCACAACATATGGCCGGTGTTTGGGTATTCGTGGCACCTTTCTTAGGGGAACTCGGTGCTTTCATCACGGGAAGCGCAACCGTCTCAACCTTGACCTTCTCGCCAATTCAAGCTGACGTCGCAGCCAATGCACATCTCGCAAAGCCGATTATTTTAGCCTTGCAAGTCATTGGTGCGGCAGCTGGTAATATGATTTGTGTGCACAACATCGTTGCAGCCAGTGCCGTGGTCGGTCTGGCTGGTCAAGAAGGTGCAATCCTGCGTAAAACCGCTATTCCCGCACTGGTTTACGGTCTGCTCGTCGGAATTGCCGGCGCCATCATGTTAATGTTCTAACAACAAAAGCACCGCGTGATGCGGTGCTTTTGTGCTTTATAATCTGCTATTGGCAGAAATTACTTACCCCGCTGAATGGCGTCCGCACAATTCGGTTGCCGAGTTTTTGAACAAAGGCGCAGGATGTCAGCCGAACCTGTTGCTCGTGCGCTAGAACGACACATAAACGCAAATGAGCGTCACCGCAAAAGCAGTGACGCTCATTTTTTAACGCTGTTTATGGTAAATCATTGCCGGCTGCAAAGTAGATGTCGTACCATTCTTGGTTCGTCAACGTTACCTTGTCGCCGTCCATCATTTCGTCCAAACGGTTCACATTCATTGAACCCAAAACCACTTGCATCTTAGCTGGGTGGTGCAAAATGAAGGCCACGGCAATCGTGTTCTTCGTTACACCGTACTTATCAGCCAATTCTTGCAACTTTTGGTTCAAGACTGGGAACTTATCGTTGTCGATAAATGGTCCTTCAAAGAAACCATACTGGAATGGTGACCACGCTTGAATCGTCATGTTCTTCAAACGTGAGTAGGCCAAAATGCCACCATCGTGATCAAATGAACGCTCATCTGACATGTTCACGTGCAATTCTGAATCAACCATACCCGTGTGCATAATACCGAATTGCAATTGGTTCGCAACCAACTTTTGGTTCAAAGAAGCTTGCACCAATTCGACTTGCCATGGGTTCATGTTTGACGTTCCGAAGTGCTTAACCTTACCGGCCGCTTGCAACTCATCAAAAGCTGCCGCAACTTGTTCAGGATCCATCAACGTGTCTGGGCGGTGCAACAAGAAGACATCCAAATAGTCCGTTTGTAGACGCTTCAACTCTTCATCAACAGCTGAAATCAAGTGTGACTTTGAAAAGTCGTAACGAGGACCCTTCCAACCATCACCAGAGATTTGACCATCTTCCAAGATGATGCCACCCTTTGATTGCAAGATGATGTCTTCACGCGCAATACCGGCGTCCTTCAAAGCTTGACCAAGGACAACTGAACTTTGACCAGCTGCATAAATGTCAGCCGTATCAAAGAAGTTCACGCCCTTTTCCATTGCCTTTTCAACCAAAGCTTGTGCTTCAGCTGCAGACTTGTCCGCGATACGCATTACACCAAGGGCTACATCAGGAACCATAAGTCCTGAGCCACCCAAATTAATTTGTGCCATGTTTTCACCTCCATAGTATAGCTTCAGTCTACTCTTATTTATCCTAAAACACTATGAACAACCAATGAAATTATTATTCGAATGCTAATTGGCAACAGGTGACTCATCCGCAAAGACTACCTGACCATTTTCGAAAGCTGCAATGCGGGCCAAGGATTCAACGCGCACACCTTGTTCATCTAGCAGCGCGCGGCCCTTTTGGAAAGTCTTTTCAATAACAATACCGGCCCCAACCACCGTGGCACCTGCGTCAGACGCAATTTGGAGCATCCCCGCTACCGCTTGACCGTTCGCCAAGAAGTCATCAATCAACAACAAGCGTTCGCCCGGTTGGATAAAGCGCTTATCAACCAAAATATGGTTCGTCTCTTGCTTGGTAAATGAGTAGACATCGGCTACGTAGTGGTCACCTGAAAGCGTCAATGATTGCTTCTTACGGGCAAATACCATTGGCACATTTAAGGCCAACGCTGCAAAAACAGCCGGCGCAATGCCAGATGATTCAACTGTCAGGACTTTATCGATTTTTTCTGTTGCAAATAGCCGGGCGAATTCATCCCCCATAGCTTGCATAAGCGCTGGATCCACTTGATGATTTAAAAAATTATCAACTTTCAACACTTCGGTTCCCAATACGCGACCGTCTGCCTGAATACGTTCTTCTAATAACTTCATGATGCTGTGACTTCCCCTTTTTCACGACCTGGTAAAACAATATTTAAGAACACTGCCAACACGGATGTAACAACAACGGCGTTCTCAATCACTAAACGAATTAATTCTGGTAATTGTTGGAAAATTTGTGGATACACGGTGACACCAATTCCCGCACCAATCGAAATGGCTGCAATCATTAAATTGCGTTCCTTGCCAAAATCAACCGTGCGCAAAATGGTCGTCCCCTGAATACCAATCGTGCCAAATAAGACAATCATGGCGCCACCCAACACAGAGGTTGGGATAATCGTCGCCAGTGCGCCAAACTTAGGTAGCAAACCAATTAAAATCAAAATAACCGCGGCGTAGTAGATAGGCTGTTTTGTCTTAACACCTGATAAGCGCACTACACCAACATTTTGTGAAAACGTTGAGTACGGAAAGGTGTTAAACAAACCAGATAGCACCACGGCTAACCCTTCAGCGCGATATCCCTTCGCCATATCTTGATTGGTCAACTTGCGCCCTGTTAAATCAGCTAATGCGAAGTACACCCCGGTTGACTCAATCATTGAGGTCAACGCAATGATAATCATCGTGACAATCGCTGAAGAATGGAACGTTGGCACACCCAAGAAAAAAGGCGTTGGTAAATGGAACCATGACGCTGCCGCTACAGGAGCTAGCGATACTTTACCCAAAATTGCCGCAAAAGCGGTTCCCAGCACAATCCCCAATAAAATTGAAATAGCCTTGGTAAAGCCTTTTGCTAACAAACTAACAAGGACAATGATTGCAATTGTAAACGTACCAATTGCCAGGTTCGCTGGACTACCGAATGATTTGGCAGCGACATCCCCGCCACCTAGGTTTTGAATGCCAACTGGAATCAACGCAAACCCAATCACTGTAATCAAAGATCCTGTGACAACTGGCGGAAAAAATTCACGCAATCGCGCAAATAGGCCCGCAATCAAAAATACGAAGACACCCGCTGAAATAGTCGCACCGTACATCGCACCGATACCCAGTGTGCCACCAATATTAATCAAGGGCGACACCGACTGAATCGCTGAACCTAACACAACCGGCATCGCAATACCCGTTAAGCGTGTGCTCTTTAGTTGAAGCAATGTGCCAATTCCTGTCATAAAGATATCCGCTGAAATTAAGTACGCCATTTGCTGTGGTGTAAAATGCAACGCAGCTCCAATTAGTAATGGGACCAAAATGCCGCCGGAATACATAGCCAGCACGTGTTGCAGGCCCAGCACTAATGCTTGTAGTTTATTAGTCTTCACGACCGGTTCGGCTTTAACACCTGCGACAGCTTCCATAATAAATAACCCCTCCATGTGTGTCGCAACCACTACCCCCAACAGGTTAACTAACGAAAAAAGCACCCACTCTCACGCTTAAAAAGCATGCAGAATGGGTGCACGAATATCGTTTAAAACACTATCAGTAGTCTGTCTCTCGGGAAACAGGTAGGAACTCGCTGGCCATTCTCCAGCAATTATACCGATAGTGATTACGTCATATTTAATTGTTACTTACTATAGCAAACTTGCCAGAAAATGCAAACATTATTTTCAACAGAATTAAAATCGTTCGTCATTATTTGATTGGCAAACCAGCCGTGGCTGCTTGCCGAATCCCATTTTTATAGGTATACACCTTATAATTAACCGTCTTTTTCCCAGTATATGGTCGTCCGTCTTTAATCCAACGCCAGCCAACCTTGCGCCCCGCCTCGTCCTTCACCATGACATAAGCATCCTTAACAAGGCCACGTGAAGCAAAGATATTCGTCAATTGGTTTGACCCGTTACTGGTTGTTGAAATCGCGTATACTTTGTGATTAATTAGAATATTTCCTTGCGCAGGCGCGCCATTTTTAGCTAAATAATATGTTTTGCCGTCCCGCTTTAACCACCGCCTTTTTAAGGCAACGCCATCGTCAAAATAGCGATAGCCCGCGACCGTTGTTTGCAACCCGTTGGCCAATTTATCAGCGATGTAATAGCGCTTGTCCCGCCAGCCAGTATATGTTTTAGCCGTGTACCCGTCCCCCGTAATTTGCTTGGCAACGGCCTCACCGATTTTATAATACGCGGCCTGAGTTGGATGCGTCGTATGATCACCTAACTCTTTATGGTAGTTAAAATTATTAACCACGCGGGCATTAATCGGCTTAACGCCTAACCGTTGATACGCCAACAACAATGCTTGTTTCTCTTGTAAATAACTATAGCCGCCTAGGCGAATCGTGTTGAGCGTATCCCCGTCTTCCCATGTCCCCTGTGGCATCAACGCATAAAATTTCGCCTTTGGCGCTAAAGCCTTTAATTGGCGCACGTTATTCTGCAACGTCCCAATTACAACCGGTAATGCATTATCACTGTGCAAATAATCGTTGATACCTAACCCTATCAACACAAGATTGGCTTTTTTAAACGCCTTGTCCTTGCTAATTAGTTGCGTCGTTGCTGAAAAATCACGTTGATACGTCGAATGTCCTGAAATCATCGCGCCCGAAACCGAATATTCATTGTGCGCCGTCACATGTAACTTATCCGCTGCTACCAACGGATACGGCGCCGTTACAATTTTATGGCCGTCCCAACCAACCGCAGTGGAATCACCAATCGCCCATAACGTATCTGCTGATGCTGTCATCGGTACAGACATTACTCCCACCAGACTCACCAACAGACACAGCATCCCTTTTCTCATTAATCTGAACCCCATCCGTTATCCTGTTACTTACAGATTATCATGATTAATCTATTTTTGTTCTCTAAATTTGTCACATATTCGAAACAAAAAAGAGGCCGGGACAGTATTCACTGTCTCAGCCTCAAAAAAGTAAGTTTTAGAAGAAGTATTCTAAGTCTGACGCCGGCGTTGGGTAGGCATACAAACGATCACGAATCGCTTGGTAACCGTCCTTGTTATTAATCGCTTCAGTGAAGTAATTAATCAACTCATCGGCATGCGCACTCAAAACTGTGGCACCAACCAACTTCTTATTTGCGTCTAAGACAACCTTGGCCCGAGCAGCTGGCTCACCAGTACGGTAATACGTAAACCAATTCGTCATATCGATGTCACGAACTGAATAACCATCCGCCTCAGCGTATTGCGTTGGTACCCCAACAGCAGCCAACTTAGGCGTGCCGTACACAACAACCGGTACAGCCGGATACGTAATTGGCTCGTCATGGCCCAAAATCACTGAAGCTGCGTAACGCGCTTCATAGTAACCTACCGTTGTAATCCGTGGTCGGCTCGTGTTGGCAACGTCACCTGCCGCGTAAATGTGTGGGTTTGACGTCCGCAAGAATTCATCCACGTTAATCCCATGAATATCATCTTCAACCCCAGCGTTCTCCAGGGCCAACGTGTCATTGTTACCCACGCGACCTACTGCGCGCAAAACCAATTTTGTTGGCAACGTACTACCAAAACTCAATGTGGCATTCAAACCGTCATCAGTCTTGGTAACCTCCGTCACTTCTGTATTGAAGTACACCCGAATACCACGATCATCTAATTGATCGAGTAACGTATCAACGAAAGCTTCATCGAAACCAGTCAATAACTCACTACCACGCACAACCAAGTGCACTTGTGCCCCAGCGGCCGCCGCAATTGACGCAAATTCAACCGCAATATAACCACCACCGATAATGACAACGTCTTCTGGCATTGCAGGCAAACTCAAGAACGTCTCTGAATCAATCGTTAGCTCAGCGCCAGGAATATCCAATTCAGCTGGACGTTGCCCAACCGTCAAAATCCAATCCGTTGCTTGCACTTCAACGTCTTCATCTCCATGCACAACAACTGTATCTGAATTGATGAAGTGAGCTGCCCCATAAACGTGCGCAATTCCATTTGCATCCAATGAGTGCACCGTCTTTTCAGGAATTGCTTCCGTAAAGCGCATTTTACGGCCCATCAATGATTCCCAGTTAATCGCCACTTGACCATCGACACCGTCACCGCTCAGAAACTCAACGTGTTCTTTTGCTTCAACCGCAGCCAAAAGGATTTTTTTAGGGTCGCAACCATAGTTTGGGCAAGTGCCACCCCAGAGGTACTTTTCAATCAAGACAACTGTCTTACCAGCGGCAACAATATCTTCCGCGGCAGCAAGTCCTGCTGGTCCAGCACCAATGATGGCAACGTCATAATGCAATGTTTCAGCCATTTCTTTCTCCTACGTTTTTTAATTTTGTAGTTCTATCATACCAGTCTTGTCTAGCAAGTTCGGCTTAGATGTATTGCAACAAAACCTTAGTAAAGTGCTCGATTTCAGCTTGTTCCTTAATACCAAAACGGTTAAAGGCCGTTGAGTCGATATCCAAGACACCCAAACGCTTACCTGAAGCTGTCGTCAACGGCACAACAATTTCAGCATTTGAAGCAGGATCGCAAGCGATGTGACCGTCAAAGACGTGCACATCAGCGACACGAATCGTCTCTTGCTTGCTAAAGGCATCGCCAACCACACCTGAACCAGGCTTAATGCGCACAACCGCAGCCTTTCCAACGAAAGGTCCCAAAATTAATTCGTCAATCTTCTCATCGTACAAGTAAAAGCCGGCCCAGTTAACTTGCTTCAAGTTTTCTTGCAAAATAGCCGCTGCATTTGCCAAGTTGGCCAACGGGAACTTTTCTGATTCTTCACCCTTAATCCATTCAATCAACAATTGTGAAATCAAAGGTGTCTTTACCAAGGTATCTGCTTCTGCACGTGTAATCTCAATAGCCATAATGTATATCCTCACTTTAATCAAATAATCTATCTTCTTAACAACCCATAAATTCGCGGATAAAAAGAAAAAGTCGTCCCTAGCCAGACTAAAATGTCTGACTAGGGACGACTTCATCGTGTTACCACCCTAATTTATGTATTTGTCACCAAATACACCTCTACAGTTCGCCGCACTCAAGCGGATAAACCAGGGAAGATAACGGTTCCTGCCGTGGCAACAGCTTGCACCATCACCATTTCTCCGAGCTCATCTTCATGTCTTAAACAGAACGACTTCTCATCAACCAGCCGCTTTCTGAATCAGTTCGTAACACTACTCTTCTCATCAACGAATTTATGTCTTAACTTGATGAACTGTATATTACACGTCCAAAATTAGAATGTCAACACTTATATGAGAAAACATTCATCTAATTTTAAGCAATATTTTTAGTTACCCACGCCAAAACATCATTTGGATTCAATCGCTCACCGTTACCAATGTGCGCTACTTGTTCGCCACCTTCGAACAAGACAAAGGCTGGAATCCCCATTAAGCCTTGTTCTTGGGCAATTGCCAAATTGGCATCACGATCAGCATCGAACCAGCTAGCCCCCGCATTTTCAACGGCTTCTTTAATATCTTTGATAAATGGCTTAATTGCTTTACAATCACCGCACCAATCGGCTTGTAAAAACATCACGTGCTTGCCTGGTCGGGCAAGCAAGTCCTTAATTTCATCATCAGTATGATTTACTGGCTTATAAAATTCCATATTATTGCTCCCTTAAAACACTTTCCCTCTCCCTAACACCCTATCGTTTTATCATGCACTCGTCAACAGACGAAAAAAGCGCCTGGAAACGGGAAGGTCAGGGCGCTTTTTACTAACCGCGGTTTTCACGCCATTAGCAGAGGCTAGTCAAACCTCTTCAGGGTTGATAATACGCCGTAAAAACAACCTGGTCAACAGTTTTATTAATATTAAATTAGTATAATTAGAAAACGGATAGTTATCACTTGATTGTAGCTGTTCGTTGCATCATCTTAAAGGAATAGCCAATCAGAATAACCCCCAGCCCCACAACACCGTACCATGCCATCGTAGTTGAGAAGATATTCGCAATTCCTAAGAAAACAACTTGCCCCAATGGCACACCAATCATTTCAAACGTTCCCAACAATCCAGCGACAGTTGTTAAGTGTTCTTCCGGTACAATGCGTGTGACCAAGGCGCCGTACTTGGGATTTAATTTTCCCATCGTGAAACCCATCAGAAAATTAATCACAATTAGCAGCCCAAACCGGGGTAGGAACAATACCACCAGTGCATTAATCACCATCATCATTACTACCATATTCACCAGACTTGGTAATTTGATTTTATGCAAATAGCCATTAAACAAGGACGATCCTGCAATGATACCGACACCGATGCCCGCATCGATAAGTGCCAACGTTGTCCCGTAACCCCCATGCCACATTTGCTTATTGGCCAGTACCGACAGTTGCAATAACCCTTGAGCGGCATTTCCCAGTAAATTAACCAAGCCCGCCATACTAATGATATAAATCATCATTGCATCTTGCTTCACCACCGCAAAGCCAGCCACCAGCATCGCGCTTAGGTGTGTATCAGCCGGTTTAACGAGATTGGAAAACTGTCGATCCGTGACTAACAATTGCCGGCGCCCAATAAAAAGATTCACCCATGATAATAGAAAGAAGCCACCGTTCAATAACGCAAAAATGGTGAAATTATGATGCACGAGCGCCAGCAAACTAACACCAATCACACCACCAACCATCGCTAGTGTATTGTTAATCGCCATCATATACCCGTTCGCAGCTTCCAAGTGTTCATCCACCACAAGATGCTTGATTAACGGCTGCAAAACCAACCCAGCCACGTTACTAATCACATCACTCAACACCAAAAACGGCAAAATGATTAACAGTGGCAACCAACCTGGCGTGGTCGTCGCAAAGACTACCGCAATAACCATATAGCCGGCAATTTCAATGAGACGGGTGGTTAAAATCCACTGGATACGTTTCGTCACCCGACCAGCGACGGCCCCGAAGAAAAATTGCAACATACTAGGCAATGCCAGCACCACACTAATGACCGAAACCGCTAATTTAGCATGCGGTAATTCCGCCGCATATACCAAAAACGCATAGTTGAACAAGGTTGCACCGAACGCTTGAAATGCTCGGCTAACCGCAATCGTGCGAAACTGTTGATTCTTTAAAAATAACGCTTGAAACATAACGCCTACCCCCTAATTAATCCGACGCCTCACCCATCTGCATACGGTATAAATCAGCGTAGCGACCATGCTGAGCCAGTAAACTCTCATGCGACCCGCGTTCGACAATTTCCCCCTGATCAAGCACCAAAATTAAATCGGCATCTTTGATGGTTGATAGCCGGTGGGCAATTGCAATCGTCGTCCGTGCTTGTCGCATCTTCGCCAAGGAACGTTGAATAATCGTCTCGGTTTCGGTATCAACGTTAGCCGTGGCTTCATCAAGCACCAAGATTTTGGGATCACGCACAATTGTCCGTGCAAATGACAGTAGCTGCCGTTGACCAGTTGAAAATGCTGCGCCTCGTTCAACAACCGGTTCATGGTAGCCCTGTGGCAAACTCTGAATAAATTCATCCGCATGCACAAATTGTGCTGCCGCCTCGATTTGGTCATCTGTAATTTGCGAATTATACAACCGAATGTTGAAGGCGATATCACCATAAAATAGAAATGGCTCTTGCAAAACTAGGCCAACTTGGCGTCTGAAATCAGTCATATCCAATTGCCGAATACTTTGATCATCAATCAAAATATCACCTGATTGAAATTCATAAAAACGCATCATGGCATTAATCGTTGAAGACTTACCAGAACCGGTGTGGCCAACCAACGCCACTGTTTGCCCAGGTTCGGCCACAAAACTAATATGCTTTAAGACATCATGCTCACCATCATACGAAAAACTGACATCCCGAAACTCAATTTTTCCTGCCGTAATGCGGCCGTTCGCCGGCGCTTGCTGCGTTGGTTCCAACGTATCGTCAGCTAAAATCGACAACACGCGACTACCTGCAACCACCCCATCTTGAAATGATGATAACGAATCCATTGCCGAGTCAATTGGGTTATAAAACGCCGCCACATATGACAAAAACGCATACACCGTACCAGCCGCAATGGTCGCTGACTGACTCGTCCAACTGAACGTCAGCATCACTGCAATAATGGCGCCACCATACAATAAATCCACCATCGGCGACAGCAATAATGAATTTGTTTTCACCATCCGCACACGGGCCTGGTAATAATCATTATTCGTCTGTGCAAACTCACCCGCTAACCGACTTTCTTGGCGAAATTGCTGAATCACTGACATCCCCGTAATCGCTTCTGCCAATTGGGCGTTCAATTGCGACAACTTTTCCCGCATATGCCGATACACTTTCGTCGCCACGACTTGATACAACCAAATACTACCAAGTAGCAAAGGCACAAATAACAGCGTCACTAGCATCACATGCACATCCGTCAGCCACATGGCGATAAACGCGGACACGATAGCAAACACACCCGTCGTTAACGTCAAAAACAACTCCCAAAAGTCTGTAAACGAACTGGTGTCATTCGTTACACGCGACACTAACGAGCCCGCTGGTGTCTGATCAAAGTAGCGCATTCCCAATGTATGTAGTTTTCGATACAGCTTCATTCGCACATCTTCCACCATAAATTCAGCTGCCGACATAAACCAATAATCACTGAAGAATTGCGCCACCGCTTTAACCAAGGTGATTGTAAAATACAATAATGCGAAAACAATTAACAACCGCCATGTAGGTGACATGCGATGCAGATGCTGGTTCATGAATGTCTGCAGTAAGCGTGGTAGCAACACATTCACAACTGAAATGGCAGCGGCCAGTATCAAAGCCCCGTAAAAATATTTGGCATACGGTTTCATAAAGCGAAATAGTGCCCAAACTGTTTGAAATTGTGTCGCCGCGGTCATCTTACCAGACCACGCGGACGTATTCTGTTTAGCCATGGGTTGTCACCTCCTGATCAAGTTTTTCCGATAACTGTTGTGATGCAAACATCCGGGCATACCAACCGTCTTGCTGGATTAAGTCACTATGTGTGCCACGCGCTTCTACCCGACCATGTTCAAACACCAGCGTTTCAGCCGCCTGAACGACTGCACTCAGCCGGTGCGTGGCAATAATCGTCGTCTTACCTTGGCGTTGATTATGGAGCATCGTTAAAATTTGTTGCTCCGTTTTCGCATCAACTGCTGATAATGCATCATCCAAAATCAAAATATCTGGGTTGATAATCAAGGCTCGGGCAATCGCTAGCCGTTGGCGCTGACCACCTGACAATGAAATCCCTTGTTCGCCGACTTGTGTATCATAACCGTCCGGTAAATTCATAATGTCATCATGCAAGGCCGCCCAGCGAGCGGCTTCCTGTACCCGCTCCAATGAAATGCTTGGATCTGCAAACCGGATATTTTCTAGCACTGAGGTTGAAAACAAGAAATTATCTTGCGGCACATAACCAAGCGCTGGTAGATAAGTATCTTTGTCATAGTCACGGATATCAATTTGATTGATTTTGATACTACCTGCATACTGATCAAACTCACGTAGCAACAACTGAATCAACGTACTTTTGCCTGAGCCAACTGGACCGACAAGTCCCAAAGTATTACCTGCCTGAACAGTCGCGTGCACGTTCTGCAACGCCGCTTCAGTGGCATCTGGGTATTGAAACGTCGTTAAATCAATCTGTAAGTCACCACGCGGCACTTGCTTTAGCCCTTTTTTATCCAGTGTTGCTGGCTGTTCAGCCAATAACGTCGTAATCCGTTCGTAGGCTGCATTACCGCGTTGCAAGTTATTAAAGAAAAAGCCCAACCCTAAAAAGGGCCAAACTAGCGCCGACAAATAAGTAACAAAAGTAATCAAACTACCAATCGACAGCGAGCCCGTCTGCACAAGGTACCCACCATAAATGATTGTCCCAACAAACGAAATGCCCGTTAAAATCGTAATGGCGGGATTAAACAAGGAATCTAACCGCTCAGCATGGCGGGTTGCCCGAATGGAATCATTAATTTTTGTTTGAAAGTCGGCAGTATCTTCGGCGGCTTCACCAACGGTCTTTAATACTTTAATGCCCATCAACGACTCTTGCGTCTTATTATTCAGCTGCGAAAACATATCCTGCACTGCTGAAAAGGCGGCAGAGATCGAGCCACCCAATAGTTGCGCCACCAACGTAATCCCAAGCAGTGGTACCACTGCCATAATGGTCAGGAGTGGATTCACCACCACAGCCATCGCTGCAACGACTGATACACCGGTAATCAACGCATCGAATAATTGCAACACGCCATTGCCGGCAACACGTTGCAGTTGATTGATATCATTGGTTGCGTGGGCCAGTAGGTCCCCCGTTCGGTGCTTCTGAAAGAAGGGCTTATCCATCTCCAAATAGTGGTTCAATAAACGCAACCGCATCAAGCGCTCCAAACGAGCCGAGGTCCCCCAAATAAAATATGACCAACCAAACCGCAAGAGATATTGACCAACTGTCGCAATTGCAATCCAGATAATAATTGGGCCGAGCGCAGCACCAGTTAGTGCCCGCTCACTAATTAAATTCGCAAAGCGCCCAATCATAATCGGCGGTATCAAACCAAGCATTGCCACCCCCAGCAATGCTAGAATGCCCAACAAATATGATCGCCATTCCAAGCGAATAAACCATTTCAACCGAAAAAATAATCTCATCGTCCCCTCCTCGTCTTATTTTTCTGAAGAAAAAGGCTCATGACGCAGACCGTCACGAGCCTTTCGATATGTTAAATTACTTCGTTGCTAGCTTGTTTGATGTCACACCAAGGTTTTCCCATAGGTGGTTAGCATCATTAGCCTGAGTCCAACCAACCACACGCTTGTTAACTGGCGTGTAGTTAATATTAAACTTTTGTGGTACAACGTAAGCTTGATCGTTCATGTACTCTTGGTACTTCTTAAAGGCTTCCTTACGGTATGACGTCTTCAAAGCTGCTTGAGAGTCAATGTCATTCAACAACTTCGTCAACTCAGGTGACGTCGCGTGACCTAAGTTGTAAGGAGCGGCCTTTGAGAACAAATCCATTTGTGATGGTTCTGATGACAAGCCCCAAGCCGCGTCTGTGATATCCCACTTTTGACTCGTACCGTCTTGGACAATCTTGCTCCAGCTGTTAAAGTCGGTCAAACGACCACCGTAAAGGCTGACCTTAACCCCAACCTTCTTCCATTGTTGGATGTTGTTTTGTGAAACCGCCTCTGACGTCGGCGCACCTGAACGAGCCATGTAGACCAAGTCGAGCTCCTTACCGTCCTTCTCACGGTAACCTGTCTTCTTGTTCAGCTTCCAACCAGCTTCATCCAACAACGTGTTGGCCTTCTTTTGGTTCAATGGGAAGCCCTTCGCATCCTTGTCTTGCACTGATGAGAAGACTGGTGGAATCAAAGACGTTGCCCGCGTTCCAAGACCACTTGAGTACTTGTCAATGACTTGTTGCGTGTTCAAAGCATAACCCAAGGCTTGACGAACTCGCTTATCTTGCAATGGCGTATCACGATCTTGTACGTTTTCACTCTTGTCCGCATCATAGTGCCCCAAGTTGAAGACTTCCATTGAGACGTACAAATCATTTTGTCCCGTAATCTTGTAACCAGAGGCCTTCTTGATTTGTGGATACAATGACGAGATGTTTTCAATCGACAAATCGTACTTGTGCGCATTGAAAGCTGCCGCGACCTTAGTTGGTGAAACCACCTGTTCAGTAATTGAATTCAACTTAGGCTTATCACCGTAGTAATACTTATTTGGTGTCAACTTAATCGACTCACCCGGCACTACCTTAGAGACTTGGAACGGCCCCCATGTCAAAGGCTTCGTCGTATTGGCTTCTGATGACACCAATTTCTTAGGTGCGATATCCTTAACCTGGTGATATGGTGTGACACTTTCAAGGAAGTACCCGTTTCCTGAATATGGCATACCTGGCTTCATTTCCTTGAAGTGAACCACGACCTGCTGACCGTCTTCACCATCGGGATAGGTAATGCCTGAAATGGTCTTGGCCTTACCATCGTGGAAGTCTGACAAGCCTTTGATATTCGCTAATGACTCCGTCCAACGATCTGACCCATACGCCTTATTCGCCAACACTTCATACGTGAATTCATAGTCCTTGGCCGTTACCGGCTTACCATCTGACCACGTCAGCTGCTTATTCAACGTGATGGTTGCTGTCTTGGCATCGTCATCTAGCTTAATGGTTGCAGCACCATCTTTGTTGATCTTAAATTGATTATCAACACCGAAAATACCACTACCAGTCGGTCCAAACATCTCACTCGTCAACGCATCATCTGACAACGGTGACAAATATGATCCCTGGAACGGCGTATCTGACACCGCCGCAATCTTCAAATCGCCGCCCTTGATAGCCTTACCCGGATTGTTATACGCAACCGGCAACTTACCCACTTTGTCATGATTAACAGCCTGTTTATCATTCCCGTGACCGAACGCGAAGAACGCTGCGACCGCCGCTAACACCACAACGACTAGTCCGAGCAACCATTTAACTGCCTTACTCATACAAACACCCCCATATATACCCTTATATTTCGTTGACATTGACTTTACTCGCGGTCTTTTTAATTGTCAACACATTATTCTAATTAAATTCTAATTTAGATGCTATCAGTCATTTATCCGAGTGATTGGCGTTGATCAGCCACTCGTCGTAGCGCTTGCCCAATCATCATAATCAACACGGTATACAACAAAATCACTACTGCCGCAGGAATCCAAACCCACGGCTTACCCGTCATCGTTTCAGGGTCAGTTGCATAATTAATCAACGTTCCCAATGATGGCGTGTTCGCTGGTAGACCGAAGCCCAAGAATGACAAACTCGTCTCGAGACCGATATTGCCGGCAAACATCAACGTGGCTTCAACGATAATCAACGATGATAAGTTCGGAAAAATCTCGCGGAAAATAATCTTCAAATTAGACGTTCCTGACGTCTTAGAAGCGCGGACATAATCCCGATTCACCTCAACCAACGTTCGCGCACGAATCAAACGCACTGTGTTAAACCACCCCAGCAACGTCATGATGATAATCAATGACCACATGTTGTAATGCGGAATAACCGTTACCAGCACGATAATAATCATCATCACTGGCAAAATTGTCATAAAGTCGATAAAGCGCATGAACACGAGATCAAACACACCACCAAAATAACCCGTGACTAACCCACCAATCGTCCCGAGTGCCAGAATAAGCACCGTTACGAAAAACGCAATTGTCAAAGAATTACGCGCAGCAACCACCAACAATGAAAAGATATCTTTACCACCATTATCGGTACCGAAGATATGCCCGTCTGTCATTGGCGGTAGGTATTGATTCATAATATTGACATCCGTGTAAGCCGTTTTAGGGACAAACAGCGCACCCACAAAAATAGCCACTGTCATTAACAATAATAGAATTATGGCAAACTGAGCCACTTGATCTTGTTGAAATTCGCGTCGCAAGGCATTCCGTAACGTCGGCGCTGTTTTCTTTGCTTGTTCCATTTGTTGCGCCTCCTTAAGAAATTCGAATTCGCGGATCGACTGCGCTCATGATAATATCTGAGAACAATCCACCCAACACCGCTAAGACACCGTTGAATAGCACCAACGTTGTGACCACTGGGTAATCACGCGTCAAAACTGATTGCACAAACAATGACCCAATACCAGGGAATGAAAAAATCGTTTCCGCAATAATCATGCCCCCGAAAATCCCCGTAATGGCATACCCCATCGTTGAAGCAATCGGCAAGAAGGCGTTACGCAACACGTGCCGTGAGAAAATTCGATTCTCGGGCACCCCTTTTGCCCGGGCTAACTTCACATAGTCCTGCTTGGACTCATCCAAAATACCGGAACGCAAGTACGAAAAGGTACTGGTTGTTGAAATCAGTGCCACAATCAAGGCCGGTAGAATCATGTGGTACAGGCGACTACCCAAGACCGGGAAGAAGCCATTAGCGTCAGCCGACACCGTTCCCGATGTTGGGAACCAGCCGAGCGTGTAGCCAAAGATAAAAATACCAAATAGATAAAATAGGTAGGCTGGCAATGAATAAATCAATGAGTTGTAGACCACCAACGCATGATCCGTTCGTGAATTTTCACGACGAGCCGCCACTAGTGCCATCGTAATCGCCGTCACATACGTACCAATCAAGGCCAGTAGTGACAGCCAAACCGTATTCCCCAAACGGGCACCAATCACACGGGCAACTGGTTGCTTCAACTGGAAAGAATCACCAAAATTACCGTGCACCGCGTTACCAATCCAGCGGGCATACTGCACCGTCCACGGATCATCCAAACCAGCGGCCTTACGCAAGGCCGCGATTTGAGCTGGGTCCGTGTTTGGCCCAAATTTTCCTGAGAATGGATCACCAGGCATTAACTTGGCCAAGAAAAAGACCAGCACAGACACAATAAACAATTGCGGAATCATAATCAGCAATCGACGCAAAATCGTTTTCCACATATTAGAACCCCTCTCCTTCTAGCATTGATTCAGGCAGTGCCACTTGGTGGGTTTCACTAACCGCGACTAACGGAAAAGCCCGGCCATCGGCATCATAATATGCTGATTTTTGATCCTGAAATTCTTGTTCAATGGCCTTACGACGGGCACGATTCTTCGCCCGGTTTGGCACATCAATTTCTGGAATTGCTGCTAACAAACGCTTGGTATACAAGTGTTGGGCATGGTTAAAAATATCGTCACGTGAACCAATTTCAACCAATCGGCCGGCGTGCATAATGGCCAAATTTTCCGTCATGTGGCGCACAACACCCAAATCGTGCGAAATGAACAGAAAGGCAATGCCGTAGTCTTTTTGAATGCGTTTCATGTAATTCAACACTTGCGCTTGCACTGACAAATCCAATGCTGAAACTGGCTCATCCGCCACAATCAACTTGGGTTTCGTCGCCACCGCGCGCGCAATCCCGATACGCTGGCGTTGCCCCCCTGAAAACTGAAACGGAAATTGATACATCGTTTCAGCCGGCAGTCCGACAATATCAAGCAAATGCCGAACCTCTTGGGCTAACCCGTCTTCTTTTAACCCTGAAAAATTACGCAGTGGTTCCGCAATAATATCAAACACTGTCTTACGTGGATTCAATGACGACATGGAATCCTGGAAAATCATTTGCACGTCCTTGTTGTAATTAACATGCGCGCGATTCTTGGCGTCCGTCATATCAACGCCCTGAAAATAAATATGCCCTGACGTAATCGGCTCCAATCCCACAATGGCCTTGCCGATTGTTGACTTACCAGATCCTGATTCCCCAATTAACCCATACGTTTTACCAGCTTCAATTGAGAAACTTACCCCGTCTGCCGCATATACATAATCAGTCACCCGATTGAAAAACCCACTTCGAATCGGATAGTGCACTTTAACGTTTTCTACTCTTAATAACTCGCTCATTATCTAACCTCAATCTTCGTCAGCAAACTTAAATACCCGCCATGCATTACCACGTACCCAGTGACCTGGTGTAATCTCAGCCAATTTCGGATCTTGTTCTTGGCGCACTTCTTCTGGCAGCCACGGAATTCGATCCAAAAACATATCACGGTGGTGGTCAATGTGCGTCAAACCGGGCACAGTCCCTTGAATGACGTAAAGTTCATCCGATTCATTGTCCAAACTTGGATTTGACCGTAGCAGCGAGCGTGTGTAAGGGTGCTTCGGATTGGCGAAGAGTTCTCCAACCTCAGCTTCTTCCACAATTTGGCCGGCGTACATTACCGCCACGCGGTCAGCCACTTCAGCCACCACACTCAAATCGTGCGTAATGAGAATAATACCCGCGCCATTTTCAGTCTGAATATCCTGGAGTAAATCCAAAATTTGCGCTTGAATCGTGGCATCCAATGCAGTAGTTGGTTCATCCGCAATGATTAACTTAGGCTTATTCGCAATTGCCAACGCAATCACCACACGTTGTCGCATCCCCCCAGACAACTGATGTGGGAACTCATTCGCCACGCGTTCTGGGAACGGAATCCCCACTTGATTGAGCAACTCAATCACGCGGTCATTGTATTGCGACTCTTGATAAACATCATGGACCGCCAACGCTTCTTTGATTTGGTCACCAATTTTCATCAACGGATTCAACGCTGCTAGCGGGTCCTGAAAAATCATGCCGATTTCAGCACCACGCACTTGTGTCCACTCAGCCGGTGCTAAATTCAGTACATCGCGATGATTAACTAAAATCTGGCCGGTTACCTGGGTCAGTGTTAAATCATGTAGCCCAATAATTGACGTGGCAAAGGTTGACTTGCCGGAACCCGATTCCCCTACCAAGGCCACCACCTCATTTGGTCGTACCGACAAACTAACATCTTCGATTGCTTGGACATATTGGCCGTGAATCTTAAAACTGACACTGACATTTTTTGCAACTAATAGTTCCGCATCGCTCATATTTTGCCACCCTTACTTTTTATAAAATGATTTGTTTTATAATATGACGATATTATGAGTTTTTCAATAGTTTGTTTTAATCCAATTTTAATTTACAAGAAAAACTATCGGATTTCCCCCTTGAAATTCAACTTTAAATTCCCTTTTTTCGGGTTCATACGCAAAAACACATGCAGCTAACCAATAACATTCGGTTAGCTGCATGTGTTTCGTGCAATATCTTAAATTATCATCACTGCTTACCGGCAGCCGTTAAGTGCGCAATGAAACGCATCAGTCCTTCACGGCCAGCCGTATCGTATTTATACACACCCGCATCAGCTAGCACTCGAATAAATACATCGGCCACAGCTTGGCGAATGACTGTCATTACATTATCACGCGTAATCGTGGCGGTTTCGCGCAAGGTAGCTGCCCAGTCACGGTGACTCGATGCAACTGCACTTAATGGTTGATCGCCCACCAAGTAGTTAGCGATATCCTGGAGTTCTGTCTGTAACCGCGCAGGTAAAATCGCCAGCCCCATCACTTCAATCAAGCCGATATTCTCTTGCTTAATGTGTTGTACATCTGGATGTGGGTGAAAAATTCCATCCGGGTACGTGGCTGACGTGCCGTTGTCTCGTAATACCAAGTACATTTCAAATTGGTCACCGACTTGCCGTGCAATCGGGGTAATCGTATGTTGTGCCTCACCCGCTGGACCGGTTGCGTGAATATCTAACCGGTCATCTGAATACGTTGCCCAGACTTGGCGAATAAATTCACTAGCTGTCACAATATCGGCGGCTACTTTAGCCGTAATGCGAATGGTAGTCATTGGCCACTTGAGGATTTCAGCATGCACTGCTGGAAAGGCGGGTAACGTCACTTCACGTTCAACTGGTGCCTTCATCAAAGGTAAGACGTGCCGGCCACCTTGAAAATGTTCTTGTGACAAAATCGAGCCGCCCACGATTGGCAAATCGGCATTTGAACCAACAAAATACATCGGATAACGTGCCACCAACGTCAATAAATTAGCAAACGTTTGCCGGTCGATGGTCATCGCTTCACGCGTAAAGTCGACAAAGATTGCATGCTCTTCAAAATACGCATACGGCGAATAATGCCACCCCCAAGTTTGCCCGTTCACTGTTTCACGAACAAACCGGTGCGTACTGCGCGGCGCCTGTTTAATCGAACCGACAAATCCTTCGTTTGTATAATCTAAAGCAGTTGGTGGATACTCACTCTTAGGCGCCGATGCAGCTGCTTTTATTTCAGCCGTCGTCTTTTCTGGCTTAGATAAATTAATCGTGATTTCCAACTCACCGAAATCTGTCATCGCTGTATAAGCAATATTACGTTGGATATCGGCAACTTTCACATTTTCCACGGCGCGACTTAAGTCATAATAATAGGCCACCGCGGTTGCTGGACTTTGCGCATACTTGGCCATGAACGTTTGTTGTAATTGATCAGGTGTCGGCGTCACAATGTTAAGCAATCGTGTGCGATCAATCTCTGCCTGCCAGCGGTCGGTAGCCGACTGGGGGGCTAAGGCTAAAATAGCCGTCGTTAAGTCACTTAATGCCCGATCGGTGTTTCCTACCAGTCCAGAAGTCACCCCATTGGCCTGAATTTCAGCTAGCACTAAATTAGTACGATACACCGTTTCCAAATCTGAATACGCACCTAATTTAACACCCCAAGCGATAAAATCCAGCACTAACTGGGTATCATGTGCATCTAACATCTTTATCTCCTACGCAATTTCATGTGTGCCCGCAACGATTTCAGCGACAAAAAAGGCTGGTTGATAGCCAATTTCAGCGGTATACACATCCCCAACCGCTGTGGTAACTGTTGGTACTTGGTCTTTTTCAACTAACGCAATGGCGGAACCACCAAAGCCAGCCCCTGTCATCCGCGCACCCAAAACACCTGGCTGACGTAAAGCCGTCTCGACCAATGTATCAAGCTCAATGCCACTCACTTCAAAGTCATCACGCAAAGATGCATGTGATGCTGTCAGCAATTCACCAAACCGAACCAAATCATGTGCTTGTAAGGCTGCTTTCGCTGCAATCGTTCGTTGGTTTTCAGATACCGCATGGCGAGCTCGCTTCATGACCAGCGCATGGTCTTTTTCAAAATCAGCGGCCGCTGCTTCAAATTCCGGTACCGTTAAATCACCCAACGTTTCAACATCAACGTTTTCTTGCAACAACGCGAGGGCTTCTTCAGACTCTGCCCGCCGCTCATTATACTTAGAATCTGTCAATTCGCGCTTCTTATTTGTGGTCATGACTAGCAATCGATAATCGCCAAACTCTGCTGGCACCATCTCATACGCCATGGTATTGGTGTCTAAGAAAATACCTTGTTCGTCTTCCCCGAAGGCCACCGCAAATTGGTCCATGATGCCAGTTTTGAGACCTAGATAATCATTTTCGACAGCTTGACCCAGTTTAACAATCGTCAACTTATCAATCTGATAACCCATCATATCCTGGAGCATATTCAGTAACAAAATCTCCAAAGATGCTGACGATGAGAGGCCCGACGCTGTGGGCATATCGCCCACAATGGCCAAATCAAACCCTTTTGTCACTGGGTACCCAGCTTCAGCCATCACCGTCATGACGCCGCGGAGATACTTAATCCAAGTATCATAGGGGCGCAATGCCAGATCCGTCACTGTAATCGTTTGAATCCCCGCTTCAGGATAGTTTGCCGAATACGTCCGGATTTGATTATCATCACGTGGGGCAATTGCACCGTATGTCCCAACACTAATGGCAGCCGGGAAAACGTGGCCCCCGTTAAAATCCGTATACTCACCAATCAAGTTAACCCGACCGGGTGAAAAGTAAAGCTTGGCTGGATCATAGCCAAACCGCTTGTTAAATGATTGTGCTAATTCTTCTTGTAATTCATATGCCATTTTACTTCTCCTGCAATCGCTCTTCTAATTCTGCCACAATTTCAGCGTGACGTGTTTCAGTCAACGTCACCTTACGCCAGTAAATCAAGACTGAAATAACAATCAAAATCATTGGCCCGTAGAACATAAACACCTTAAACAGTTGTAATCCTTGCGCGGTAATATCGCTTGGCTTAGCGCTACCCGTCATCCCAGCAACCACGGCTGCAAACCCAACGACACCATTAGCAAAGGCGCCTGCTAACTTATCTAGCAATGGTCGAATCGCCAATGTCACTGATTCATGACGCGTACCCAACTTCCATTGGCCATATTCCACTGAATCCGTAATCGTCATCAGCACAACCAAGAACATGATTGGATATGGCATAAAGAACATCGTCACAGCTGTCAACACAACTGGTAGATTGTTACCGGCAAACATAAACAAGACATAACCCGCTAGCATGACCACGGCACCACTGAAGAAAATCGTTCGGCGGGCCAAAAACTTCGTTAACGTTGGGAAAATCGCAACAGCAATCATCCCTTCAATGGCGGTGAAAATACCAACCAAGTAGAACTTACTATCAGCACCCATGACATACTTAAAGTAGTACAACAACAGTGAGTTTGTCACAACATAAGCCAACGCGAACATGATGTATGAAATGGCTTGCCACATCAATTGATCATTTTTACCGACGACCTTAAAGACCTCCAACAGGCCAACTTTTTCAGTGTTTTGACGAACGATGTTATCCTCTTCCTTCGTACCTGCAGCCGTCAAC
Organism: Weissella sp. MSCH1; assembly: GCF_045799135.1. NCBI lineage: Bacteria > Bacillati > Bacillota > Bacilli > Lactobacillales > Lactobacillaceae > Weissella > Weissella sp. MSCH1. Next base: position 49,659 of record NZ_JBJMBA010000038.1, on the reverse strand, counting down.
AACGCCCCAAGATAAGCAATCACACCAATGACAACCGCAAACCAGAACCAACCGGTTCGCGTTTCAGTGTGTGCGCCTGTAAAGGTGATTGAGAAAAACATGACCAATGGCACAACGACAATTTGGACACCTTGTTGTCCTAATGTTGAACCAAAGCGCGCCACCGTACCAAACTTTTCACGCGTACTGCTATCAAGTGATAACGCTGGTAGCATTGACCAGAACGCAATATCCTTAAACGAATAAAATGCATCCAATGTCACAAATACAATGCCAAACAAAACCAAGTAAAGCATCGGATGAGCGGTTGCTAGATCGCCAAAATTCGTAAAAATAACAACCAACAATACTGAACTAATTAGCCCGGCAACAACTAGCCATGGCTTAAATTTTCCCCAACGGGTCCGTGTATTATCAACGATACCACCAATGATTGGATCGAAAATAATTTCAACTAATCGAATTACCACAATCATCGTTGTGACCCAACCAATCATTTGATTATTAAATGCCTTGTCCGGCGTATCAAACAATTGTCCGGTCACAAAAATCATAAAATAAGTACTCAATGTTGCGTAGAAGGCATCATGCCCAAACGCCCCTGCCGCATACGACAGATACTGCTTCACCTTATTCATGTTAAATTATCCCCCAATAATTTGGTTTCATTATTACCCTACTAATTAATAATAAAGCGCTTTCATTTTATAAAAAGGACATATAACACCAAAAAATATAACTTATTGAAACAGTGTGATGAGCAGCACAAAAAGAGGTTGGGACATAGACCGCTGTCTCAACCTCAATCAGGTTATGTTTGCCAATGGCGATAATTTAATGGACTAACGCCCGTTTGCTTTTTAAAAACTTTCCCAAAGTAGGCTGGGTCTGCATAACCGCTTTGTTCAGCCACAACATTAATTTTTAAATATTTTTGTGATACCAGCAGTTTCTTGGCGTGACTAATTCTAATCTGCGTCAGATATTCACTCGGTGTCTGCTGCACCAACCGATTAAACACCCGATTAAGATACTGCGTAGACACTGACAGCATTGCCGCTAGTTGGCTAATGGAAATATCCTCTGCTAGGTGATCTTGCATATACGTAATCGCCGGTCCGACATATTGTTGAAAATCAGGTTGATGTTGATCAATCGCTTGTTTCTGATGGCGAGTCAGGCACAGCAACAGCTGATAGGCAGCCGCTGAGATTGCTAAATCATCCGCTGGCTCATGACCTAACCGCGTCAATAACGTCTCATGTAGCCGTTCATACACCGGCGCATCACGTGCCTCAATCAGAACAAACTCCGAATTCACCATTTGCTTTTGTAAATCATCAACCAATGATCCTTGAAAGGTTGCAAAACGAACGTGCCACGGTTCATTGCCAATCGGCTCATACCGGTGTGGCACGCCAGGCGCAATTAAAATACCCATGCCAGGCGCTAACTCATAGCGTTTATCACGTACCCAAAACGCCCCCGTACCAGTTTGTGACTGCAACCAATGAAAGTGCGGAAAACCCTGATAGCGAATAATAACCCCTTGTTGCCATTCTGCCCCCACGTGTTCCACCATGACCGGCAAACTTAAATCTGCCACGTTAAAAAATGTCCGCAATTGTTTCGCCCCCTCGACTATTAGATTGCCCCTTGAGTATATGTCAGGAATGCGGTTAGCACAACGGCAATTCTGCCCTAAACATTAAAAAAGCAGCCACTGAAACGACTGCTTTGGAACTTCCTAAATATCCGGCAACGCTAATTCTTCACCTTGAATCAGTGGCACTTTTTTCATAAATACTAGTTTCATTAAGATGCCCAATAGTAAGGGCACCACAATAAACGCCATCATCACCCGGACACCTAATAAGTCACCCTGCGACTCATTCAGTGCGGTTAAAGGACCAATAAAGCCGGACAAGCCAAAGCCGGCGGAAAAGGCCGTGCCTGACATCCCCAGCAAACTTGCCACGCCGCCACTCACACCAGCAGCTAGTAATACCGGCATGAATAATTTCGGATGCGATAACATGTTGGCCATCTGAATTTTAGGTGACCCCATAAAGTGGGCAATAATTGCTCCGCCTGAATTTACCCCAGCTCCCATCACAGCCAGCGTAATCGCTGCGGCCACAATCCCGGCATTCGCAGCGCCTGATCCAACGCCGGACAAACCAATCGCCGTGGCAATGCCAACTGATGAGAGTGGTGACACAATTAGAAAAGCGAAAAGCATTCCCAACAAGACGCCCATCAACAACGGTGATACTCGCGTTGCTTGGGCGACGACTTGACCCACTGCACCTTGCACTGCCACCATGATTGGCAATGTCAGCAGACCAATCCCCCCACTGATAAGCAGTACAACCAATGGTTCAAAGACCATCCGTAATTGACCCAGTAATCGACTACTCAAGCGGGCAACATAACTGGCAATCAAAGTCGTTAACATGATATTCAAAATCACCCCAGTACCGGCAATCATGTAAGCATCACCCTTAACGGTCACAACGCCCGATGCGACAAAAGTTGCCAACGCCATTGAGGCTGTTTCCAAATTAGTAAGGCGCAACATATTACCCACAACAAATGCGGCAATCAATGGTAACGTGCTTTGTGCCAATGCGACCATTACTTCAATTTGCCCAACCAGCCCCGTTTGCGGTAGCGCTTTGAGTAGTTGGCTAATCAACGCGGCCGGAATTAGTGCGGCGACAACCGCAAATGAGTTCCCGTTCAGAACGGCCATGATGGTTGGCTTTACTGCTATTTGTGGTTTTTCCATTATGCTCACCTCTCAATTTCATGTGGTGATGTCTCACCGGTCAAGATTAATTGCACATCATCCAAGGCAATATCAACCATATTTTGCACCGCAATATTCGTAAAGAAGGCGATATGCGGCGTCAAAATGACATTCGACATCGCGTGTAACTTTTCGATATTTGGTTGACTCGTCAAACCGTCTTCCTGGTGATCGACATTAAAAATGGTTTCTTCACCTGACACGGTGTCCAACGCTACTCCGGCCAATTCGCCGCTCTCCAGGGCTGTAATTAGTGCGGCTGTGTCAATCACCGGTCCGCGACTAGCGTTCACCAAGCCCGCGGTTGGTTGCATCAGGGCAAATTCGGTAGCACCAATTAGTCCAACTGACGTCTCATTTAAATCAACGTGTAGGCTGACCACATCTGCTCGCTGCAACAAATCTTCTTTGCTTGTGTACGTCACAACACCTGCCAAGTCATCGCGCGGATTAACGTCATAACCAAGGACCGTTGCCCCCAACGCGGCCAATAATTTGGCCAAGGCACCGCCAATCCGGCCAACACCAATAATGCCAATGGTTGCGGAATGAATTTCCTTGGCCTGCAACCCGCCCCAGCGGTAATCGTTGTTTGCCACACGGCGATCCACTTCATAAGACTTACGTAGCAGACGCAAAATTTGCATCAGGGCATGTTCGGCGACGCTTCGTGGTGAATAAGCCGGGACATTTGTCACACGCAAGCCATGTTCATGGGCGAGTGGTACATTAATCACATCATAGCCGGCTGTTCGCGTTGAAATTTGTTTCAAACCAGCTTCAGCCAATTGCGTGTAAATTTGATCAGCTAGCCGATTGCGTTGTTGCATAATCACCCCATCAACCGCTGCTAATTGGTCAAGGTTAGCTTCTAATGGTTCTGCCGATGTCACAATTTCAACCCCAGTCCGGGCCGAGTAGGCTGCAATCGCTGCTTCTTCATCATCTCGAACACTTGTCATCAAAATTTTCATGGTTTTATTCTCCTACAGCCATTGCTGTTTTCATGTACGTCTTAATTCGTTGCATCGCTTCCGTCAAGTTTGCCAAACTCGTTGCGTAACTAAGACGTAAGTAGCTGGCCCCACCTTGACCAAACGCACTTCCCGGAATAACCGCCACGTGGGCATTTTCAGCAAGTGCCAGGGCAAATTCCCGATCATCTTGGTTATGCGTAGCCGGAATTTTAGCGAAAACATAGAAGGCGCCGCCTGGCGTCTCAACTTCAAAGCCAGCTGCCCGCATCTGTTCCACCACGAAATCACGCCGTGCAGCGTATTGTGCTTTCATTGCTAAGGTTGCTTCACGCCCTGCTTCGGTTCCTAACGCCACGGTTGCGGCAGCCATCGCCGGATTTGATGGCGACGTCACCACTAGTTGGTGGGTCATCCCCACCGTGCGCATCAATCCTGCCGGCCCGGCGATAAACCCAATGCGGTATCCCGTCATGGCATGTGACTTAGATACCCCATTTAGTAACAATGTCTGACCTGGCAAGTATGTAGCGATTGATACATGGGTAGTTTCGTAAACTAATTCTGAATAGATTTCATCAGCAATCACGATGATGTCCCTTTCAGCCAGGACAGCTGCTAACGCCTGCAATTGTGTGGCTGAATAAGTCACCCCCGTTGGATTAGACGGGTAATTCAAGACAATTGCCTTGATGGCGTCACCGTGTTCCGCAATCGCCGCTCGTAATTGCGCCGGCGTCAACACAAATCCCGTTGCGCTAGTATCCAAGTACACTGGTTCACCACCATTCATGATCGTGACGGCATCGTAAAGTGGGAAGGTTGGTGTCGGAATGAGGACTTTGTCGCCTGGATTCAAGACAGCCGTTAACGTGGCATAGATTGCCTCAGTCGCGCCAATTGTAATGACTACTTCCGTATCCACATCGTATGTTAACCCATAGCGGTCAGCCAAGAAATCGGTGGCAGCCTCCCTTAACGCCACCGATCCATTGCCCGGCGCGTAGTGGGAATCATTGGCAGTGATGCTAGCAATGGCTGCAGTTTTTGCGACCTCAGGTACATCGAAATCGGGTTCACCGAGCGTTAACTTAATCATGTCTGGTATCGCCGAAACTTTCGCATCAAACGCTCGAATTTCATTGGGCTGGATTTTCGCTAAATCCTGGTTCAATCGTTGGCTGAGTGACTCTTTCATCATGGGCATAATCATTTCTCCTTTAGACAATAAAAAACCGGACGTTTCCTTAATGGAAAACATCCGGTTACCTGGTAAACACGTATTCGCAAAAAATCGCGGGCGTTTTATTTGGTTTCTCGGATGTTTTAATCACTATCCGAGAAGCCATGCAAAAATGCTTTTAGCTCAATTCGGATAGTTGCCGAAAGAACCAAAAGTAATAGACGTTTGTAGTTGTGAGTGTTGGCGTCATCATCATTTTTGCTCTCCTTGATTTCTTGATGGTTTTAATTCTAATCTTTTTCTAATCATTGTCAACAGTTTATCATAATAAACCTTAATTACCCAATCCAGCTACTGTCACAGGATAATTGACCAACTTAGCCCGGCTTTCGAAGTGTTGTGCCACGTAGTCACTCACTTCAGCCGAAGTTAAATTAGCTAATTCAAACGGATCAACTACCTCTGGAACTGCTTGTTTCTTGAGGTACGTTAATAAAGCTGGTGCAGCTACAAGATTAGCATTAATAAACTGTAAATCACGGGTGTCGCGTAACGTTATTTCTATAAAGGTCCAGAAATGACTATAAGGTAAGACTGCTGCACTATAACGAGATAGCGACTGCAGAACACCTACTTCAACCCGCGATACATCTTCATATGCGACTGTCTCAATCTCGCTACCGGTTGCGTCTTGCAATTTAATACCGTTAGCCGCTAGCGTTAACGTCCCAATCTCACGACCGCTCTGTGGCGCTAACATCAGCCCCCAAGATAACGCTGTGCTTTTAGCCGCATCAAAGTGATTACCAGCAATTGTTAAGTTAACCTCTTCAACTTTGCGACCTAAATTTCCCGCCAAATCATTAAACGCAACTGGGGTATTAATCGTCAAATTATTCGCCATCTGTATACACCTGTCTTTCTAAAAACAAAAGACGGCCTACCCTAGAGGATAGACCGTCGCTTCTAATAGAGCGTACCTAATCGGTTACACGGAGATGTAACCGGACACGCTAACATTTTGGGTTGTCATGTTATCCGCATCCCCCCTTTCAGGGAATTCGTTGACTCACTAACAATTTTTAGGCGTTTTCAGCTGCCTCTGCTTCTTGCTCTTGCGTCAACAACATCTTGTCGTACTTCTTAGCAAATGGCCAGTAAATCGCAGCTGACATGACCAAAACAACAGCTTGCCAGATGGCCATCTTCCAACCACCGATCAAGAATCCTGAAATGATTGGTGGTGTCGTCCAAGGTGCGGCCACACCGTTTAGCGGTGGCACAATACCGAAGTAGATGACTAAGTACGTTGATGCGGCAACTAGCACCGGCGTCAAGAAGAATGGAATCGCCAAGAATGGGTTCAAAACCAATGGCAATCCGAACAAGAATGGTTCGTTAATGTTGAACAAGCCTGGTACAGCTTCAATCTTTCCCAATGACTTCAATTGCACTGAACGCGCAGCCACCAAGGTAAAGATCACCAAACCAATGGTAATACCTGATCCAGTCAGGTTAATGAAGTTGTTGTAGAACTCGTTGGTCACGATGTGGGCACCGTTAGCCAATGACAACTTGCCAGCGTGGTACAAAGCCGCATTATCAAATGTGTTTGGTACCAACAAACCAGTTGTGATGGCTCCCATAATCAACCCACCGTGGACACCGAAGAACCAGAAGAACGGTACCAAGAAGGCGATAATCAAAGCGCCACCGAATGAATCTGACAATCCTTGTAGTGGTGTTTGGATCAACGTGTAAATCGTTTGCAACAAATCTTCCTTCACAATGAAGCTGAAGAAAGCGTAGATGAACATCGCCACGGTAATCAAAACACCCGCTGGAATCATTGCCGTAAATTGGTTTGCAACGTTAGCTGGCACTTGCTCAGGCAACGTAATCTTCCAACCGGCACGCAACATAGCTGAGTAACCCCAACCGACGAAAATACCAATCAAGATGGCGGCAATCATTCCCTGACCGCCCAGCCAGGTGATGTTGATTGCCCCTGTAACTGGTGACGTCAAGAAGGTTTGCAAAGCGTGCGGCAACTTATCGATGTGTTCTGCTACTTGTGTCCCTGATAAGCTACCAACTCCTGAACCAGCCTTACCCATTGCTGCTGACAACGGTGAGGCGACTTGCAGCGACTGCAAGCCCAGGAAGATTGCGAGTGAGGTCAAACCGGCAGGCAAGGCCTCAAACCCTTCATTACGTACATAAACATAGGCAATTCCAACAACCGCCCAGACCGCCATGATCCCGAATGATGTGGTATATGCCTGGGTAAAAATGGCACTCCAGCCCGAATCAGTCAACGCTTGCGCAACTGGCTTATACGGGATGTTTGATAAGATCAAAAAGATTGACCCAATGATGATGAATGGCAGTGAGTAAACCATCCCGTCTTTCAGGGCATTCATCGCCTTCGTATTAACAACTTTCATAATGGGTGGCAGCAACTTCTCGCTGACCCAATTACCTCGTCCAACATTATCCATAATGTTTCCCCCTAAAATGGCTACAGCTTATCCCCGTTTGTCGCCATGACCTGTTTGAACCAATGATAAGATTTTTTAGGTACGCGCCTCATATCCTTCAAATCATGATTCGACCGGTTGACGTAAACAAAGCCATACCGTTTCTCCATATCTGCATGAGAACTTGGGATATCAATTAAGCCCCAACCCAAGTAACCCAGTACTGTAACGCCATCTTCAAACATGGCATCTTTCATGGCCTGAATATGGTCACGATGATATGAAATTCGCCGCTCATCTGCAATTTCATGAACACCGTCCCATGTTTCATGTAACCCAATGCCATTTTCGATTGGGAACATTGGCACATGATAACGACTGTACACATCCGCCAAGATTGTCCGGAAGCCCAATGGATCAATCGTCCACTGCCAGTCATTCGTCTCTAAGAAACGATTCGTCTCATTTGCTGTGTTTAAATAACGATTCGGCGCCTCACCGGCTGGAATCTTATCTGCATTGATTGTGTCCGTTCGATAATACGAAAAAGCCAAGAAATCTGCATGCATCTTACTTAGTACAGATGCATCTTCCGGTTGGTAATCCCAATCGATTCCATGAACCTTCACATAGTGCATGACTTCATGTGAATAACGACCAAAAACAAATGCATCATATAAGTTGTTGTTCAAAAACTCATTCAGCTTACGCGCTGCATAGACATCTTCTGGTTTCGATGTCGCCGGATACGTTGCCGCATGGGCTAGCATACCGCCAAGTTGTAAGCCCGGATACTTGGTATGCGCAATCGCATCCAAGCGCGCATGGGCCAACATCGTATGATGGAAGATGCGATACATATCTGATAACGTCCGCTCCCCATGGTCATAACCTGAAATCTCAAACACCTCATCGGTAAAATACAGATTATGTTCATTGAATGTAATCCAGTATTTGACCCGATCACTGAAACGCTTGAACATCTCGGCGCCGAACCGGACAAAGGCGTCAACCGTATGCCGTGACATAAAACCATTATCTGATTTCGCTAACGCCAGTGGCATATCAAAGTGATATAAATTCACCATTGGTTCAATACCACGGGCAATCATCGCATCAATCAAATCGCTGTAATACTGGATGCCAGCTTCATTAAATGCGCCATCACCATCAGGCACAACTCGGGACCATGAAATTTGGATACGGTACATGTTCATCCCCATATCCGCCATCAAATCCAAATCTTCGGCATAACGATGATACTCATCAATCGCATCATGCCAATCCATTGTGTGATCAGTTGCCGGTCGCACATCATACACTGATAGCCCCTTACCGTCTTCTTGCCAGGCACCTTCCGTCTGCATTGACGACACTGAGTTACCCCAGAAAAAATCTGCCGGCATGTTTGGTTGCGTCATCCTACACCTCCAAATCTTCACCGTTAGATGCAATCACCCGCTGGTACCACTTGAACGAATCCTTACGATACCGTTCGCCGCTACCTTGGCCCATGTCGTCTAAATCAACATAGATAAAGCCATATCGCTTCAACATCTCACCTGTTGAAGCTGAGACAATATCGATGCCTGACCATGGTAAGTAACCGATTAGCGGAATGCCATCCAACACAACCGCGCGTTCCATTGCTTCGATGTGGCCTTGGAAGTAGGCAATGCGATAATCATCATGTACGGTACCATCAGCTTCCAACTTGTCATAAGCACCAAAGCCATTCTCAACGATAAACATTGGCTTATGCCAGCGATCCCACATCCAGTTCATGGCCCAACGGACGCCGACTGGATCAATTTGCCAGCCCCAATCCGACTTCTGTAAGAATGGATTATCACCATGATTACTTTCTTCGTTGTAGGCGAGCCATTCATCACCAGTATCCGTTACTGTCCATGACATGTAGTATGAGAACGCCACATAATCAACCGTGTTCGCGGCCAAGATAGCCTCATCTTCTGGCGTCACATCGATATCAAAGCCCTTGTGTTCCCAATACTTACGCAACCAATTTGGGTATTGTCCCAAAGCATGTACATCCCCCCAGAAGTAACGTGCTTGCATGGCGCGTTCAGCCATCATAATATCTTCAGGCTTCGAAGTTGCCGGATAAACCGGATTCATCGCAATCATGTCACCAACTTGAATATTCGGATTGATTTCATGCGCGGCTTTCGTCACCAATGCTGAGGCCACCAACTCATGGTGTGATGCCAAGTACATCAATTCTTCCGCATCTGCTTCGTCATAATCCTTCAACCCTGAGTTTTGCAACATTGGATGTGGATCCATCCATGATGTTTGGTTGTTAATTTCGTTGAACGTCATCCAGTATTTCACGCGATCCCCAAATCGCTCAAAGACAACCCGAGCAAATCGTTCAAAGAATGTAATCAACTGACGATTGCGCCAGCCACCATACTCAGTCACCAAATGATACGGTATTTCGAAGTGACTCAACGTCAAAACTGGTTCAATGCCATTCGCCAACATTTCATCAATCAAGGCGTCGTAGTATGCGAGTCCTGCCTCATTTGGTTCCGTCTCATCCCCATTTGGAAAAATCCGAGTCCAAGCAATTGATGTCCGGAAAGCTTTCAAGCCCAACTCCTTCATCAATTTAAAATCAGCTGGATAAGTGTGATAAAAATCAATCCCACGGTGATTTGGATAGTTGCCATCCGGCAGAACCGTATCAGTCACTTCACGTGGCACACCATTCTTACCAGCTAACATCACATCCGCAATTGATACACCTTTGCCATCAACGTCCCAAGCCCCCTCAAGCTGGTGCGCTGCAACGGCCCCTCCCCAAAGGAAGCCGTCGGGCATGCGATATCCTTTTACCATCACTTTTCCTCCAATGCTTGTACCCGCTTCATCAACGCAATCAGTTCAACAGCCATATCACGGAAAGTAATGGCATTCATTAAGTGATCCTGACCATGCACCATGTACAAATCAACTTCGGTATGCTCGCCTTGGGCTTCCTTGGTCAACATATCGGTTTGCACATCATGTGCTTCCTTCAATTCTTGATTTGCTGCTGCTAATGCTTCGTCAGCTTCATCGAACTGACCTGCCTTTGCAAATTGAATAGCTTGGAAAGCCTGCCCCTTGGCATTACCACCGTGCATAATCAATCCCATTACAACCGCCATACGCTCGTCGTCCATTACGTCGTCCCCCGAATATTAACTCATGACTAAATCGCTGCTTGTAACTCTTTAAGAGATAAGTGCTTCCGCCGTCTTCAATACGTTGTCGCCCTTCATCATGCCGTAGTCCATCATGTTAATAACGTCCAATGGTACACCAGCGGCATCCGTCTTGGCTTGGATTTCCTTCTTCATGTAACTCACTTGAGGGCCAAGCAATACAACATCTGGCTTATTGCTGCTTGCCAACTTCTCATCAACATCTGACGTTGATGTTGCAAAGATTTCATAATCCTTGCCAGCAGCCTTAGCGGCATCTTGCATCTTCTTAACCAACATTGACGTTGACATACCTGCTGCACAAGCTAACATAATCGTCTTCTCTGCCATGATTATTTCCCCCAATACCAAATACTAAATGATATGTTTCTAATAAATTATTAATTTACCTTTCATCAAGGTATACATTTATTGTAAGCGCTTACTTTTTATTATGCAAGCGTTTTCATGAAAAGTTTTTATCTAGTTATTGCTTTATTTATCAAAAATATGTAAAAAACCGGTCGGATAACGCTCATCCAAACCGGTTTTCAGGTAATTTTTCAGTTATTGTAACGGCACATCGACTGCCCAATCGGTCGGACCAACTTCGGTACCAAATTGAATACCAGTTAAGCGGTCATACAACGCTTGTGTCTTTGGTCCCACCGCTGTTTCAGAATAAAACACGTGCTTTTTGCCATGGTGCGTAATTGAACCAACCGGTGAAATAACCGCTGCGGTTCCCATTGCACCAGCTTCTTCAAATTGATCCAAGTCATTAATACTAATCGTGGTTTCCTCAGGTTGCAGACCAGCTTCTTTAGCTAAGGCCAGCAATGAATATTTCGTAATTGATGGCAAAATTGAGGGCGACTTTGGCGTTAAGAAACGACCATCCCGCGTAATACCGAAGAAGTTTGCTGACCCAAGTTCTTCAATGTTTTCATGCAATCGTGGGTCAAGATACACCACATCGGAGTACCCAGCTGCGTGCGCTTGTTCACCGGGGAGCATCGAAGCCGCATAGTTGCCACCGACCTTCGCTTGCCCCGTACCACCATGGGCAGCCCGGTCGTATTCACTAGTGACATACGCAGTCGGTGTTAGGCCACCTTTATAGTAGGCCCCAACCGGCGTCGCATAAATGTTAAAAATATATTCATCAGCTGGATGTACCCCGACGGCAGGACCTGAGCCAATCAACAATGGTCGGAGATACAGGGTTGCTCCCGAACCATATGGTGGGACGAATTCTTGATTCGCAGCCACAACTTGCTTCACCGCCTCGACAAACAAATCTTCTGGATAGGCTGGCATCCGCAACCGTTCAGCTGAGCGCGCCATGCGCGCCGCATTTTGATCCGGGCGGAATAAGTTAACCCCACCATCTGGGCGACGATAAGCTTTCAGCCCTTCAAAGGCTTGTTGCCCATAATGTAGTGCAACCGCGGCTTCACTAATTTGAAAATCACTATCTGTGATAAGCTCACCAGGCTCCCATGCCCCGTTCCGGTAAACTGCACGATACCGGTATGGCAAATCATGATACGCGAAGCCAAGATTATCCCAATCTAAATCTGCTACCTGTGTCTTCCCCATAATTATTTCCCCTAATATTTTTGATGTGTCACAATTATGAGATTAAAATGAGAGTTTTGTCAACTACAAAAAGTAAGCCAATCGCTTGCATAATAATTATTAGTGTTCCATACTGTCCCCAATACATTCAGTGGGGATATTCTTATGAAAGCAATAATTAACAACAGTCAGGTTGATGCATGGCAAATCACGACTACTGGCGATACGCCAGATTGGGTAAAGACAGCTTTTAATCGCAAACTAATCTGGTGGAATACACCGGAAAAAGATGTACTCGTTATCGCAACACCTCGACTAGGGGTAAGTATGGGCACAACCGGTTGGTACTTAATAAAGTCACCTGAGAATACCTATCGTGTCATCAGCGAAAAAAGTTTCCACACGGACTATCAGCTTGTTTCTGAGTGAAACGTCTTGTCACTTGCAGGAGGATTTTTATGGGAAAAGTATTACTAGGCTTAGGATTATTATCATTGATAAGCAGTCCTATTATCATGTTGTTTAGCCGTCGTGGGCCTCAACAACGAACGCAAGTCTCACAATCAAAGCTACAATATGACGAATTTTTGGAAAGTAAACATGACCTTTAAAAAAAGCTGTTCAGCGAAAATACTGAACAGCCTTTTGTGTTTAGTTTCTTTCGTCGCCGCGTTGCGACGAGGCATTCTCTGTTTGTTTGATAATCATCATTGGACCCTCTACCACTATGCCACAATCATTGACACTCCCAAATATCAGAGAACATCTCGGCTGCTGCAACAGGCCCGGGTGGTATCCGGAGCGTTCAAAAATCGGCAACATGCCGCATGGCCGGCGCTATTCAGAAAAGCCCATACAGACCTTGAGGCTTTAGGGGGAATTACTTGCCCCGCTGAATGGCGTCCGCGCCATTCGGTTGCCGAGTTTTTGAACAAAGGCGTAGGATACCACCCGGGACTGTTGCTCGTGCGATAGCACGACACACAACAAAAAAGCAGTGTGCCGTTTAGTGCCACACTGCTTCATCATCGCTAAATTATGTTATCCCCGATACGGGCGATTTGTTGATCAATCTCGCGTTCTCGCTCACGTAAAGCATGTGAGGCTGTGTGAATAATACTCGTTGACCGCGATACCTTGTTGTACAAGACATCCGATGCAAAGATTGAATACTCTGACATCGCCTTTGATGCGACCAATTGGGCAATCCACAAGTGATCTTCGGCTAACTCTAAGGATTCATCAAAACGGACACGACTATCTAACAGATTAGCTGAACGGTACGCCTTGTTCCAGACCATGCCTGAAATGACATGGCCACGGTGCGTAACCCCTTCGAACATTGCCGCCCGATCAACGCGACGGAACTTAACTTCGTTTGCCTTCTTAGGTACACCACTTGCACCCCAGCTAAAGCCGACGCTTGCGATATCAACATCGGGATTTTCTTCAAGGCCCTTCACAAGCGTTTCAACAAAGGCTGGTGCTAATTGATCATCCCCATCCACGAAGATAAAGTACTTACCGCGAATTTCTTTCAGGGCGCGGTTACGCATCGCCGCCACACCACGTCGCTTGTTATTCTTAATCAAACGCATCCGTTCATCACGGGCCACCCAGTGATTAATTTCCGTCAATGTATCATCCGTTGACGCATCATCTAAAATGACAATATCCATATTCCGATACGTTTGCTTATTAATTGTTTTTAAACTGTGGCCGATATAGCCTTCTAGGTTATGACTCAAAACGGCAACCGTTACAAGTGGTTCTTGTGTCATGTTCTTATCCTTCTTCTGCTTTCTTAATTACAGGCAGCATCCCTGTCCCACTTTCCGACACTACTATATACTAAAATCCGCATGACCGGTAGGAAAAGGTCATGCGGATTTTTAATTTGTCGATTAGTTTTAATTAGTCAATTAGAACGTCAAAACAACCTTACCGCGAACGGCTTGTGCTTCAACAATCTTGTGACCTTCCTTCAAGTTTTTCAAGCTAAATGGCTTTACTTCAGCAACAGCAACCTTGTAGTCACCATTTCCCAAGTGTTCCATCAATTGCGTCAAAACTTCAGTCGTTGATTGCATCACGTAGTAGTCACCCTTGATGTTCTTGGCATCGCGAGCAGCCTTAACGTCATCGCCCAAAGGAACAGTAGATACGATACGTCCACCATCCTTCAAAACTTGCATTGAACCCAAAGCGTTGTTACCACCAATGATTTCAACAACAGTATCAACTGATGACTCTGGGATAACGTCAGTAAACTTTTGCGTCGTGAAGTCGATTGCCACGATGTCTTCGTTCAACTCGTGTAGGTAATCAATATCAGTTGGCAATGAAGTCGTGTAAATCTTTGATGCGCCACGGTACAAAGCCGTTTGCAAAGCGGCGTAACCAACGGCACCAGCACCACCGTGAATCAAGATTGACTCACCTTCTTGCAAGTTCAAAGCGTCAACAACGGCTTGGTAACCAGTTTGACCACCCAAAGCCAATGCAGCAGCATCTTCGAATGAAACAGAATCTGGCAAGTGACCAGCAGTGTCAGCGTCAACAACGGCGTACTCTGCGTAACCGTGCTCGTGAGGAACTGCCACAACACGCTCACCAACCTTGAACTCAGTTACATCAGCCGCAACCGCTTCAACAACACCGGCAATCGTTGAACCACCGATCATGTTTTCCTTAGCTGGTACACCAAAGGCACCGGCACGGAACTTCACGTCGTATGGGTCCATTGCGATAGCAGCTTGCTTGATCAAGATGCTACCCTTCGTCAAAACTGGCTTTTCCACTTCTGCTTCGTGGAATACGTCAACGTCACCAAATTCATCAAATACAACAGCCTTCATCGTAGCCATGAGTATTATTCCTTCTTTCGTTTCAAAAATACTATTTCTCTTAATTGATGACCTTTATTTTACACTTACGAAAAGTAAATGCAACAAAAAAAGCCAAGATTGTGAAAAATAATTTGCGACAATGTCCACAAAGGGCGACTTTGCTTGTTTTTTAACAAGTGAAGTTTAAGTGAATTTACTGTTACAACCCTGTATAATTCATTATGACAGAAAAACGGAGGTAAGTCTCGTGAGCGGATTTGGCGTTCCTATTATCGACGCTATCATTGCATTTCCTATTATTTTGATAGCGCTATTCATTCCATTTTTATTCCTACAGTATCGTCGTTATGGTGCCGTGACCTTTTGGCACACGGTAATGACGTTTAGTTTTGTTTTTTATTTCACGACAGCATTTTTCTTGGTTATTTTGCCGTTGCCAACGGAAGCAACCCTCGAACACTTGCAAGCAATCGGCGCGCCAACGCGTAATTTAGATCCCTTGCAAGTTGTTCGGACCTTCTTCCAAGACAACCCCTACTTCCACGGCGGTGGGTTGAAAGCCGGTCTATTGGATCCATCCTTTACGCAAGCGGCCTTTAACGTCTTACTAACCGTGCCATTCGGCATGTACTTGCACTTCTATTTCAAGCGTGGTTTCTTCACCACCTTAATTTTGACATTCATGCTGACGCTCTTTTATGAAACAACCCAATACACCGGTTTGTACCATATCTACTGGCGTCCGTACCGCTTGTTCGACGTTGATGATTTGATTTTGAACACCACTGGTGGCCTGATTGGCTGGATTTTCGCGCCATTACTCGGCATCCTATTGCCATCCCGTGATCGCATGGATGAGCGGGCTCGCAGTCTTGGCCACCGTGTGACATTAGTGCGTCGCTTACTATCATTTGGTTTAGATTTCGTTATTGCAACGGCCATTAGTTTCGTTTTGACGCAAATTTTGCCCAATGAAACGAGTGCTGACATCTTGTCTTATATCATTGTCTGGGGTGTTGTGCCACTTTTGCTCGGTGCAACTTTGGGACAAATGGTCGTACGTATTCGTTACGATGTCGCCAAGTCACAACGTTGGCGCATCATTGTTCGTAACGCTTTAATGGTTGGATTTACCATTTACTTTTTCCCATTCTGGCTCCAATTGATTGGCTCAACCGGAACCGTTTCAGCTGAAACTTTGAACCGTACCTATACGTTCATCTTGCTGTTCGCGGCCCCAGCAGTGATTTTGGTCATTGATTGGCTGATTACAATTTTCCGACCCCAGCATAAGTTGTTGTACGAGAAAATTAGTGGCGCCGGTTCAGAAGCCATTGTTAAAACAACAACAATGGCCGACGCACCAATTCTAAAAGAACAAACCACACCACAGCCTGAAGTTGACCAACAGCCTACTTCACGTAGCGAGCGTCATCACTAATGAAAAAATGCCTGACGGAGATTTCCATCAGGCATTTTTTCATTAACGTACGACCGCTACGGCCCACTTCTTCTTACCGCGCTTCACGATGACATATTGTCCATCGTACTTTGCAGTTGGGTTAATGACGGCTTCTTCATCAGTGATTTGCTCACCATTGATGCGGATGGCACCGTCTTTAACTGACTTACGTGCAGCTGTCTTTGACTTTTCCAAGCCGGCTGCCACAACTAAGTCCAACAAACCGATTTCAGCATTGTCGATTTCAAACGTTGGGACATTACCAGCCAAAATTGCCACTTCTTCAGTCGTCAATTCGGCGACGTCGGCGTTACCAAACAACACCTTCGTCATCGTTTCAGCCGTCTTAACAGCCTCAGCACCGTGCACGAATGTCGTCACTTCTTGTGCCAAACGACGTTGTGCATGACGCGCAGACGCATTTTCTTGCAAGTCGGCTACCAAGGCGTCGATTTCGTCTTGTGACAAGAACGTAAAGTACTTCAACATCTTCTCAACATCAGAATCAGCTGTGTTCAACCAGAATTGGTAGAATTCGAATGGCGTCGTCTTTTCAGGGTCAAGCCAAACGGCACCACCTTCAGTCTTACCAAACTTTGTACCGTCAGCCTTCAACAGCAAAGGCACTGTCAAACCAAAGGCCGGTGCCTCACCACCCTCAAGCTTGTGGATCAAATCGATACCACCCGTGATGTTACCCCATTGATCTGAACCACCAACTTGCAAACGCACATTTTCACGCTTCCACAACTCGTGGAAGTCAATTGATTGCAAGATTTGGTACGTAAATTCCGTAAATGAAATGCCGGCTTCCAAACGAGACGCAACGACATCCTTAGCCAACATGGTGTTAATTGAGAACAACTTACCGTACTCACGCAACATGTCGAGCAATGACAACTTACCCAACCAGTCAAAGTTGTTCACAATTGTGAACCCATCTTCACCGAACAACTTTACCATCTGGGCGCGAATCTTCTCAACGTTAGCTGCCACGTCCTCTTGTGACAACAACTTACGCTCTGACTTCTTACCTGATGGGTCACCGATTGAACCAGTGGCACCACCCACAACGATTACTGGCTTTTGACCAGCCAATTGGAATCGCTTCAAAATCATAAATGGAATCAAGTGCCCGATGTGCATTGAATCCCCGGTTGGGTCGATTCCTACGTACACACCGATTTGTTCCTTGGTCATTTGCTCACGTAGACCATCTTCATCGGTTGTTTGATTGATGGCACCACGCCATGCTAGTTCTTGCAAAATGTCTTCTGCCATAGCTACTCTCCTCTAAAAAATGATGACATTCTTTTTGGTTGGGGTAATAAAAAGCACCCCAACCAGTTAACACTGATTAGGGCGCTGTTAAACGCGGTACCACCTAAATTGCCACGATATTTCGTGACCACTCATCTTCCCAGTAACGTTGGGGTGACGTACATGATGTTTGTGCGAGTGTAATTCAGGTTTTGGCCTTGGCTAGCTCACACCGTCCGCTAGCTCTCTGCATGTCCACCAAAATCCCTACTAGATTCGCTCATGTAATATAGTCATTATAGCACGCGTCTTTTCCAATAAACAGATACCAATAACAGTTGAAATCAACGGTTGAATTAAAATTTAACTTTAAACCGTCGTCGGTCAAATAACGCGCCCACAATCACTGAGTTGATATCGGGCTTAATTCTATAAAATACCGCATATACATTTCCGATTGGAATACGATGCGTAGGTTCCACAAATCCATATTGATCGGTCACATCTTGAAATCTACCTGGCCAATAACTCAACGAGTCAACGGCCGTTTGAATGTCAGTAACATATCGTGTAATCTGACTTTTACTTAAACCCAACGATTCCCAAATTTCAATCTGTTCAGCCAACGAATCCGCAAAAGAGGTTAACTTAACAACTTTATATTCACGTTCCTCAATACGGTTCACTTCCATCCATACTCACCAAACCGACTAACCATCTCTTGATCAGAGACAATGAGGCCCTTTTCGAAATCTTCAAAGCCTTTTTCAATCAACTCTCGATCATGTTTCATAATAGCTTCATGTAACTGAAGTTGTATACTCTCTTCGTTTTCTTCGTACGGAACTGTATCACCTTCGCTCAATCCCCAGCTTGCTGGAAAGATAGCACCCAGGCTGTTACCAACACGTCTAACTTTTAATTCCTTAGAATGTTGCACGTCCCTCACCTCCTTATAACATGATTATAACATGATTGTTTAGTTCTCACGATTAATAAAAATTAAAAAGCAATGCTGCCATTTTTTCTGGCAACATTGCTTTTAAAAATTAGTTATCGCGATTAATAATATCTGCTGGCTCTGGTTGACGTGAATCACGGAATAGATTAAATGCCGTGTACAACGCTAGTGCGACGATAAAGTAGCTCAAAATGGCAATGTTAATGTTGGTCACTAACTTTGCGGCCACGATAACACCGATAACACCACCAATTGCCATACCGGTGAAACCACGCCACTCAACACGGCCAGTCTTCACAAAGCCAATCGCTGACGTCATCATGATCATAGCAGCATCCATCATCATCACTGGAAAGGCAACCAATGGATTAACACCGACTAGTGAGAAGAAAATTAACTCTGGTGTGTAATTTCCCAAGCCAATGGTCATCAATACCCCCAACGTAAAGTTGACCACCAAACCCAAGACAAGTAGCCAACCATGCAACCCGTGGGTCGTCATTGATTCAGCATGGCCTGGATTCGTCAGCAACTTAATGAACATTGTAACAGCTGCTAGCGTCAAAGCAATCGATAACCCACGTTGCATCTTACGCACTGGCCAATTAGCCGTAATACGCGTACCAGATGCCGCCCCGGCCACCGCCGCCAACGTCATTGGAATCAAAGTTGACACTTCGATTTTAACGGATGTGAGGAAGAACAATGCTTCCACAAACACTGGGATTGCATGACCAGCATTCATTGTACCCGGCAACTTACGATCATCATCCAGCCACTTAAAGCCTTTGAAGAACGCGGTCGTCGTTGCGAATGAACCGATACCGATCGTATCACCGAAATCTGTAATAAACCCAATGATGAATCCCGGGACAAACTTTTGGAGTAGGTTTACTTTGTTGCGACGCATTGTGGTGATGTACAGAATTGCCATCCCAATTAATGCAATGATTAATAGCACCTGCAAGGCGCGTAATACCAAATGTTCTGTCATAAAAAAACTCCTAAAATTTGTTTGTCCGAAAATTAAGTTTACCAAAAATTAGTGGTTTAGGCACGGTTTTTGACCAGTGAGGCTCACGGGTCGCCACGTTGCGACGAAGTATGGCGTCTGCGCCATTCGGTTGCCGATGTTTTGAACAAAGGCGCAGGATACCAGCCGAACATGTTACTCGTGCGATAGTACGACACAAAAAAAGTCATCCAATCGCTATCAAGCAACTGGATGACTTTTAATTACTTACATATCTGAAACCGTGAAGCGTTCACGGATGTGTTGGGGTGTTTCAATTTCGTCTAACACGCCGACCGCCATGTTACCGGCCGTAACATGTGACTTGCCATCTGCTGACAATAGCAAATCGTTCAACGCAATGCGGTGTTCGCTGGCTGGTCCTGGCGTGAAGTTTTGTTGTGGTGATACACCAGTCCAGTTCACATCTGGCGTCGCACGCAAAATGTCTAATTCCAGCACACCATAACGTGGTTCATCAATCCAAGCTTCGTTACCTGGTAGCTCGACCAAGAAATCAAAGAGGCGTGTGCCATTGGCTTGAATTAACGAAGCCGCCCCCAATAAGAAAATAACACGCGTTTCTGATTGACGGAATTCATGAATCAAATGCGTCACCGCATCCAAATTCAAATATGCCTCCTTGTGGTTGGCAAATGCATTGACCACAACATCAAACTGTTCTAACGTCGCACGCTTTAAATCAAAGATATCTGATACCAACAGCGTTGCCCCGGCGCCAAGTTCAGCACGTGCCTTTTCGACATTCCGGACAATGGCCGTCACTTCATGACCACGTGTTGTTGCTTCTTCAAATATTGCGCGTCCTGCCATACCAGTTGAGCCAATCACTGCAATCTTCATTACGTTATCTCCCAAATCCATTTTAATACGTCTATTGTATCAAACAATTTCGCTTACTTTTCATGAATAACCTGGCGAACTTGGTTTTTCAAGACCTTCACCCGGGTTTGATCATCTGGTTTCGTAATAATGTAGCTACCGTCCGACTGACGAACAATCGACTTCACCGTTTCCGGATTCTTTGAAATCGTATCTGTGCCTGGCAAAATATACGACTCCCCATTCGTTAGAATGAGTTCTGCAATCGGCGTGTCCACCTTAGCTGATGATTGTTGGGCCTTTTTACTGCTCGTTGGTTCATTCTGAATGAAAGCTGAACGCGCCGCCCAGAACACACCAAATAACATCAGGAACAGCATAAATAGCGCAGCGAGTCGCTTGACCCACGTTGTCACGGGATTTTTCTTTTTCTTAGCCATTTTGGCAAACCTCTCCAATTTTTCTTTACTTCCATCTTACCAGGTCTGCAAACAGAAAGGAGGCCGGAAACTCTAGGTTTCTAGCCTCCCAGTACCATTAATTTACAAAACCTTTTTCAAAACCACACCAGCTGTCGCCAACAAGCTTAGCAAACCAGCAATCGTTAGCCAGTATTCTTGTTCAAAACCAGTTTCTGGCAACGTTGCTGCTGAAACTGAATTAGTTTCGCTAGTTACCAATGGGCGCTCCGCTGCCGTAATCACTGACGTTGCTGGTGCACTAGCCGTCGTCGTCATCCCCGCTTGCATCGGTTGTGCAACTGCGACTGGCACCGGCGCTGGTGCGACAACTTGCTTAGTATTTACCTTCGTAACTGGCCGTACTACTGACTTAGCTGGCACATGCTTCACAACTGGTTGCTGCTTAACCGGACGCTTTGGTTGCACGGTCGTCACCGGAAGTGGTTGATAGACAACCGTCACCGCAGGCAAATCACCTGGCATGGTCACCGCAACCGTTGCGACTTCAGCCATTGACGTCTGATAGCCCGCCACTACCGGCGTTGCTTCAGCTAGCAATTCACTTGGCAACCAGGTAATAACCTGCGTCACCAAATCTTCATCCCCCGTCAAAACGGTCGCTTGCACAGTATCTGGTACAAGCTGGTGGCCATGCTGGTCAACATAATGAATTGGTCGTTGCACTGTCGTTGTCACAAGACGGTGATCATGGCCTAAATGCACCACAATCGTTTGATCAGTCGTTGTATCGTAGTCAAAGTCAATGCCACCGATTTCGTTAATCACGTGATAATGCGGTACGCCAACCGGCTTTACTGTGGCATGACTACCACCCAAGCCCGTGATTGTTGGACCAGTTTGTACAATCCGACCATCTTGGTCATCATCCACGTACACCACATGAGCCTGCTGTTGCTGTGGTGTGTAATGCACCGTCACATCTTGAACGTCCGTTGGTGACGTGACAGTCACCGCTGCTACCTGGCGTTGATCAGCAGTAAAGCCTGTCATCGTTGGTGTATCAACTGCAGCTACCGTCACCGGTTGCCACGTTACCTGACCTGTAATCAAATCCATTTGCCCCTGCAGCGTCACTTGTTGCGTCACCTGCTTTGGCGCTGGATAACCATTACTCGTTTGGTAACTAACATTGCGGTTAACTGCGACAACCACCGTCCCAACATCATGCGTCAAATGAATGGTAATTGTTTGATCACGCTTGTCATCATGATCAAAGCCTTGGGCATCCTGCATATCAACTGATGCAATATCATAATTTGCTAATTCAATTGGTTGGAAGTAAACATCTTCATCCGAACGGCCAATGACATCCGCGCCATGTTGTACGACCGCACCATGCGCATCGTCATCCACGTAAACCACATGAATGCGTTGTTGATCAGCTGTATAGGTTACTTGTTCTAACCCATCAGCATCATATGACGTTTGCCCCGTCACTTGGCGCTGATTTGGTGTATAACCAGGTTGCGTTGGGGTCGTGACCCGTGGGAAAGTAACCACACCCGTTTTGGCATCGACTGTCGCACCCGTTGTTTGGTACGTTGCCTGAGCTGTTTGTTGACCCGTTACCGCATCAACAACAATCGTCTTTGTCACAACTGCTGACTGAACAACATCAGCCAATGCCGTTGGTGCATTAACGTAGTGCACCGTGTTCGTCACCTTGTGTTGTGTGACTTGCACAGCTGAACCGTGCGCTAAGGTCACTACTACATCAGTCGCACCAGTCGCACCAAAGGCAACCTGACTCGGCAAAGCATCCGGTGCGACATAGCCCGCCTTGACATACTTCGCCACCACATCCGGCAAACTCGTCAACGGTACAGTTGCATCCGTCACCCCTGACACCGGATAACTAGTTAACGTTTCACCCGTTACTGCATCACGCACAATCACATGCGTCACTTGCACATCGGGCTCATACGTCACGGTCGTTTGACCGGCTTGCTGTTGCGGTGTTAACTGGCCGTTAACCGTTGATTGCGTCACCGTATAGCCTGGTTTAGCTGGTACGGTCACGGTTTTAAACGTCACCGTCCCATCAGTCGCAATAGTTGCATCACCCGTGATGGCATAGGTTGGCGCTTGATCCGTCAGTACCGCTTTCGTGACCGCATCGACAACGACAGTCTTCGTCACGGTCGCTGTTTGTGTGGCCACGACCACCGGCTGGCCATTTGGTGCGGTCACCGCACTAACCGTATAGTGAACCGGATAACTGCTTTGCTGGGTTGTTGTGCCATGATCCAAGCGTACCGTCACCTGCTGTGGTGTCGCATCATCCGTGTCATAAGTAGCTGGCCAATCACCTGCGTCAACAATCACGTAACCGGCCGCCTTCAAATTAGCCAGCGTCTTATCCGCTGTTGCCGTATCAATTTTTGCATCACTGCGCCCATTAATCGTGACCGTCGCAACCGTCTTATCACCATTAACATCAACATACTGCACAATCACGGTTTGCATATCAGGCGTGTACACCACCGTGTTGTTCACCGCAGGTTGTTGCACCGTTACTTGTTGGTGCACACTCTGCTGACTCGCTGTATATCCTGCCACCGCTGGTGAATCAATTTGTGCGAACGTGACTGCGCCGGTTGCCTCGTCAATCGTGACTGGCGCATCAGCCGGCACCGTATACGTTGACGCCACCACCTGGTTTGTCACCAAGTCCCGGGTATCCGTCCGGGTGACCGTCACGTGTTGCGTCGTCGTTGGTAACGTTACCCCTTGATAATTAATCGTGTTTGTCATATCAATTGGCGCCGTTTCCAACTTCGTCGCATGGCGCAACGTCACTTGGAACGTTTGCTGATCATCTGTGGCCGGTGTAAATAGCGTCCCTGCCACTAATTCCTGATCGGAAACAACTTCATAACCCTTCTTAACGTACGCCTGCAACGCCTGCTCAACAGTTGTAAAATCAACCGCATCACCGGTCTTGCCGGCTAGGTTAATCGCTGGCAAGTCCTTACCCGTTGTTTCATCATGAATCGTGACCAGCGCCGTCTGTTCTGCTGGCGTATAAGTTACTACCGCAGTTGTCGTTGGATTATCAAAGCTAGCCGTCGCCGTGACTTGCGTTGGATTACCCGTGTAACCTGGCATACTTGGCGTCGTGACCGGTGCAAACGTAACAACCCCAGTCTGCGCATCTACGCTAGCTGCTGCGTTCTCCGTTGCTAGAGCATACTTCGGCGCTTGGTAACCATCATATTTAGCAGCATCCGCCGGCAAAATTTCATCACCCGTTACCGCATCCACCGACTGTGTCTTGGTCACTTCCGCTGACACAACTTTTTCCGGTACCTTAGTCGTCGTTCCTTGATAGATAATCGTGCTGCTGACTGGCTTTGTAGCCGTTGTGGTTGTCACGCCATGCTTAAACACAATCTCATACAACTGTGATGGTTCAGCCTCACCATCATCTTGTGCGTCAAAGATTGCCGTCGTTGGGAATGTATTCGTTACCAACACATAGCCCGCCTTCTCCAAGGCCGCAATTTGTGCTTGTACTTCAGTTTGATCCATGGCGCCGCCAGTTTCGCCCTTTAGATAAACAGTCGTGATCACATGCTTATCTGCCATAGCGTCTTCAAATGTAATTTGCGCGCGTTGTGGCTTGGCGTCATACTGCACAACTTCATTAACGTTTAGATTATCAAACGTGGCGACCGCATCAATGCGATCAGGTTTCGCGGTATACCCAGCCTGTGGCTTGGTTGGAATTGTCCGATAGGTAATCACGCCTGTCGTCCCATCCACCGTGGCAACCGCATCATCACTACCAGTAAAGTGTTCGGCTTGATATGCAGTACCGTATTGGTCAGCATCCGTCGCTTGAATTTCGCGTCCCGTCACATCATCAACACTATACGTCCGGGTCACATCGACCGTTTGTGTTACTGGGTCAATAGCCGTCGGTGCGCCAATATATTTGATTGTATTCGTTGACGTGCGGGTCTCACTTTGCTGGCTCACATGGTGCGAGACCGTCAACTTGTAAGGTTGATCGACTGTATCATCAGTATCAAACGTTTGTTGTAATAATGGCTGTAAGGCGCCAGCCACATCGTAGCCCGCGGCCTTTAGCTTATCAAGATACGTTTGCACGGTATCCGTTGGTACAGTGCTATTCGATGAGCCAGTCAACGTCATTGTTGTCAACGTGGCACCAGTGGTTGCATCAACAATCGTGACAGTCGCTGTCTGCGTTGCTGGTGTATAGATCACAACATCATGCTTTGTAGGCGAGGTCATCGTGGCCGTTGCGGTTACTGTCTTGTGGTTAGCGGTATATCCCGCTACCGTTGGTGTATCAACGGGGGCAAAGGTTACCTGACCCGTAGTCGCATCAACCGTTCCATCACCAGTCACCGTATAGGTCACGGTGGTAGCATTTTCATCACCGGTCACATCATCAACCATCACATGACGCGTAACGATTGCCGTTTGTGTGGCAGTCGGCGCTTTTGTCGTCCCGTCTGCTGTTTGATAGACAACCGTATGGGTTAGTGTCACAGATTTTGTCGCTTCGTGTTGTTGGTGACCCAACGTCACGACAATCGGCGACATAACTTCCGTCGGCATAACAGTTGGTGCTGTCGTCAAACCATTATCCGTTACAGTATAGCCACGGCTCGTCAAATCAGTAATCGCCTGAGTCGCTGGTGTCTTGTCCAACGGACTGCCGGCTTGGCCTGCTAATGTGACCGTCTGCAGAACTTCCCCCGTGACAGCGTCTTTAATAATGACCGCCACCGTTCGGGCCAATGAAGCGTACGACACTGTGGTGCTGGTATCACCTTGGTCAAAATTGGTTTCACCGGTCACTGCGGTTAGATTTGCCGCGTAACCTGCAACTTCTGGTGTCGTGACCGACGTAAAGGTAACCTTACCATCTTCGCTCACCGTCGCCATATCATCAGAAACGGCGTAGGTTGGCGCTTGATAGTCTGGATACTGACTCGCAGCGGTGGCTGAAATCGGCTCACCCGTATACTGATCAACCGCATACGTCTTGGTGACCGTGACGGTCTGCGTCTTATCAGCTGGTGTGTTAGCTCCCGCACCCGTGTAATGAATTGTATTTGTGAGTTGTTTCTTAACCGATGCCATCGTCACACCGTGCACAAAATGCAAGCTAATTTGCTGGTCTGTGGCGTCATCTGCATCAAAAGTTTGCCCCTGTAGTACCTGGTCGTTAGCTGGCAACGCTTGTAGACCAGCTGTTACTAGGTCAGCCTGTTTGGTTTGGACAGCTTGCCAATTTGGCGTGCCATTCGATGGCCCAGTAACAGTTACCGTGCCCAACGTCTTACCCGTTGTATCATCAACTAGCGTCACTACGATTCGTTGCGTGGTTGGGACGTACGTGACTTGTTGCACCGCTGTCGTCGCTTGACCTAATTTAATCTTACCGGTAACCGTCGTGGTATCCGCTTGATAGCCTGCAACTGTTGGCGTTGCAACCGGTGCAAACACCAGCTGACCATCACTATCAATCGTTGCGCCATCTGCCGTTGCAACAGGTGCAAAATAATCATCGCCATACGACTTGGCGTCTGTCGTTGTAATCACTGATGACGTCACCAAATCAATCGGTGCGGTTGTGGTCACCACCGCGCTTGTCACCGCATCACTTGGCGTCTGTGTCCCTGCACCTGTATACGTCACCGTATTCGTGTAGGTTTGGCTAGTCGTTGCTGAGCCAACCGCGTGGCGCAACACCACCTGGTATGTTTGTGTCGTCGCGGTATCGCTGTCAAAAGTGGCACCTGCCGTCGTTGGATTCGTCGTGACCAAGTAGTGAGCTGTTTCATATTGGTTTACCAACTGCGCGACATTGTCAAAATCAATCGCCGTTGCGGTTGATCCTGTCAAATTGACCGTATTCAACGTCTTACCGGTGGTGGCATCAACAATCGTCACCGTCGCTTTTTGGGTATCGGGCGTATAGGCCACTTGGAATGTCATATCCTGTTGCGCAATCGCTGGATTAGCCGCAATCGCCTTGGCTAGCGAGGGATAGGTTTTCCCATTGACAGCGACCGTCACTTGATAACCAGGAACCGTTAACTTCTGATCCGTTTGTGTGAAACTAGCGGTTGTGGCCTGCTTCACCATCACCTGTTCTGTCACCTGACCGCCTGGCCGATTAGTGGTCGTTAGCTTCGCTGTAATCCATTGTGCATCCGCGGTCGCTGCATCAGCCGCCCCGGTCGCCTGGGTCACTTGTAACAACGCATTATTAACCAGCGTGGCCAAATTACCAGGTGCCGCCGTATCAACTAGCGCGTCATTGCTCTTGAGCGCATTCACTGCACTCGTAATCACCGCAACTTGTGACTTAGCATCTGCCAAATCGTGCGCTAATGATTGATTCGTGGGATTAGCAGCGACCATTGATTGTAGCTGCTTAATTGCCGTACTTGCGCGCAAACTCTGATTAGTCAGCACCGTCTGTTGATCGGCAATATTTGTATGGGCCGCACTTTGCAACACTGTCAGTGCAGATGAGGCCGCCGCTTGACCAACCGCTACCGCTGACAAAGCCGCACTCGAGTCAGCTACGGCTGCAGCTGATTGTGAGTTTGTGAGGGACATTAATGACGTAATATCCTTTGCCTTGGCCCCAGATGACATAATGGCCGATTCATTCTGAGCAAACGCACTGCCTAAGCTTTGCAACTCTGCCAAGTTGCTTTGTGCCTGACTGTAGGCCGCCGCAATTGAACGATAATAACTACCCGCACTAGCCGATACTGGTCCGAGCAACGTTTGCCAAGCATTCAATTGATCGACCGCTGAACTTGCGGCGGTAATCGCAGCTGAAATCGCGTTCGCTTGCTGGTATAGCTGCACGGCTGCAGATGACTGCACGAAATCAGATGGCATCACGTTACCCGCCGTATTGGCTGCGCTTGCTACCGCCGTATACAAACTATTCGTCATACTAGCAGCTGCACTAACACTCTTCATAGCCGTCGATAGTGCACTGGCGTTTGATGCGTTTGCAACTGTCGATTGGGCCACCTGTAGTTGTGAGGCCACCGAAGCCAAAGAACTTTGTAAATTAGCCACTGAACCGGCTGCGCCTAACGCCGTCACCATGTTGGTCAAATTAGAAAAGAAGCCACCGCCAGTAAAGGCACCAAACAGATTACTAATGGCCGTTGAATTCAAGGCGTTTTTAGTGTCCGCGGCGGCCGATGAAGCGTTCGCCACGTTCAACACGGTTCCAGCTCCGTTCGCCAAAGCCCCCATCTTGGCCGTGTCTAATGAAATGGCTGAACTCAAAGTCGTCAACGTCGAAACGGCACTCGAAAAAGCCGCACTGTTCTGCAGCGCGTAAGCTGAACTAGCTGCTGCCATGGCGGCAGCTAACGACGTGGTCACGCCATTTAATTGGCCCAATACTGAGTTCGCTTGCGATACAGTTGACGTCAATGCGGGTTGGTTTGAAGCCAAACTAACCAATTGCGAATAGTAAGAAGACGCCGTTTGCTCGTCATATTGAATTTGCTTTGACAAACTCGTGGCGTCATTAGAAACCGCTGATGACGCCGTTACTGGTGTCGCTGCCAATTTCTGTGTCACCGTCACGATTTGATGACTAGCTTGGGCTGAAGCAGACAGCGATGCTAGTTGCCCTGATGCCAAACTGCTACCAGCTGGTACATCAATCACAACTTCAGCTGACGAAGCTGTTTTTTCCGAAGCGCTTTGTGCGGTCACGCTGACAGACTGACTGCTGCTTGAAACCTTGGCAGCGACTGAAACGCTCGCTGAAATACTTGGCGTCACTGAATCAGACGACACCGCACTCGGACGAGCCGTCTCGCTAGCTTGACTGCTAATGACTGACAAGCCTTGTAGGCTTGTACTTGACGATGCTGCGACTGATGATGATACAGCGCTGCTACTCATCGGCACACTGCTCGTTGTCGTTGAGGCTGTTGTCACACTAGTCGCTGGCTGCGACAAAACAACCGATTGTGCCACACGCACACCGGCTGCTGAACTCGTTACATTAGTTGCTTCACTTGATACGACAGGGGTCGCATCTGCTGACGCAACTTGCCCTCCGAATGCCATGGCCGTTGCCCAGACCGCACCAGCAACTACCCAGCTTTTCCCTGACTTGTATAATTTTTTACGTAAAAACCGCTTTGCCGTGGCGGTTTTTGGCATCTCTACTCTTTTCATTTTCCCAATTCCCCAATTTCTTAAATCGCTATTCGCTTCTAAAAAGAAAGTGTTCTCAACCCGATATTATAGCATTTTCCGGAAGGCATTATAAAAAAAGCGTGGTACGCCAGCGGTACACGGGAAGCAACCCTGGCCAAAACAAAAAGTCGCTAACCTACCAGTTGGTAGATTAGCGACCTTCGTATTGGTCATCGCTGACCCGATTATTGTTTACTTATCCTCTTCTTCACGCTTACGACGCTTAGCAGCGACGAACAGCAATGAAGCTGAGAACAGGAAGATTCCCAATGCCGTCAAACGCCAGTCATCCGTGTAGCCAGTGTATGGTAACAACCCGCTACGTTGGACTGGAACATTCGTTGGCACAGTTGTGTTACTTGGTGCGACATATGGTAGCGCACCACCAGACTGTGGTACAACTGGTGCTGTTTCGCCACTTGAAGTCACTGGTGTCGCAACCGCCGCCGGTACTGCTGGCGTTTCCGTCGGTACTGGCTTACCTTCGGCCGTTGCAATTGCGGCTTCAAGTGCCTTCACTGCGGCCAGAATATCTGCCGTCAAATCGTCGGCACTATCCTTACCAGCTGCATCCATAATCGCTTGCAAGTGAGCCAATGCAGCTTGCACTGCTGCATCACCAGCAACAGCTGTATTTTGAGCTGCCGTCACCGCATCGTGACCGGCCTTATTAGCATTTGTACGAGCAGCATTTGCAGCATCTAATGCACTTTGCAAAGCCGCAGTTGCTGCTTGGATATCCTTGGCCGTCGCCTTTGGATCATTCAAGACTGCTTGCAACTTACTAATTGCATCGGCAACCGCTGGTTCGTGTGAAACTGGGGCCGTCTTGCCTAATAAGTCATTGGCTGCGGCAGCAGCCGCTGCACGTTCACTAGCTGATTGTTGCACAGCCGCTTGCAGCGCCTTCATTGCGGCTTCAATATCAGCCGTCAAATCATTGGCACTATCGGTCGCAGCAGCGGCCATAACATCTTGCAAATGCTTAATCGCAGCTTGTACCGCCGGATCAGCTGATTGGTCAGATGCTTGCGCCGTCTTAATTGCTTGCGTACCGGCTGTGTTAGCCGTCGTTCGTGCCTTATTAGCCGCATCAAGTGCGGTTTGCAAAGCTGCCGTCGCTGTTTCGATATCCGCTTCGGATGCCGTTGGGTCATTGACCACTGCCTGCAATTGCTTGATGGCTTTGGCAACATCCGCTTCGTGTGAAACCGGCGCCGTCTTCGTCAACAAATCGTTAGCCGCATCAACTGCCGCTTGGCGACCGCCGTCTGCCGTGTTAACAGCCGCTTGCAACGCCTTCATCGCAGCTTCAATATCAGCCGTCAAATTCGTGGCGCTATCCTTAGCCGCCGCTGCCATCACAGCCTGCAAACGACTCATGGCATCTTGCACGCCCTTATCCTTAGCTGCCGTCGTGTTCTTTGTTGCATCAAGCAACTTTTGACCGGCTGTATTAGCCGTGTCGCGAGCCGTTTGAGCTGGTGTCATGGCATCTTGCAACGCCTTTGCCGCTGCTTCGATTGACTCTGCTGAACTTGACGCATCTTGCAAAACCTTCTCAAGGTCAGCAATTGCCGTCGCAACCGCTGGCTCGTGTGAAATTGGGGCCGTCTTACCTAGCAAAGCATTAGCCGCATCACGGGCAGCTTCAATATCACTGTTGGCCGCTGTGAAAGTATCTTGCAACGACTTTGTCGCTGCTTCGATATCAGCCGTTAGATCTGTTGCACTATCCTTAGCCGCTGCAGCCATCACATCTTGCAACTTCTGCACAGCATCTTGTACCGTCTTATCGGCGTAGGCTGGTGCACCCTTAACCAAATCAACTAAGCCGGTTCCGGCTGTATTGGCCGCGTTACGATCAGCGCCGTCCGCTTGCAAAGCATCGCGCAGCGTCGCTGTCGCATTCTCAATCGCAGCCGTCGTCGAAGTTGGATCATCCAACAACTTTTGCAAGGCATCCTTTGCTGAAGCAACCTTGGTTTCGTTTGACAATGGGGCCGTTTGTGTCAACAAATCTGTTGCGGCATCACGGGCCGTATCCCGGGCTTGATCAGCTGTCTGAACAGCATCTTGTAGCGCCTTCGTGGCTGCTTCAATGTCAGCTGTTAACGCATCTGATTGATCAGCAGCGGCGGCATCTTGCAACTCTTTCAAAGCTTGATCAGCGGCCGCCACCGTTGGCTCGGATGCCAATTCACTTGGTACATCCGAGACAGCTTGGTCAGCTGCGGCATTGGCCGCATCACGCTTCTCATTCGCATCAGCCACCGCTGTTGTTAGTGCCGTCGTTGCGTTGGCAATTTCCTTGGCAGTCGACTTTGGATCATCCAATAACTTTTGCAAGTTCGAGATTGCGTCAGCCACTGCTGCTTCATTCGAAACAGGTGCGGTTTGACCCAAAGCTGTTTGCGCATCCGTACGGGCTTGCTCTTGGTTAGCTTGGGCTGTCTCTTCCGCCGTCTGCAAGGCTGCAATTGCGCTCGTAATATCCTTTGTCAGCGCCGTATTCGTATCCGTCGCTGCAGCTGTCATGATATCTTGCAAATTCTTGATTGCTGCGACAACACTTGGCTCATCCGATTGATCGGATGCTTGAGCTAGCTTAATCGCCGCGTCACCATTCGTATTCGCCGTATCACGCGCTTGCTTATCAGTTGCGGTTTGATCACGTAATGCCTTCGTCGCGGCCGTAATCTCAGCTTGGGTTGCATTTGGATCATTCAAAACCGCTTCCAAATTATTCAGTGCTTGCGCCGTCCCTGGTTCATTCGATACCGGGTTTGTGCTTGCAATGGCAATCGCCGCATCCTTACGTGCTTGTTCTTGTGCGTTCTTGGCATCCGCTACCGCCTGCTCCAACGCCTTTTGTGCGTCGATGATATCCGCCGTCAACGCATTGGCGTCATCATTTGCAGCCGCATCCATCACATCTTGCAAGTGCTTCAGTGCGTCTTGTACTGCCGGTTCATCCGCTTGCTTACTATTTTGCGCATCTGTCATCGCATTTTGCGCATTGGTGTTCGCCGTTGTACGATCCGCCTTATCATCACTGGTTGCATTCAGCAAATCTTGCGTGGCTTGCTTAATATCATCCGCCGTTGATGTGCTATCGGCCAACAACTTATCCAACGCATCCTTAGCAGCTTGAACAGCTGGCTCATTCGATACTGGTGCCAAGTCTGCCAACGCATCCGGCGAGTCAGTTGCAGCTTCATCTTGCAACTCTTGCAACGCATCCAAAGCGGCTTGAACGGCCGGTTCTTCACGCTGGTTCGAGTTAGCAACCTTAGTCTCATACGCATCTGCCTGCTGATTAATAGCGTCACGCTTCGTCTGCTCAGCCGTATTTGCTGCAGTCAAGGCGTCAGTCGCCTTTTCAATATCGGCTGTTGAAGAACTTGGATCTTGTAACAGCTGATTCAAGGCGTCACGGGCCTTCGTCACAGTCGCCTCGTTTGAGACCGGTTGTGAGTCAGCAATCGCTTGGGCCGCCGCATCACGAGCTGCCTGCTGATTTTGCTTAGCCGCTTCTTGCGCTGCCGCCAAATCAGCAATCGCTTGCTTAATATCATCTGTCAACGCATCTGAAGAATCCGCAGCGGCTTGCGCTTGCACGTCCTTCAAATGTTGAATCGCGTCTAGCACACCTGGTTCGGTTGCTTGATCTGACGATTGTGCAGCTGATACTGCATTATTCGCATCGCTATTTGTAGCATCACGGGTAGCCTGATCAGCCGCCGTCGCTGCCGTAAGCTTTTCAGTCGCCTCTTGAATATCAGCTGTCGTTGCAGATGGGTTATTCAAGACGTCTTGCAAGTTTTGAATAGCCTCTGCTGTGGCCTGCTCATGCGAAACTGGTGCAGTCGCATTCAACGCATCTTGGGCCGCCTGACGCGCATCCCCTTGATTATCCGCTGCTTCTGCAATCGCATCTTGCAAATTCTTAATTGCATCACGAATGTCTTGCGTCAAGGCGTCTGGGTTATCCGTCTTCGCTTGGTCAACCAAATCTTGCAAGGCTTGTTCAGCGGCTTGCACACTTGGCTCATCTGATTGATTTGAACCTTGGGCATTTGTAATTGCCGTCGCCGCATCCTGATCGACCGCCGAACGTTGATCGACCGCCGTCTCAGTTGCGGTCCGCAATGCTTGCGTCGCGTCGTTAATCTGGTCAGCCGTGGCTGTTGGATCGTTCAACACGTTATTCAACGCATCAATCTTGTCTTGTAGCCCTGGTTCATATGTGACTGGTGTCGTTTCATTCAATGCCTTCGCTGCATCCGCACGAGCCGCATCTTGGGCCCCACCAGCCTCAGCAACAGCATCCTTCAACGCTTGCGTGGCTTGGGCAATATCATCGGTCAAGGCGTTCGGGTCACCAGTCTTAGCCGCATCAATCAAATCTTGTAGCTTCTTGGTCGCGTCGATTACCGATTGATCATTCGCTTGATTTGACTGACTAGCTGCCGTAATTTCATCCTGAGCCGCTTGATTAGCCGCATCACGGTCGGCCTTCGCATCGGCGACAGCCTTGTCGTAAGCGTTCGTCGCATCAACAATTTGCTCTGGCGTGGCATCTGGATTATTCAAAACATCCGTCAACTGTTGCTTGGCATCAATTACCTTCGCTTCATTTTGAACCGGTGTATTATCTTGGTTCAGTGCAGTGTTAGCCGCATCCTTCACCGCATCAACGACTGCTTGTTGGGCATCCGTAATCGCTTGCGTCGTGCCTTCGTTATTGGCCGCGTTCTTCACTGCGTCCGCCAATTTAGCAACGGCATCCTTTACCGCATCATCCTGACTAGCCGCAACCTGATCCGTAATCGTATCGGCTGCTTGGTTAGCTGCATCACGCGCTTGCTTGGCTGTATCAACCGCGTCTTGCAAAGCTTGCTTAGCTTGGTCGATAGCTTCCGTCGTTGACGTTGGGTCATTCAACACATCGTTCAACGCATCTTGCTTCGCTTGCACGTCTGGCTCTTGCGCAACTGGGGCCGTATCAACCGCCTTCGCTTCCGCCCGTGCGACCGCATTTTCTAATGCATTCGTCGCATCCGTAATGGCTTGGCTAGTGCCGGTGTCAGCATCCCCCGCGGCGATAGCGTCACGCAAATCTTGCATGGCATCCGCCACGGCTGGATCCGTTGCAACCGACGTTGTGTCATCTGATGTCAAGGCATCGTTAGCCGTTGTCTTGGCTGCATCACGCGCTTGCTTGGCTTGATCGACCGCATCTTGCAATGCCTGCTTAGCTTGTGCCACATCAGCTTCGCTCGCTGCTGGATCCTTCGCCAAATCATCCAATTGTTGCTGTGTTTTTTTTTACCGCCGTTTCTTGTGAAACTGGCGCAGTTTCAACGGCTGTTAACGTCACCGTCTTGGTCGTCGTATTACCGGTCGCATCCTTCACTGTAATCGTGACATCACGTGAGACACCGTCTTTGGCAACTTGCGCGGCAATCGTCTCATAATCAGTTGTCGTCACACTGGTTCCGTACTGCTGATTATCAGTCGTCTTAAAGCCAACTGCTGCTAGGAAATCAGCTTCTGTTGCGGGCATCCCCGACTTCGATGAGACGAGTTCATCCTTCGTCGTCGTAATCGTTGGTGCTTGCACATCACGGTAGACGTAACGCACCTTTTGGTCGACGGCCGTATCGTTGTCGAAATTAGCCGCGTCCGCTTGGTTTTGAACTACCAATTGGTAACCCGCAATTTTTTGATCCGCTTGCAACGACGCGTCGTCATAATTAACCGTCTCATTCGTCACGCCCGTCAAAGTATGGTTTGTCACCTTGGTGTCCGTTGTCAACGTTCGACCAACTTCATCGACGAATTCAACGACTACCTTTTGGGCCAATGGCGTATACGTCACGACCGTGTTTTGCGTTGGTCCATCCGTATCGGCCACCGTATCATACGTCAAGGTGTAGGTTGCTGACTTCTTATCAGCCGCAATCGTCCAAACGATACCTGGTGCATCCGTGATATTTGAAATCTCATACCCGGTCGGCGCATTGAACGTTCCCTTAACCACTTGTTCTGACTTACCGTTGAGTTCCTCGTCAGATTGTGGGAAAGCTGGCGTATTTGGCGCACCATCCGCGTATTGTTGCTTGATGGTTGCACTTTGATAAGCTGCAACGTACGTCACCGTAAAGTATTGCGCTTCCGTATCTTGCCCTGATCCGTTATTCGTACTATCAAAGATTGGATTAGCAGCCAAAGCTTCCGCCATCGTGTCGTAAATCTCACCATCAGGCCCGGTTACTGTGTAACTGTAACCAGCCTTAGTAAGTTCACTGTCTGAATAGCCTTGTGGCACGGTAATATTGTCAGCCGTGTAACCTGGTACCGATGTCAACTTAGCCGTCACGGTTGTTGACCAAGTTGGCACGTTAATTTTAAACATTGCCACTTGTTCAGACTTGCTTAGCGTAATGGTCGTATCTTGCGTTTGCTCATCCGTACCTGACGCATCCGTATTCTTCGAGTTATCATACGTTCCCGTAACATTAACTGTCTTACCATCACTACTAATCTCAGTCGTCATACCAGAAGCAGCCGCTGCACTACCACTCGCTACGTAGTATCCGGCTGGCGTAGTGTACTCATACGCATATGATTGGTTAGTCTTGGCATTTTGCGTGTCAACAACACTCGTCGTACCATCCGGCATTGCTTGAATAACGTTTGCCGTTTGGTTATTTGGTGCAAAAGTGACCACCATATCTTGTGAATCGAGATCAGTGGCACTATTACCATTCGGGGTATCATCTAGAATGACTGAATAAGTCGCCTCTTGGTGCGTCTCGTCCGTGTAAACCACATTATATGGATCACCGGAAATTGACACGATGTAGTAACCTTCAGGCGCGGTAATTGTACCCGTCTTAGAATCACCGGTCACCCCAGCTAATGGCACATCAGCTGGTACCGTTGGTGAACCAATCGCGTCGGCATAAGAGAAGCTAATATTTCCAGATTGACTAGCCGGTGCCAT
Source organism: Weissella sp. MSCH1 (assembly GCF_045799135.1). Taxonomy (NCBI): domain Bacteria; kingdom Bacillati; phylum Bacillota; class Bacilli; order Lactobacillales; family Lactobacillaceae; genus Weissella; species Weissella sp. MSCH1. The sequence goes on along the minus strand of NZ_JBJMBA010000038.1, from coordinate 13,307 downwards.
CCGTAGTGTGAAATTCTGCGCAGCGCTATCCGTAGCGCCCGGATTGTCGGTGTTATCAAAGGTAAAGGTAAAGTAAATTGTTTTCCCGTCCGCTGCAACACTTGCGCCACTTGGTTGGCCGTCTGCCGTAAAGTAATACCCGCTTGCCGCGCTAAAGCTAGATCCAGAACCGGATCCATACACATCACCTGTCGCGCCGGCTACCGCAATCGCTGACATTGGTGCCGCCCCTGAATCAGTCATGAACGCAATATTGGCTGACGGGTAGTCTGCCTTATAGCTAACTTGGAAGGCTTGTGCACTCTTATCTGACTGCGTATCACCATTTGACGTATTGTCGTAAAGCGACTGCGCTGCCAAGGCCGATGACAACGTCGCATATGATTGCGTCGTGCCGTCCGGTCCAACAACTGATACTTGGTACGTATAACCCGGCACTGCCAATGTGCTGTCAGTCGTACTATATGAAATGGCACTGTTTGTCACGCCAGACGTTGTTTCAACGGCTGCTGCTGCTGAAATTGGTGAATCACTCGTTACCGTCAACGTACTCTCTTGATATGACGGTACTGGATTAAGAATAAATTGTTTAATACCTGAATGTTCAACGTTATCATCAACCGCATCAAATGAATTATTCGCCGCGATTGCCTCATCCAACGTGGCATAACGAATTACAGTCCCAGCTTCGTCTGTCACTAAACTATCATCAGCGTGCCTAACCGTTACATAATACGTATACCCTTGGGTCATCTCCATTGACTGCAATGTTTCATCTGTCAACTTAATACCTAGTGGCGCACCAGTATCTCCGGTGACGGTCTCCAGCACTTGGCCAGAATACTTATCATTGGTCTTCGCAACGACAACTTCGGCCGTTTGAGTAATCGCTGCATACTCAACCGTATATGTTTGTGGCGCAACGTCTGAATTCGTCGCGTTATTAGTATTGTCATACAAGCCAGTGGTTCCAGCTAACGCTGATTCCAATGTTGCATACGTCTTACCATCAGGTGTCTTCACAGTATAATGATAGCCAGCAACACGCAAGGCTGAATCATCAGTTCCAAATGACACACGTCCACTCGTGACACCAGCTGCCGAATCAACCGTAATCCCACTACTAATTTGGGTGTTTCCCCCAACAACCAGGTTCGCTGATTGATAGTTGGCCACATATGAGACCGTAAAGATTTGCGGATCCGCATCTGAGGCACCGCTCGCTGTATTCGTGTCGTTATACAAACTATTGGCTGCCATCGCTGCCGACAACGTGCTGTAACTCGTTGTACTGTTTGAACCCATGTAAACGACATAGCTGTAACCACTCTGAGCCAACGTCGCATCGGTCGTGCTAGCAAAGGAAATTGCTTGGCTAGTCACACCAGCCGCTGAACCCATTGTCAGGCCAGCTCGAATTGGTGACTTATCAGCCCCCACAACGCGTGCTGCTTGACTCAGGGCACTATAGCTAATCGTAAACATTTGAGCTTCCGCATCTGAGTCCGTTGCGTTACTCGTGTCATCAAACGTCGTGTTGTTTGATTGGGCTTCTGCCAACGTGCTGTACCACTCACCATCTGGCCCCATCACACGATAGCTGTAACCAGAAACCGCAATTTGTGAATCTGTGTATGAGAATGGAATCGTCTCAGCAGTCCCACCTGATACAGTCGTTACGACACTACCCATGCTGATTGGTGAGTCAGACGTCACAGCTAACGATGCTTGCTGATGATCAGCAACATAGTTCACTGTAAAGGCTTGGGCGCTGGCATCATTCGCACCAGTATTATCTGTCGCGTCATAAATGCTATTGGCCGCAATCGCTGATGACAAGTCGCTATACGCCTTACCATCTGGTCCCGTCACTGTGTAGTGGTATCCACGAACATAAAGATCACTATCATCCGTATCGACGAACGTCAGTGCTGCACTTGTTTCACCAACTTGTGAATCAACCATATTACCAGCACTGATTGGTGACTTTGCATTCACTTGAATATAAGCACTTTGCTGGTCGGCCGTGTAGACGACGAAGTAAGCTTGTGCACTTTGATCAGACGACCCAACGTTTTGCGTACTATCAAAACGTCCTTCTGCTACCAAGGCCGATGACAACGTCGCATAGCTGCTACCCATTGCCGTGTAAATATTGTATTGGTACCCTGGCACGGCCAATTGTGAGTCCGTCACATTAAACGAAATATTACCGGCCGTCACACCAGCGGCTGAACCAACAATGGCCCCAGCACTTCTTGGGGCATTTTCATCCATTTGCAAATAAGCTGATTGATAATTGGCCCGGTATGACACCATGAAACTTTGCACAGCCGAATCATTCAATGACCCTAAATTATTCGTATTGTCATAAATCAGATTTGCTGACAATGCTGACGCCAAGTTGCTGTATACCTTACCATCCGGTCCTGTCACCGTGTACATGTAACCACGAGCGTACAAGTTAGCATCCGTAATACTGAAGCTAATGCTATCCGAGGTTCCGCCAGTATTCGAGGCAAACTTTGAGTTCGCCCGAATTGGTGAAGTTCCCGTTACATTAACAACAGCTGATTGGTAATCGGCCTTGTAACTGACCGTAAACTTATCTGGCGTATCATCGGCAACCCCAGAGGTCGTGTTATTCGCGTTATAACATGAGTGGGCAGCCAAGGCTGATGACAACGTTGTAAAGGTTGCGCTATCGCTACCATACTTCACCGTGTACGTATAACCACTCTTGGCCAATTGTGAATCCAGTGTCGTATTTGAAGCGCTCGGTGCAAAGGAAATTGCTGATCCCGTCACCCCATTGGCTGACATCGCTGTCGAACCAGCACTAATTGGTGAACTATCATCAACCACCACCGCTGCTGCTTGGCTCATTGGTGCGTAAAGTACCACGAAACGTTGGGCGTTTGTGTCGGTGGTTCCACCATTGTTATTTGTCGCATCATAGGCGCTATTAGCAGCCAAAGCGTCGGACAACGTTGAATACCAAACCGTATTGGCAGCATCGTAACCATAACCAACCGTGTACGTGTATCCTGAGACGGCCAATGTCGCATCCGTCGCACTAAAGGTCAACTTGCCGTTCGTGCTACCGACGACGCTATCAACCATCACCCCGCTACTAATTGGTGAATTTTGTTGCACACGAATGTACGCTGATTGCATATCAGCCTTATATGACACGCGGAATGTTTGCGCCGACGCATCTGATGATGCCGAACCATTCTCAGTGGCGTCATACAAACTATTCGCTTGCACCGCCGCTGACAAGGTTGCGTACGACGTTGAACCAGTTGGCCCATAAACAACATACGTGTACCCACTCTTCGCCAACTGCGAATCCGTCGTGCTAAATGACAACGCCCCACTCGTAACACCTGAAGCAGACGTCACAGCCGAGTTGGCTGCCACCGGTGATGCACTATCAACCACCACGTTGGCTGCTTGATATTGGGCCCGATATTGGTACTTAATAACTGAATTACGGTCGGCGTCAAACAACCCATCGTCATCAGAGTCGGTTGATGGCCCAATCAATGTGTACCCCGAAATCGTCAGTGGATTAGCTGGAATCTTTGCCCCAACATAACCCGTCTTTGTCACCGCTGTCGCAATCGTTTTACCGTTTTCATCATAGTAGTAATACGTGATATTTGCTGTCTGTGGTGAATAAACGACCTTGAAACGTTGCACTTGGGCATCAGTCGTTGCATTCGCGGCATTCGACGTATTGTCATACTTTTGCGCTGCCACAGCTGACGTCAGTGTTGTGTACGAGTTAATCACACTACCAGCTGAATTCAACACTTGCACGACGTAGTTATAACCACTTCTGGCAAGTTGTGAATCCGTTGTACTAAATGAAATGGCACTGCTTGCTGGCCCGTTCGTCGTTTCGTTAATCGCTGAATAACTCAATACTGAGTTGCTTGATGTGTCTGTCGAATCCGTAAACAAAGATGCGTATTGATTAGTCTTATACGTGATTTGGAAGACCTGTGATGACGCATCTGAGCTACCACTATTCGCCGTTGCATCATAACGTGGGTGCGCGGCCACCGCTGATGACAACGTCGTGTACGCCGTACTGTCAGGGGCATCCGTGCCCATGTACTTGACTGTGTACGTAAAACCCGCACTGGCCAAGTTTGAATCCGTCACGCCAGCAAAGGAAATCGCCCCACCGGTCGTTCCCGAAGCAGTGGCCTTCGTTGACCCGGCACTAATTGGGCCACTAGCATCGTAGCGCAACGCGGCCGCTTGGTATTGGGCCACGTAGCTAACCGTAAAGATTTGGGCTGACGAATCCGTCGTTCCCGTATTATTCGTTGCATCATACAGCGAGTTTGCCGCAACCGCTGATGACAACGTGCTGTAGTTTGAACCGTTTGGGCCCTTGACCACGTATGAATAACCAGCCGTCGACAATGATGCATCTGTATATGGCAATGAAATCGTCGCACTCGTTGCACCCAACGATGAGGCCAAAACTGACCCGGCCTTTACCGGTGAGTTAGAATCAACAACCAAACTCGTGGTTTGCGTTGCTGGGGTGTAGTTAACCGTAAAGTATTGGTATGACGCATCACTTGATGCCTGCGCGCTACCTATTTTGTTATCTGTACTATCAAATGAATTAGCAGCAACTGCTGATGACAAATTTGAATACGTAATATTATCTGGGCCCGTCACCGTGTAAGTGTAGCCAGACTTTGGCAAACTACTGTCGGTAGTTCCGAAATTAATTGCGCCCCCGGTCTTACCACCAACGGCATCCTTATAAGTTCCTGATGATGTCGTCGCTGAATACGACCCGTTCACATATGAATAATCTCGCGTGTACAAGTAAGCGCCTTGGTAATCAGGGACATACTTAACTGTCCAGCTTTGTGGGGCCGCATCAGACTGCACCCCGGCTGAGTTTGAGGTACTATCCCAAGCATTGACCGACGTCGCTGCCGCAGCAGATGACATCGTTGCGTATGAGCTTCCCTTTTGGTCCGTCACGTAGTAGCTATAACCTGACCGAACTAATGATGCATCCATAATGCTGGCAGCCACACTCGTGTCACTTCCCAACGGGTTATCTTGATCCGTGCTCCAATATGACGCAATAACGGCACTATCACTCCACAGTGCCGGCGTATCCGTTTGAATAATCGATTCCTGGAATGGCAACGCCGTGTACTTAATCGTAATAACGTTAGCCGAAGCTGTTTGCGAAATCTTCACGCTATTCGTTGCTGAACTGACCTTATACCCTCGAATCGTTGGTGCACCAAAAGTATAATCTGCCGTACTAGCATCTGATGATAATCCCGTGATTCCAACAGTTTCTCCAACTGATCCGATAAAACTCGTTGCCGTTTTAATCACTTTACCTGACGTGTCGACATAATTAACCGTCGTTGTCCCTGTCGCCATCGTACCTGAAACCGAATCAATCGAGGCAAATTGATCGTTCTTATTTTGACCATTAATGGCATTTAACCCAAACGTCAACGCACTAACACTCGGCAACGTGACCTTACCAGCTGCAGTATCAACCGTCCAAGACGTCTTTTCGCTGTTACGCGTACCCGTTGGCGTCATCGTTGCTTTAATTGATGGCCCACCGTTCGGACCACCAGTTGGGTTCCACGTCAACGTATACTTAATCGTCGTATTCCAGTTCGTTAAGTTGTAACCATCTGTATAAGTGGCTGTTCCAGCAACATTGTTTTGCAGTCCCTGCGTCGCCGTCAACGTTCCAGATGAATTTGTTGTACGCAAAGCCGCAAACGGTCCTTCAGCTGGGTCATTTTTATCCGAATTTTTGTGGAAATCAACCCCTAAGGCGAAGGCTCTTCATCCCTTCGATACCAAGTCCACCACCACCTTTAGCGGCGAAATCATAACTTGACGCAATCTTATTCGGGTCGGTTGGCGTCAATAACAAACCAGTCCAATCAGAATAATCACGCGTCATCCATGTGTCAGCATCCTTCACGTTCGGGTGCAAGTATCCCGTAATCGTAAACGTCTTGGTTGCATCAAATTGACGCGTCAAATATAAGTAACCGGCTGTAGACGCACCATTCGCCACCAACTTAACGTATGTCGCACCGGCTGGATCCTTTGATTGCCCACCATACGTACGATCAGCCGTCCATGTCGACCCGTTATAAGTCCCCAATCCAGTGACATCACTGTTATTCCAAGCGTTAGAGCCATTCCAATTAACCGTACGACTAGCACCAGCTTGTGTATCCGCGTCCGTGACTTGGTCAATTGTTAACGGCGAAGTTACCGTTGCCGCTGACGCTTCCTGTAACCCTTCAGTAAATACTGGTAATCCGGCTCTTTGGGCGCCAACCACCCCTACCGTCAGGGCTGTCATTCCAGCGGCAACCCAAAACTTACCGCTTTTATACATCTTCTTTCTAAATTTTGTCTCACCCATGTCAATAAACCCCGTTAAGTATTTTCTCAATCCATCATGTATGTTTCATATCTGAAACACTACCTTCACTTACCTCGAGTTTATCAGTTTATTATGAGAAAATCCTGTTTAAAAACTTGATTAATGTATTAATTTTGTATAGTTTAAAACGTTGGCGTAAAATCGTTGGAAGGGTTTTCATACAAAACAGTTCACAGTGTCAACATTCCATATATTAAAAATATATTAATTATCAATGATATATGTCAAAAATCGCGCACAAAAAAAGAGACCTCTCTCACTAAATGAGTGCAGGTCTCCCTTTGTGTCGAAACAGCCCACCACGACCGTTTCGACGTCTTCACCGTATCATGCTAACAGGCACCACCCCGTTAACAATCCCCATACTTCGAGGTGTCCAAGCCTCGAAGCGCTTTTCCTCCGATTCCGCGTGGGTCCTTCACCTCCCGCACAGAACCGTCACCGGACAGCAGGGCATCGCACCCTCCGCCAAGCGGCAGCCCTGGGCTCATCACTTCCCTGGCTAACTGCATCCCCGGTAACACACTTATTATAGCATAATGCGATTACCGGCGGTAAAAGGTGGTTGCATCCGTCAAACCAGTTTGTGCGGCCACCGATGCCAATAATGGCGTTGCAATCGTATCAGCAGTCGTCAACGCTGGCAGTTGCTCAGCTACCAAACCAGTCACGGCTAACGCTTGGATATCCCAATCTTGATGTGCCACATTGTAGAACCCAGTCCGCGCAGCGTGCGCCTCATCGACTTCATTCAAACCAAACAAGCGGTTCACGATAAACTCCTGGACCCCCATATAATGGGCAGCGTTCGTGTAGGCCGCCTGATTTTCATTCTTCAACCACAACGTCAACGCAAGAGGCTCAGTTGGTGTCATAGGCAATCCTGTTTTTCGTTGTAATTGGCCACCGATGCCGTTAATCATCAACGCATCGACATACTTGGCAGCTCGGTTATCACCACCTGAAATCACTTCAGTTAGCGCATTGAAATCTTCGTCCAATGCAATCCAACCATTAGCAATGCCTGAAATAAAGTGAACTTCAGTCAAAATATCCGCATCGCCAGGTAGGCCATTGTTAATCGTCGTTAACGTGTCGATTAAGGTCGTCACGATGTTATCTGGTGAGACCGGATCCGATGGAAATTCAACCCCTGCGTAGGCGTGGCGCGTTGTTGTTTGATTGTCATTTTCATCCGTTAAAACCGCCACGATATTCGCAGCCGCCAAATCAAGTGTCAAAGTATATTTCATGGTATCTCAATCCTCAAAGTTAATACGTCTATTATACCCTACTCAACAAAAAACACCCGACAGAAATCTGTCGGGTGTATCTCTCACAATCTCGCCATCCACCGAAATGGATGGCTTCAATACTCAAGAATCTCACAACTTAAGCATTGGAAACACAGAGTTATTCGTGAAACGAATGAACTAAGTTTCCTGCCATGGGTGCCCCCCAATGGCAAGTACGCAGCGCCAAAGGTCGATAGGGCAACCAACAGCGGCTTCCTTAGTCACTCTGTGTGTTTAAATCTCATATTTTGTGGGTCTTCTACATCGTAGCTTTAGTAAACTTAACGTCGCACATCACACGACTGATTTGACTAAAATTACTTAGCAGCGTCCATTGCGTGTCCACCGAAGCCGTTACGCAAAGCTGAAACAACCTTACCAGTAAACGTGTCTTCTTGTAGTGAACGGTAACGCATCATCAATGACAATGCGATAACTGGTGCTGGAACTTCCAAGTCCAATGACTCTTCGATCGTCCACTTACCTTCACCAGATGAGTGCATACGTCCTGAGATGGCATCCAACTTAGGATCCTTAGCAAATTGCTCTTCGGCCAATTCCATCAACCATGAACGAACAACTGAACCGTGGTTCCACAACTTAGCAACTGCTTCGTAGTCGTAGTCGTATTGTGATGCTTCCAAAACTTCGAAACCTTCGGCGATGGCTTGCATCATACCGTATTCGATTCCGTTGTGAACCATCTTCAAGTAGTGACCTGAACCCAAACGACCAGTGTATAGGTAACCGTCTTCCAAGGCGATTGACTTGAACAAAGGCTCGATTGTCTTCCAAGCTTCAGCGTCGTCTCCACCGATCATGAAGTTTCCACCGTTACGTGCACCAGACATTCCGCCTGAAGTACCAGCATCGAAGAACTTGATACCAGCAGCAGTCGTGCGCTTGTTTTGCTCCAAGTTATCCTTGTAGTTTGAGTTACCACCATCGATGATGATGTCGCCTTCAACCATCTTCTCGATCAACGTGTCGATAGTTGAGTTCGTTGGAACACCGGCTGGAACCATTACCCAAACAACCTTTGGTGATGGCAATTGTGCCAACATGTCGTCCAAGTCTGATGCTGCAGATACCTTATCTGAGTAATCAGCTGCTTCCTTAACAAAGTCTGCGTTCAAGTCGAATGCAACAACTTCGTGACCGTTATCAACGGCGTTCTTTACCAAGTTCAAACCCATCTTACCAAGGCCGATCATAGCGAACTTCATTTGAGTTACCTCTTTTTTCTTGTGCTTGTTTTTTCTACAGTCATTATTATAATGCAAAAGTTTTTCACTTTGCAACCCTTTTTGTTGTAAAATGTTTTCATAGGGTTTTTAGTCAGAAATATTGGAACGCACTAAAAACTATTAAACGATGGAAAAGTATACCCATAACACGGTAAATACATGATTAATATATTTAAAAAGGAGATAAAATGGCGCAATCCGGCTTTACACGTATTCGTTCAATGCGTGAACAACTTTCTGGTTCCGACGAAAAAGTCGCAACTTTTATCTTAGCAAACCCAGAAGAAATTCGTTCTTTAACTATTCAGGGCCTGGCAAATGCGGTCGGTCTCTCAACGGCAACCATTTCTCGTTTTGTAAAACGAGTTGGCTTTAGCTCATTCCGTGAATTTTCACTAAGCTTGGCTGTTGTGACCCAATCAGATGATACTTTCTTTGGTGAAATCGATGAAGAAGATGATACCAGTGAAATCGTCAAGAAGGTCTTCAGTGGCGCAACCAACGCCCTTGAATCAACGGTCAACATGATTAAAACGGCCGACTGGACAACTGCAACCAAGTGGTTAGTTGAAGCCCGCCGGGTCGGCCTATTTGGTATTGGTGGTTCATCCATCGTGGCGTTGAATGGTTACCACAAATTGCTCCGTACCCCATTAGATGTTGAACAGCACCCCGACTACGACGTGCAGCTCATGCAAGCCGTCCGCATGCGCACGACTGATGTAGCCATCGTAGTTTCTCACTCAGGGCGCAATCACGATACGTTAACCATTGCGCGTCAACTGCACACCAATGGCGTGAAGATTATCGCCATTACCGCATACCCCCAATCAGAACTGGCAAAGCTGGCTGATTTGGTACTGGCAAGCGCTGCAGAAGAAGTTAATATTCGAAGCGAATCAATGTCCTCATTAATCGCCCAAATCACCATCATGGACAGTCTCTTCACGTTAGTTGGTGTCCAACTTGGCGACAAAACGCAACAAGTGGTTGACCACATGCGTACGGCCATTGAAGGTACTCGCGAATAATAAAAAAGAGTGAGACAAAAGGCGCTTTGAACCCGGTGATAACGTTGTTTGACCCGCTTATACCTTGGCGTGTAGCGTAGAGGTATGAGTGGGTCAAATAGCGTTATATTAAGGGTTCAGCCTTTCGGAACACGTTTAAAAGCCGCCAATCCTCCGATTTTAAATCGGGAGATTGGCGGCTTTTAATTACTTTAATTGATCAGCCGTTAAATCAGTCAGTGTCTGTAACCACATCACTGTGCCTTCATCAGCATCTGTCGGCATGACAAATGGGGCCGTCGAATATACCGTTGCAACATTTTGCCAATTGATTTGGTCATCCGTCAGCAATGATTGTTGCAAATCAGCTACCTGTTGTTCAGTAACTGCAGCTAATCGGTCCGGCATTGCCACATACATCGTCAAGAACCAGTTTAAGGCCAATTGTTGTGCCACCAACTCAGTAATTGTTTCGGTTTCAGCCGTTACCAATCGGCGTGTTGCCAACGGCATCGCCGGTACTTCTTTTTGCAAAAATTTTTGGAACCGGCGCCATTCACTATTCACCAAAGCATAGAATTGCCATGGTACTTGCGTGGCAATCTGGCCCAATGTTTGTTGGGTAATGGTTGTCAACGCCCACGTTTGCGCCGTGGCATTATCTAACCACGCCATCAAAAAGCGTTGCATCGTCTCCTTGGTAACCGGGGCGAGTCGCGCATTCTGCGTTAAGTGGTAGCGCACAACTAGGAACTCTTTAATCTGTTCTGGTTGAATCGCCTGGCTCTCGGCCAACTTCGTACGCTGTTTAAATTGCCGTAACTGCTTCACTGAGCTAACACTCGCGAAACTCCCTTGTTTTACCATTGTTTTTTACCACAAATCTTCCGTATAGTTTTGATCTGGTGCACCCATGATACGCTCACCACGTTGTAAGGCATCAATGCGAGCCATGTCCGTTGGGGTCAATTGGAATTGCAAATCAATGTTTTGGGCCATGCGGGCCGGATTACCTGACTTTGGAATGACCGCCACGTCATGTTGGATGTGCCAGCGTAGAATAACTTGCGCGACACTCACACCATATCGCGTCGCAATTCCCTGCAACGTCTCATCCTGTAACACAGCACCGCGGCCCAATGGACTCCAAGCTTGATGTTGAATGCCAAGTTCCGCTAAGTAATTGTGCAACACATGTTGATTGAAGTATGGGTGCGTCTCAATTTGATCAACTGCTGGTACAACTGTCGCTTGCGTCAACAAACGGTCTAAATGGTGCGCCTCAAAATTCGAGACACCAATGGCCCGAACATACCCTTCTTTGTACAAGTGTTCTAGTGCACGCCACGTTTCAAAAAATGGGTCGAATTTTGGCCAGTGGACCAGGTACAAATCTAGATAATCCGTTTGTAGCGCTGCTGTTGTTCGCTTAAAGGCTTGAAGAGTATTTTCATACCCCTGTTCCAGCTGTGCAACCTTACTCGTTAAGAAGTAATCTGACCGATCAAGCCCTGAGTTTACCAGGTAAGCCCCGAGCTCATCTTGGTTGCCGTACATCGCCGCAGTGTCAAACATTCGGTAACCTGCTTCAGTTGCCGCCGTCATTACCTCATTATAGGTTAGTTCTGCATTGGCCGCATCTGTGCCAAATCCAACCATCGGCATTTTAACGCCATTATTCAAAGTCGTAAATTCCATCATATTCTCCCCTTAATCGCCATGAATTATGCTTACATTTTAGCATTTAATCATGACGTTTTTGAGAAGAACCACAATTCCAGACAACTAATCTTAGAGCCCCTGTATCTGAATGTCAACACCAGTAAAAAAGCGTCCCACTTATGACCGTGGAACGCTTAATAAGCATCTTTTTAATCATTACCCATCTTAGTCAACAACCAAGATACAACTAAGACAACGACAATTGCCCCGATGATTGATGGGAACAATGCCATACCGGCCAGTGAAGGTCCCCATGATCCAAGTACCATCTCACCCAGCCAAGAACCAATCAAACCAGCGACGATATTTGCTATCCAACCCATTGATGCGCCTCGGCTAGTAATCGCCCCGGCAATCGCACCAATCACTGCACCAATAATTAAAGTCCAAATTAAATGCATCTTCATATCCTCCTGTTTTGTTGTGCTCATAACTATATCTATACTTTACCAGTGTCCTTGATATTGGACAAACGGAATGCTTTTTTAACGTAAAATTTTTGGACAGTTGTTTCATCTGCGATATACTATGGTAGAGTAGAAGGTATACAGGAGGTAATGATTATGTTTTTAACAATTTCCGATGCTGCAAAAGCAAAGCTGACGCAACGTCTTACACCTCAGACCAAGATTGTTTTGGATTTTGATGATGGCGTCGGCCCATTTTCAGACGCAGGAATGTGTACTTTGGATGTGGCCTTTAACATCATCCTTTGCGAAAACGATCAACTTACTAATGATTTTGACAAAAAAATCGATAGTACGCTTGGCCCAGTTTACATCAAGGGTTACACAGCCGCTCAGATGGATTCAGATATGACGCTTTCAGTTGATAAGTACTTGCGTTATAGCCTATCAGGTCCTTCAGGTACGCTTGATTCAAATGTTGGCTTGCGCGACCTACAAACAGCTTAATCACAACTATAAAAGCCCAGTCAGAACGCTATCTGAACTGGGCTTTTTTTGCATCTTTTATCACAGCGGCTATTGGTCACGTCGGAGGTTTTAGACCTCCGACATTCCCAATCTGCTTTATCGTTGTGCTAATGTCCGTTCTAATTCTTTAATGCGGCTAATTAAGGCAGCTTGAATAATTTGGGCATCTTCATCAGTAAGCGCACTAGCTTGTGGTTGAGGGAGAGATATTGGTGCATCACCTAATTGGCCCTTTAGTTGCTGATTTTCAAGTGCCAAGCGATCCAATTCCGCTGCCATTTCTTGTAGTGCGCCTTGCAGGTCACCTACTTGTGCTTCATAAATTTCGGCACCCGTCCGCCACTTATCAACTTCCGTTTGTGCAGACGCCAATGCTTCTGTTAATTCTTGAATCTTCATTGCTGCTTCATCCATGTCACACGCCCTCTTTTTTTATCATAACAAAAGAGGTCATCCTTTAACAGGATGACCTCTTTACACTATGCCGACTGGGGGATTCGAACCCTCGACCTACGGTTTACGATACCGTTGCTCTACCAACTGAGCTAAGTCGGCATAACTCCGAATGTCGGGCTCGAACCGACGACAACACGATTAACAGTCGTGTGCTCTACCAACTGAGC
>NZ_JBJMBA010000037.1:0-69707 GCF_045799135.1 Weissella sp. MSCH1 | reverse complement strand
ATGAATATGACGAAAATGGCCATCATGGCGGGATAAAATCCCGTTATTTTTGGATAAAAAGAAAGAAGGAGAAGAAAATCCGTCGGATTTTCTTCTCCTTCTTCATTTTCAGCTAGAACTGTTCTGTCCCAGCCTCTTTTTTGATCTTATTTCGCCAATTTCAACAACGATTCGGCAAAAATGGCCATCGATCGCGTTAAGTTCGCAACGGGCGTTGATTCATTTGCTTGATGACTCGTAACTGGCACGTCAGGGAACTGGCCACCAAAGGCTATCCCACGCTTCAACAAACGCGCATATGACCCACCATTTGACGTACGGGGGTTCATATACATCCCGGTTTGCTTCGCATAAACTAATGATAACGTCCCAACTAATTCATCTGTTTCGGGGACCAAATGCGGTTCCATTCCCCCTGGCCACACTTCAACAGTCGCCGCAAAGTCGCCCAAATGCCGTTGGACTTGGGTTGTCACTGCTTGGACATTCACACCTTGTGGGTAACGGAAATTCAACAAAATCGTGCCTTGACCATTTTGACTAAATCGCATGACACCAACATTAAGCGTTAAGTCCCCCATCACTTCATCATGATACCGTAGCCCAAGGTTTTCGGCACCAATATCATCATGCACAACGCGACCAATGAAATCCAAAAATGTTTTGGCATCGGCATTAAATGCAAAACGGCGCAAGAAGTTGGCCAAATAGGTTCCCGCATTTTCACCATCTTGCGGGTAAGCCCCGTGCGCTTGCACACCCTTCAACAAGAGACGCACTTCTTGATCACGAACTTCACTTTGCCCACTTAAAAACGGATATTGTGCCAAATACGTCGCAAATTCAGTTTGTACTTGAGCTGGATTCGGCACTGAAACACGTGCTCGCGCTTCGCCTGGGACAACATTTGGTCGTGAACCAGCAATGAAACGCCGTAACACGTAATCTCCGGTAGTCTGGTTAGCAAACCGCAGTTGCACCGTCTGAAAGGCTTTTTCACCATTCACAACCGGGAAGGCGCCGTCTGGTGAAAAGCCCATTGTCGGCTCGCCCTCTACCTCGAAGTAACGAGGTAAATCACGCCACCCGTTTTCTTCGTCCGTCCCGATAATTAAACGAATTTTGCGAGTCAACGTGATTTCATGGTCTGCTAAATATTTCATCGCATAATACGCACTCATCAGGTCAGCCTTCATGTCGGCTGCCCCACGCCCAAAGTAGAGACCGTCCAAAATTTCTGGCTTAAATGGGTCACGTAACCACCCTTCACCAGCGGGCACGATATCAATATGTGTCAAAATAGCGACTGTTTCGGCTGCGTCGGCCGGTCCGTACTCAATCCACGTGACCATATTGTCGACCCGACCATAACGAAAGCCATCACGTGCAGCCAATTCTTCCATCTTTGCTAAAGCACGCGCCATGTCAACGCCAAACGGTGTCCGATCCGACTGTGTATTTGGATCCAATATTGATGGTATTTTTACAATTTGATTTAAGTCGGCAATCAAATCCGCCTCATACGGCTTTGTTCGTTCGAACCACTCCATAGCGTTCTCTTTTCTCACGGTTTTTTAATACTTTAGATTTTAAACCAGTTGGCCAACCCCTGTAAAGCCAAAAAGCGAGGACAACCATGTGTCCTCGCTTTTTTATAACCTGTTTTATGCGCGCTTCTTCTTGTAGTAGTAGAAGACCGGTAATCCAATCAAGACTAGTACAATTGACAAAGCAGCCCCGGCAAAGTCGTTGATAATTGTTGATCCCAAAACAAACAAGGCACCAAAAATGGCAACTAATGGTGTAATTGGGAACAATGGCGTCTTGAACAACGTATCCTGTTCAGCCAAAAGTCCCTTCTTCACTTGGCGACGCAAAATGAAGACACCGAAGAATGCAGCAGTATAGAAAATCCAAATCGTAAAGATTGCAATATCTGACAAGCGGTCCACACCCTTGGTATAGAAGATATCCAACAACACCGTCATCAGTGTCACCGTGATAATGGCATTCACTGGTTCTTGCGTCTTACGTGTTAGCTTGCTCAAATACTTTGGGAACAAGCCATCTAATGACATCGCGTAGGCCATTCGTGGGAATGACAGCATCTTACCATTTAACGTTCCCAACATTGAAATGATGATGGCCAAGCTCAATGCACGCCCACCAAAGTCACCAAAGGCAGCCCGAACCACCGCAAACGTGGCATTGTTTTGCAACGCCACAATCTTATCTGATGGCAAAGCATGGTACACACCAAATGTCACCCCAACATAAGCCAAGACAACGATTAGCAAACCACCCACGATTGAGCGAGGCAAATCACGGCGTGGGTTCTTCAACTCACCAGCGATGTTTGATAGCAAAATCCAACCATCATACGCAAACAAGGTTGCCAGAATGGCCATTCCAAAACCACCACCGGTCGTTGTCACTTGGTGAACCGTTTGTCCCAAGGCATCAACCTTACCGAAGAACAAGCCATACACAATCAAGACTGCGATTGGCACCAGCTTAATTGAGGTCGTTGCTACTTGGAAGGCAGCCGGTACACGATTCTCCAACATGTTGATGCCAGCCACAAAGACCACGAAGATAACTGAAATCCAAGTAGCTGATGATTGTGACAAGCCCAAGAAGTTCGCCGTCAAGAATGCGGCATACCCTGCAATTGAAGCAATAACAGCCGGTGCATAAACGACCACTTGCATCCAACCGGCTAAGAACCCAGCCGCAGGACCATAAAGCTCTTCAATGTAACTGTACAAACCACCCGTCTTTGGCAAACGTGCACCAACCTCGGCAATTGTTAATCCTGCCGCCAGCGTAATCACACCACCGACAATCCAAGCTAACAACCCGGCCGTTGACGACCCCGCCGTTTGCAAGACACCCGCTTGCTTAAAGAAGATTCCCGAACCAATCACGGTTCCGATGACCATCGCTAACCCCGACCAAATACCCATCGATCGTTTCAATTCAATCTTGTTTTCCATAACGTAATTCCTACAACTCCCACATAACAATGATATAAAAAAAGCAGCCACCCAATCCTAGCGATTGGATGACTGCAAATCGTTCTTACAGTTCAAGCGTTACACGAAAACGCCCAATCACTAATTGTGTTGAGTTTGAACGATCATTATTATTATTGTTATTAGCAATGACGAACATAATCGTTCTCCTTCTTTTTAGTGTGCGTTTTTTATAACGATTAAAATCTTATCATATTCTCAGAAATTAAACAAGCAATAAAAAAATCTCAAAAACCAAGCGCGTTACCCTTAGTTTTTGAGATTAATTGTTTTTAATATTAACTATTAACGAGATTAAGCTTCTTCATACCATGAGTAGTGGTACATCTCACCAGCTGGCTTATCCGTACGCTCGTAAGTGTGCGCACCAAAGTAATCACGTTGCGCTTGAATCAAGTTAGCAGGCAACACTTCAGAACGGTATGAGTCAAAGTAAGCAACCGCTGCTGACAATGATGGTACTGGTACACCAGTTGCCGTTGCCAATGCAATGACACGACGGGCTGCTGCTTGATACTTCTCGGCAACATCCTTGAAGTATGGATCCAACAACAAGTTGTGCAAACCAGCTTCATTGTCGTAAGCATCTGTAATACGTTGCAAGAAGCGAGCACGAATAATCGCACCAGCACGCCACAATTGGGCCAACTCACCGTATTGCAAATCCCAGTCATAGTGATCTGAGGCCATACGCAATTGGTCGAAACCTTGTGCATATGACATGATCTTACCAAAGTACAATGCTTCGCGGATGTCTTCAACCGTCGCGTCAACATCCCCTTCAAAGCTAAACTCAGGACCAGCCAAAACCTTAGAAGCAGCCACACGGTCGTCCTTCATTGCTGAAATGTAACGCGCGTAAACTGATTCCGTAATCAATGATTGTGGGGCACCAACTTCAAGGGCTGATTGTGATGACCACTTTCCAGTTCCCTTGTTACCAGCACGGTCCAAAATCATATCAACCATTGGCTTACCTGAACCCAAATCATCATCACGTGTCAAAATGTCCGCCGTGATTTCAATCAAGTATGAGTCCAACTCACCCTTGTTCCACTCAGCAAATGTGCCTGCCAAAGCATCCTTGTCCAACTTCAACAAACGCTTCAACAAGTCGTATGACTCAGCAATCAATTGCATATCGCCATATTCGATACCGTTGTGGACCATCTTGACATAGTGACCGGCACCATTTGGTCCGATGTAAGCAACCGTTGGCTTGCCATCTTCAGGCGCCTTCGCAGCAATTTCCTTCAAGATTGGCTCAACCAAATCATAAGCGTCACGTTGGCCACCAGGCATCATTGAAGGACCTTGTAAGGCACCCAATTCACCACCTGATACACCCATGCCGATGAAGTTGATGCCTGATTGGGCCAACTTCTCTGAACGACGCATTGTATCCTCGAAGAACGTGTTTCCACCATCAATCAAAATGTCACCCTTTTCCAAGAAAGGTAGCAATTCTTCAATGACGGCATCAGTTCCGGCACCAGCCTTAACCATCAACAAGATACGACGTGGGGCCTTAATTGACTTCACGAATTCCTCGACAGTATAACCTGGCACAAACTTTTTGTCTGAGTGCGTTTGTACCAAATCTTCAGTACGAGCGCTTGAACGGTTGTAAACAGCCACCGTGTAACCACGTGACTCAACATTCAAAGCCAAATTACGACCCATAACGGCCAAACCAACAACACCAAAATCTGCAGTTGCCATGTTTTATTTTCCTCCAAAGTTTTATCTCTATCCCTCGATTGACTATAAGTTTAGTCCTCATTAGTTTAAAGTCAAAATAAAAAGTGTTGGTGAATTAATTGTGAAATTGTTTATCCCATATACAAACGTCAGCTAAGTTGATGCGCCTTGATTGGTAATTGAATTTGCGCAATAAAAAATGCCGGACAACTCACTGTCCGACATTCTTTATGCTTATTTAATATTGTGCCAATACGGACGTCACTACTTCATCTGAAGCAGTTGTCGTCATAAACCGACCCATTGGGGTGATAGCATGGCGATCTTTAAAGGCTAGCTTCTTGGTTTCTACTAACATCACAGTCAGGTTATTTTCCGTCAAAAATAGTTGACCTGGCTTACCGAGCTTTCCCTTCGTGTGCTTACCAATACGCCAACTGTGAAAATCAGCCGGCGTGAGCGGGTTCTCCTTAGGTTCAAAAGCGCCACTGTTGCTTTGCGTCATCACAACGCCAATTAACTCTGCTGTTGGATATTTATCTGCCATCATTAACCTCGATAATATGCCCACGGCACTTGCGGATCAAATTGGTCATCCGTTGAGACAACCAGTCCCTTCTTGAAACGTGTTAACAACCAGAAACGCAATGGTTCTGGAATACCCAACATGTCAAAATCACTTGTTGAAATAGCGTACCGAATACCCTTTTCGTCTTGATTAGTCACCTTTTGTACCCAGTTAGGATCGACGATCAACTCACGCCCAATCGCCGCACCATCGACACCTGCTTGTACAAGTGCTTCAACCTGTTCTGGCGTGCGCAACAAGCCAGCCACAATCAATGGAATGTTACCCAAAATGGCCTTATACTTCGCGTACAACGGCTCTTGGTCTTCCTTATTCATAAACGGCGTCTGGAACGCATCTTTCGATGAAATGTGGAAATAAGAAATTGGACGCTTGATAATTTCTTGGGCCATCGCCAAGGACTGATCGAAACGGATCCCTGGCGTTGTTGGTTCCTCAGGTGATTGGCGGTACCCAATAATAAATTGGTCATCGGCATACGCGGTCCGTGCAGCCACAACCGCATCTAAAACCGCCAACCCGTACTGCATACGCGCAGTTAAATCACCGCCCCACTCGTCCGTCCGCTGATTAGCGTGTTCTGAGAAAAACTGTTGCATCGCATACATATTGGCCCCGTGCAATTCTACACCAGCAAAGCCAGCTGCAATTGCCCGGCGCGTAGCCTCACCAAAATCAGCAATACTCTGCCGAATTTCGTCATCCGTCATTGGTCGCGGTGTTGCCATGCCTGGTTGGTGACCTGGTACATCTGAAGGGCCAACAACATCATCGTGCAACACAGCAGCCGTTTGGGCAATACGACCACCAAATGATAGCTGCAAAACTGGGACCGAACCACGATTCTTAATGGCATCCGCAATTTTCTTCAGGCCTGGAATTTTCTCATCGACATCCGCCCCAATTTGGCCAACATAGGTCTTACCAGCCATCGATACGTAGGCCATTTCGACAATAACTAAGCCTGGGCCACCAGCCCGCATCTTGTAGTAATTCACCTCATCATCTGTCACGACACCCGTCGCAAATGATGATCGCAAAGTTGTTGGTGGAAAAACAACACGGTTTTTAATTTCAACACCGTTCGCCAACTTAAAAGGCTCAAGGAATTTATAACTCATCAGATTTAACTCTTTCTACTTTATATGTGATTACAATTATAGCATTCTGGACAACGGCGTATTTATGCCCCTTTTTCTCGCTGAAATCTCAGCTGACATTTACAATAAGTTTAACAAATTTGTCGGCTTGTTTTGTAGAAAAAGAGGGGACTCGAATATGAAGTTTGAAACAAAGGTCATTCACGGCGGGACACAAGAAGATCCCTACACGGGTGCTATTACAATGCCAATCTATCAGACGTCAACTTATCACCAACAGACACTTGGTGGTCAGGCAAAATACGAGTATACACGTGGTGAAAACCCTACCCGATTCGCTTTGGAATCAGTGATGGCGGCCATTGAAAACGGAACAGATGGGTTTGCCTTTTCATCTGGTATGGCAGCGATTCATGCCACAATGAGTTTATTGAAAGCCGGCGACCACATTGTGATGGCCAACGATGTATATGGCGGCACCTTCCGCTTAGTTAATCGGATTTTAACGGATTTGGGCATTACGTTTACGGCCGTTGATACCGCTGACAGTGTGGCTTTACAAGAAGCGATTAAGCCAACGACGAAAATGGTTTATTTGGAATCACCATCAAATCCATTAATGCACGTCACCGATATCGCTGAAGCAGCCCGCATCGCTCACGATTCTGGCGCCATTGCAGTCGTGGATAATACATTCGCCTCACCTTACAATCAAACCCCCTTAGACTTAGGTGCTGATATCGTTATTCACTCCGGCACAAAGTATCTAGGCGGTCACGCCGATGTATTATCTGGCTTCGTCATTGTTAAGGACGCCGAATTGGCTGAACGAATCAAGTTTATTCAAATGTCAATTGGTGCCGTTTTGTCACCCCAAGATTCATACTTGGTGCAACGCTCAATTAAGACATTGGCTTTACGTGTACAGCGTCATAATGAAAACGCCATGGCATTAGCTGAATTCTTAAACAACCATCCCAAGGTAGCCAAAGTTTATTTCCCTGGTTTACCTGGCACACCAGACTACGAAATCGCGCGTCGTCAAATGCGTGGATTCGGGGGCATGATGTCAATTGAATTGCAACCTGGGTTGGACGTTAAGCAGTTCGTCGAGAATTTGGATGTCTTCCTATTAGCCGAGTCACTTGGTGGTGTTGAATCTTTGATTGAAGTGCCAGCCATCATGACCCATGCGTCAATTCCGCGCGACATTCGTTTAGCTAACGGCATTAAGGATGAATTGGTTCGTATTTCAGTCGGTATTGAAGACATCGATGATTTAATTGCCGACATGACAAAGGGCTTGGACGCCTTGTAATATTGCTTAAGCATGCAAAATAAAAACCGCGTTAACGTATATCTACGTTTAACGCGGTTTTTCAGTAAGCTACTGATGTCGTCAAATTACTTTGACTCCAATTCAGCCTTACCCTTGGCCCATTGTTGAATGTTAACAACTTCAGCCACACGAGCCTTCTTTGCAGAATCGTGTGATGTTGGTCGCTTACGAGCCCATGAGTTATATGGTGATTGAACAGCCATGATCATTTCCTCCATTTATGTTATCGATAACTTTACTAGTATACCGATAAAAACAAAGTGCGTCAAACCTTTATCCTAAATCCGTCAAACTTTCTCTCACAAATTGTTGAGAACCATATGCTAAGCCCGTATACTAAAGTTACTATGATTACACAAAAGACAACGTTCCCAGATTTCATCTGGTATCAAGTACATGATATGACACCCGAAGAGCGCTCATGGCTCACGACCGACCAGCTCATTCCCAATGAATTACTTAGTTATGCTGTTGACCCCTACGAAAGTGCCCGAATGGAGTACGACGAAGATGCTGATTTAACCTTAATCATTTTTGATGTGGTGACGCCAACATCAACCCGGGCCACAACCGAGCCAATCGGCATGCTCTTTAGCAATGACCAAAAGCGGTTGTTCACCTTTACGCGTCCCGAAACTGATTATGTGGATAACTATCTCAGTGGTACCGAAGTGAGTCGCCGACCATTGCCCGATCACGCTACCCCACTCGACGTCATTCTTAACGGTGCCGAGTTACTATCTTCTAAATTCATGTCGGCAATTTTGGAAATCAATCGCCGACGCACGCCAATCCAAAGTGAAATTCGTAAAACCAAGCAAACCCAAAAGACCATCGACCAACTAATGGATTTGCAAACTGATTTAATCTATTTACTTAATTCGCTGCATACCGACCGCGATTTACTGCGTTCATACAAAGCACGCAAAACGGTACAATTAACTGACCACCAGGCTGAACGCATTGATGACGTTACCGTCGAATTACAACAAGCCATCGATACTGGTGAACTATCACAGCTCGTGACCAATAGCGTGTCGGATGCGTTCGTTAATTTGGCAAATTCTAATTTGAATTGGACCATGAAATTGCTGACGGTTTCATCAATCGTATTGACGGTCCCTAACATTGTGTCAGGGTTCTTTGGCCAAAACGTTTCATTGCCCTTCACACACACCCCAATGGGTTGGATTATTACAATCATTCTGACCTTAATTCTGATGAGCATTACCACCGTCATTCTATGGCGGTCGGGGTTCTTTCGAAAGTAACCGATTACGCCAAAAGGCACCTTCCGACGAAGGTGCCTTTTTTGTGTCTTAACGACCCATTAATTTCTTCAACAAACTGTAAATCGCATACTTAGGGCCATTGATTGGCTTAACGAAAGTGCCCACCTTCTCTTCAGCAAAACCAGCAAAGCCTTGCTTGAAGCCAAGCACACCGTCTGATCCATCAAACACACCTGAGATACCATAGAAATTATAGTGTGGGATGTGACGTGCCACTGCTTGCTTAAAGGCATACTCTTGAACAGCATATGGGCCATAGAAATTCTTGTACTCGTCGTAAGTACCTGAATACAAGTAAATCATTTCATTAGCGGTCGCCAAGAATAATGAACCCGCAATGACCACCACATCTTGCCCCGCCTTCTCACGCTCGACCCGCGCTTGGGCAATGCGCTTTTCGTGTTGCTTATGTTGATCCGCATATTCCGCACGTTGACGTTGCAACTTCTTATAATTAGGCTTTTCCGCGATGCGGGCATCCAAATCCGCCACAACTTCAGCTAAGTGATTGCGCGCAGCTTCTTGGCCCGCAATGTAAGCTGGAAAGTCCATTTCGGCAAAGACAAAGTAGGCATCCTCACCAAATTCATCAAAGACGATTTGATAGAACTCTAAGTCCTTATCGTGATAATCCAAACGATCAGCTGTGTGTTGCGTCAAGGCCTTGAAGTCGGTTAAATCTTCACGCCCTAAGCGACGCAACTTAATACCAAATTGATCCGTCTTCTTAAGGTAGTACTTGCCATCCTTGGCAAAAGATTGACGTAACGCCTTGTCGGCATCGTCAGCTGCTAGCACTGGCGTCAGGTCCTTCACATATTGCCATGATGGCGAAGCGTTCGTTGTCCATCCCTTAGGTGCTGGCGTGTGCTTAAAGCCCGCAGCTGTTAAGGTGGTCATTGGCGCTTCGTTAGCTGTCCCGATTTGAGCCCCTTCATCATCGTAACGGCGGTAAATTTCATTGGGCACGACACGCAAGAACAAGCCATTGTGCGACTTGGCAAACTTTTCAACACCAGCCACAAATTCATTTACAAGCGTCTGGTTGCTGTAATCAATCAGCATCCCACCATCGATTTGGAAAAGATTACCCATGCGCACTGGAATCCAAGCTAGTACGGCGGCAGCCACAACCGTTGCGTCTTCTACCAGCCCTACCAAAGCTGTTTGCCAGCCACGGCGCGCGAGCAAACGGGCTTGAGCACTGGTTTGCAAGTAACTACCGGCCTGATGACCTTGCGCAAAGTCATCAAATTGGGCCTCCGTCAATTGTTCAAATGATCGTGTCATATCTTCTCACTTATGTCCCTTAACTAGAATTTCAATACTCTAAATTATACGCTATCTACCTGTAAATTAACAAAAACCACGCGAACCTCTTAATAATTCGGCACTGTGGGTAACCTGTTGAAAAGACTAAACACTATCCACCGGTTATACAAAGTTATCCACAAAGTAACAGTTTTATCCACAATAATATCCACAGAAAGCTGTGCAAAACTTAATTTAAACACAAATAAAAACGAACTAACGATAATCGCTAGTTCGTTTTCTGTTATTTCAAATGTAATTTATGAGCTAAACTTGTTGCCCGTGCGCCAAGCACTTCCTCACCAACGTGTGTCTTTAGCATGGCAATACCGTAAATTACGGCACCGACCAGACCGCCAACAATCAACAAGATAAATTGTGGGATTTTCCCATCTGACACAAAGTAACCTAATGTACCAACGACCGGTGCAACCACAATGTACATCACCAGACTCCAGAATAGGATAATCATTGCCGAGTAATTAAATGGTGCCCAACTAATATCAAAGCGCTTCGTCAAACGTCGAATTGACATCGCCAATCCGACAATAAAGGCCAATGCTGTTGAAACCAATGGCCCCATGCCGTACAACCAAATCGTTAATGGCACTTGTAAAGCAAACTTCAAAACTAGCATCAAAATCAACACTTTAACGGTGTAACGCAAATCATGCAATCCTTGGTATAACGCCAACACAACCATGTAAGCCCCCAGCAAGATTGCCGTGAAACTAGCAAATTGCAGCACCAGCGTACCATTCGTTAAGTCAGCTGTGTTATAGAACACAATATAGAGTGGTCGTGCCACCGCTGCCATGCCAAGTGAGGCCGGAATCATCACAAATGCCAACAACTTAAACGCAAATTGAATTTGGTTGTTAATATTGTCGCGATCCCCAATTTCATGGGCACGCGCTAGCATTGGCAAAGCTGTTTCGGCCATACCGACTGCCAATGACACAACCAACATAATTAGCTTATTTGAATTAAACGCAAATTGTGAAAACATCGCTTGTTGCGCATGGTTCACAACCGACGTGAAGTGATTCATAATGCGGAAGAACGTGTATTGGTCAATCACTTGCACCAGTGAAATTGCCGAACCAGCAAAAATAACTGGCACTGATTGACGCGCCATACGGAGCATCACTGCACGGGGATTGAAATCTGGTGCTGGTACTGCATTTGCAAGCTGCGTTGCAAAGAATTGACGACGACGCCAAATACCATATACCAGAATTGCAATTCCAGCTAACGCGCCCCAGAAAGCCGCAAACGTTGACTGGACCGTTGCATCAATCCAATTGCCATGGTGTCCAATCATAATCCAATAAGTCGCAGCTAGCATGTAAATCACACGCACAAGCTGCTCGATGAACTGTGACATAGCCGACAAGCCCATGAACTCGAATCCCTGTACGTAACCACGTAACATTGAAAGGGCCGGAATAATAACCACCGCGGCGGCCAATGAGTGAATGACTGGGATCACGTTTGGATCACCTTGTGACAACACCCCAGCTAAGAAGTAGAGCACCGCTCCAGAGGCGATTCCCAGGATGGCTCCCAATTGTAAGGCCTGACGGAAGACTTGCTTCACCGCCCCATATTGGCGAGACGCGCCATATTCCGCCACCAAGCGTGCCAAGACGTTCGGCAGACCAGCCGTTGCAATTAGCAAGGCCACACTATAAATTTGATAACCTTGAGCAAACAATGAGTTCGCTGACGTGAAATACAAATTTCCAATCATTGCAACCCAGGGGATGATGTACAAGGCCCCTAATACACGGGAAGCTAAGCTACCAATGGTCATCCATGCTGAGCCACGCAACATGCGTGATGCCGCGTTCTCATCATCAATGAAGTCGGCTTCTAGCTCCGGTACGGTTTCAATTTCATCAGCCATAGCTGGCGTTGGTTCTTCAGGTACACTTTCTGCCGTGTACGCAGGTTCAGGACGAGTCACAGTTTTCGTAACTGGTGGTTGCACTGGCGTAACCTCTTCAGCTACGGTGGCTGGTTCAGCTGTCATAATATCCGACGGTGTCACCGCCTTAGCCGTCACTGGCTGAACAGCGGCAGCTTCATCCGTATGGGTTTCCTCAATTGAATCCGGTTTCACACTCGCTTCACGCGCAAATGTGTCAGGTACCTCATGTACTTTGAATGTTGAGACGCCTTCCGGACGGGTTACAACTTCGGTCACTGATCGTGGCTCTACCTTCGCCGAGGCTGAATCATGTTGTGCCTCTTTCTGCTCATCACGGGCTTCGAAGATATCATCAACTGTTGCACCGTTTAATAAAGCCGCCAATTCCTCAAACGTGATGTCACGACGGAATGGTGATTCTTCGTAATTGGATGATTTATCGTCAGCCATTTCTTGACCGTCCCCTTTCGTTTGTCACAGTAGTCACTACTATAATCGATACTACTTTCAATGACGCTACACAGACTCGAACTGTGATCTAAGACTTAGGAGGTCCTTGTTCTATCCTGTTGAACTATAGCGCCAAAACTTACCTAAGTTACTATTATACACAAGAAAACCCGTTGTTTGTAGAGTCAAAGTAAATCCGAAACAACGGGCATGATTTTCTATTCAATTAATTGTTGCCATTTCGCCATAATCGGTCCCGTTGCAAAGTCTTTCGCGCGGGCTAATGACTTCGATGCCAACACACGCCGCATTTCCGTACTGTGTAGCAATGGTTCCAATCGGTGCCAGATGGCTGTTGCGTCCTTCGTAGCTAACTCACCGTACACACCACCTTCAAGGATTTCAACCGCCCCGGTGTTATCCGTCGACACAATTGGCAAGCCAAAGCTCATTGCCTCAACCAAAACCAGCGGCAGTCCTTCCCATCGTGATGTTGCCAAAAAGATAGATGCCTGCCGATAATGCTCGGCCAACGCCTCATCATGGAGCGCACCACGATACACGACTTTATTTTCAGCATGATTAGCATGAATCAACCGCTTGAACTCCGCGACATCCGTTGGCGTACCATCACCAGCAATGATAATCTGCCAATCGTCAGGCAAGTATTGTGCGACGGCTAACATGATATCAATACCTTTATGTTGGATGGCAATGCGACCCGTGAACGCAATTTTGTGGCTCGTCACATCAGCCTGACCCACAATGGGCATCGTAACCGGATTCCAAATTTTAATCACCCGATCAGTGACTGTTTGAAAGCCAGCTAAATCTGATTCTGTTAAAGCAACGACCGCGTCAGCTGCCTTCACACCGGCCACAAATTCAGATTGCATCTCACGATAATACTGATTAAAGTACGTATCAATATTATTATGCATCCAAGCAATCATCTGCACATGCGGCGCCCGCGTCTTAAGATACGGAATAAAGCTTGTTAAAATCCCCGCATTTACAATTAACACATCAATTTTTTCAGTTATTAAAACATCCCCCAAATCGGCCATTTGCACCGCATAACGGGTTAATGGCGCGGCCCCATTTTCGGGCATCACTGGATGCTTGGCCGGGACTAAACGGCCTTGTAACTCATAATAAGAAGGCACATCTGCCAGTTGATAGTACTGTACATCCGCAAATGCCGTCATCGCATTACCAACCACTGTAGCAGCTCGTTTCATGCCGCCAAGTCCCAAATTTTCTATCGCCATGAGTACACGCTTCATACTGCACCCTCCCCTCTACCAAAGGCATAAAAAAAGAGGAACACCCACAATTTGAGTGTTCCTCTTAAGTATAGTCACTTCTGAATAAAAAGTATCATGTCATGTCCTGAAACCTGACATGTTATTTTTTACAAGACGACGTTAACCAACTTACCAGGGACCGCGATCACCTTCTTAGGTTGGCCACCATCGAGTTGCTTTTGCACTGCTTCATCAGCAAGCGCTAGTTCTGTCATCTTGTCACGGTCAGCATCGGCTGGAATCGTCAGACGACCACGCACCTTACCGTTAACTTGCAAGACGATTTCAATTTCATCTTCAACCAAAGCAGATTCATCAAACGTTGGCCAAGCAGCGTACGTCACAGATTCATCCTTGTGCAAGTAGCTCCACAATTCTTCCGTCATGTGTGGCGCAATTGGGTTCAACAACTTGATGAAGCCTTCAACATATTCAACTGGCAAGTTTTCAGCCTTGTAAGCTTCGTTGATGAAAATCATCATTTGTGAAATAGCTGTGTTGAAACGAAGACCTTCATAGTCGTCCGTTACCTTCTTGACCGTCTCATTGTAAATCTTGTCCAACTTGTGGTCGTTAACCGTTGTAATGTGATCACGCAACTTGTCATCATCATCAATGAACAAACGCCAAACACGATCCAACCAACGACGTGAACCAGCCAAGCCGTCTTCAGACCAAGCAATTGATTGTTCCAAAGGTCCCATGAACATTTCGTACAAACGCAAGGTGTCAGCACCGTATTGTTCAACCACGTCATCAGGGTTCACAACATTGCCCTTTGACTTAGACATCTTCTCGTGGTTTTCACCCAAGATCATACCTTGGTTAGCCAACTTTTGGAATGGCTCCTTAGTGTGCACAACACCCAAGTCGTACAACACCTTGTGCCAGAAGCGGGCGTACAACAAGTGCAATACGGCGTGCTCAGCACCACCAATGTATAAGTCAACGTTCTGCCAGTAAGCCTCCGCCTCTGGTGAAACAATTTCCTTATCATTGTGTGGATCCATGTAACGCAAGTAGTACCATGATGAACCAGCCCATTGTGGCATCGTGTTCGTCTCGCGCTTACCCTTACGGCCGTTTTCGTCAACCACGTTTACCCAGTCGTCAACGTTGACCAATGGTGACTCACCAGTACCTGAAGGCATGATGTTATCAACTTCTGGCAAACGCAATGGCAATTGGTCTTCCGGTACAAGCGTCTTTTCACCATCTTCCCAGTGGATGACAGGAATTGGCTCACCCCAGTAACGTTGACGTGAGAAGATCCAGTCACGCAAGCGGTAGTTAACTTGCTTGTGACCAACACCTTGCTCTTCCAACCAAGCAATTGCCTTGTCGATAGCTTCTTGCTTACCCATGCCGTCCAAGAAGCCTGAGTTGATGTGCTCGCCGTCACCTGTGTAGGCTTCGTCGGCAATATCACCTCCAGCCAATACTTGGCGCATTGGCAAGTCGTACTTCTTCGCAAATTCGTAGTCACGCGTATCGTGCGCAGGAACCGCCATAATGGCACCCGTTCCGTATGACGCCAAGACATAGTCACCAATCCAGATTGGCAATTCTTCGCCATTCATTGGGTTAATAGCATATGCCCCAGTGAAGACACCGGCCTTGTCCTTGTTCAAGTCCGTACGCTCCAAATCTGACTTTGATGCAATTGACTTCTTGAAGGCTTCGATGGCTTCCTTTTGGTCATCAGAAACAATTTCTGATACCAACGCGTGTTCTGGTGACAAAACAAGGTAAGTTGCACCGAACAACGTATCAGCACGCGTCGTGAAGACTTCAACTTCAGCATCTGAACCCTTCACCTTGAAGTTCACAGAAGCACCGATTGAACGACCAATCCAGTTACGTTGCTGTTCCTTAATGGCATCTGGCCAATCCACATCGTCCAAATCTTCCAACAAACGATCAGCGTAGGCCGTAATCTTCAATGCCCATTGACGCATTGGCACACGGTAAACTGGGAAGCCACCACGCTCCGTCTTACCATCGATGATTTCTTCATTGGCAACAACTGTCCCACCATTGTAATCAGGTGCCCAGTTAACCATGATTTCGTCTTCGTATGCCAAGCCCTTCTTGTACAATTGTTCGAAGATCCATTGCGTCCACTTGTAGTACTTAGGGTCAGTTGTGTTAACCTCACGTGACCAGTCATATGACAACCCAAGCGTCTTCATTTGGCGGCGGAAGTTCTTAACGTTCTTTGCCGTCACCACACGAGGATCTTCACCCGTCTTAATTGCGTACTCTTCAGTAGGCAAACCAAACGCGTCGAATCCCATTGGGTGCAAAACGTTAAAGCCTTGCATACGCTTCATACGTGAAACGATATCAGTTGCTGTGTAACCCTCTGGGTGCCCAACGTGCAGTCCTTGTCCTGATGGGAATGGGAACATGTCCATTGCGAAGAACTTTTCCTTTGAGTGGTCTGCTGACGTCTTAAAGGTTTGATTTTCTTCCCAGAAGCGTTGCCACTTCTTTTCTACTTCTTTGTGTTGATATGCCATTATCGATAACCTCACTTTAATGTTCTAACTTTAACAAAAAAACCGCCTTATTTCAATGAACAAGCGGGTTTAACCACTCGAACATAAAGCCGAATCGAGACGTCATTTTGTGATAGACTGAGTTTATGAAATTTTTAATGTGAAAGGAGCTGTCGCATATGTCCCAAATGCGTAAATTCGACTACCTGCAGCTTGGTGTCGCAATTGCGGGTTTGCTGATGTTTATCTTTTTAGCGTTTGGTTATACACACCACCTGGGCTATATCGATTGGATTGACCAATTTGGGTTCAAACACATTCGTGAGCCCCTAACCCCTGAACGGTCTTGGTTTTTCCGTAACATCACCCGTGGTGGTAATACAAAATGGACCGCCTTGGTCATGGCCATCACCGCCATTATTGCCTTGCTAATCCGTAAAATTGACGTTGCTGTCTTTATGGTCGTCAATGTTGGTGTCTTTGGTCTTGGCGTAATGATGTTAATGAAACATATCTTTCATCGGCCCCGTCCTGACATTTATCATGTTATTGCACAGGGTGGCTATTCCTTCCCATCCGGGCATGCACTAAATGCTGTGTTACTATATGGTTCATTGATAGTTTTAGTTCACTACTATCTAAAGAAGCAGGACCAATTGCGCTACGCCTTCATGACACTCTTTGGCGCGTTGGTTTTCGCTATCCCCATTAGCCGTGTCTACTTAGGCGTGCACTACTTGTCCGACGTCTTAACCGGCTTTAGTTTAGGCGTTTTCTTTTTGATTATGTCTAAGGAACTTATTTTTAAATATCGAACACGAGAGGTTTTCGAACATGCGATCAACCCAGAACCTAGCGCAAATCACGCTTAACGAATACTTAGTCCCCGGCGATTTGGCAATTGACGCCACCATTCGTCACGGTGATATCACGCGTTTCTTGGCTAGCCGTGTTGGCGACACTGGTAAGGTATTGGCCTTTTCAGATGTCAAAGCCGAAATTGATGACGTCGCAACCTCACTATTTTTGAGTGGCTTGCATGAACGTGTGGAACTTATCAGCAAGGATTTTTCAGCTATTACGAATTACTTGGAACCAACAACGCCCGTTGCGGCTGCGTTGTTTCAAGTCGATGAAACCATGGATACCACAACACTAACGAACACCGTGAAAATGCTGTTGATGGTGTTGAAGACGAACGGTTTGGTTTTGTTGCTATCAGATAACCCAGCTAACTTAGTTGCGGCACAAGAATATGTGGCACAATTACCAACCGATTCTTACAATGTCCACAAGTACGAAGACATTTTGACTGGCGAAACTGCTTTGCTTGTTCAACGTCGTTAAAAAATAACGCCTAGATTCGATAATCTAGGCGTTATTTTTTACTTTTCAATTGGTTCAAACACCGCCACTGCTTCAACGTGCGCAGTTTGCGGGAACTGGTCCAACGGTTGGATATCTCCCTTAATACGGAAGCCCTTATCGATTAGATAACGGGCATCGCGCGCCATCGTCTCGGGGTTGCATGAGACGTAAACAAACCGGTCGGGGTTCATATCAGCCACCGCATCAAGTAATTCTTCCGTCAAGCCGCGACGAGGCGGATCAACGAAGATGACATCCGGCTTAAGACCGCCATCTTTCCACTTTTGCATTTGCTCGGGTGCGTCTGCTGTCACAAACTCTGCATTTTGCACGTTGTTGTTTGCGACGTTCTTTTGCGCGTCAATAACGGCACGTTCGATAACTTCCACACCTAAAACTTTGTCGACACGGTCGGCCACTGTTAATCCAATGGTACCAATACCTGAGTATGCGTCGATAACCGTATCCGATTCTTTCAACTCACCCTTTGTGGCTGCCATGTCATACAACACTTCAGTCGTTTGTGGGTTAACCTGGTAGAACGAGTTTGGGCCGATTTCAAAATCAATGTCCAACAACTTATCGTGGATGGCATCCGCTCCCCACAATGTGCGATTATCACCTGAAGTCAACACGTGTAAACTACGCGGATTGTGGTTTAAAATAATGCTCTTAACGCCTGCAACGGCAGCAGCGATATCAGAAGCAATTGCGTCTTCATCGGTCAAAGTTGGTGTTTGCGTGACTAGCACCACCATCACCTCATGACTATAGTAGCCACGGCGAACCATGATGTATCGCATTTCACCTTCTTGTGTGTCGTCATCAAAGACTGACACTTTATGCGCATCGAGAATGTCCCTGACAATGCCAATGATTTGATCAATTTTTTCGTCATTAACGAAGTAGTCATCCAATGGCACAATGTCGCCAGGCGTACGCTTCTTAATGAACCCCGTCGTTAATTTGCCATCGACATACTTCACTGGCACAACCGTCTTATTGCGGTAGTGTGTAGGGTTATCCATCCCAATTGTGGGTGCCACGTCAACATCAATGCCGACTGCCTTGTATAACTTCTGCACTTGTTGTTGCTTCAAACGAAGTTGGGCATCGTAAGCCAAGTTAACATAAGGTGCAATGCCGGCTTCAAGCAGGTAATCTTTGCCTGAATCGACACGATCTGGCGAGGCAACTTCAATTTCAACGACCTTGGCACGCCCGAACTTACGATTAACTTGTGTCACTTCAAATCGAATTTTCTCGCCTTCAAAGGCGTTCTCCAAATGGATTGGGTAATCATCCACCATGATGACCCCAACCCCCGTGTAAAGCACGTCGACAACAGTGCCTTCGTACTGTTCGCCGAGCTTTACCGGAATAACTGTATTACTCATATTTTTTATCTCGTGATTCTCAAATTAATTTCCACTATCCATTATACCTGAATGCACGGTGGAATATTCATCACGTAGTCGGTTAGCCTTAGTACGTTACCATTTCGACAAGCTGCCGAACAGTAAACGTCAAACCAGGCAGTACAACACCAAGACCAAGTAACCATTTAATCGCACGGTTATCGGAGCGCAGTACTGCCATATCTTCGCCGAAACCGTTCATTTTCGTCTGTATGGCTGCGACATCATCTTTAACATCGTGCAGGTCCTTCTGAACATCATGCACATCACGTTGTAGTTCTGTTACATCCTGTTGTAGCTTCGTAAATTCTCGTTGCTTGAATGATTCAAATTCTTGTTTCGTAACAAATTGTACCGTTGATTCTGGTAATAAAATCCCTTGATTCATGACATGTCCCCCATTGATTACTTCCACAACACAATTTCATCATATCTGATAATTTTTCGTTTTGCAACAAAACAATCAGCCATAAACGCCTGTATAGAAACGTTTTTAAGCAACATGGTTAACAAAAAGTAGACCTTTCGTCATCGAAAGATCTGCTTTTTTGTTAGTTAATACGGCGTCCGTGTTCTTCAACATAAGCTGCCGCAACCGGCATCATTTGCCCCTTATATTCAACGGCTAATGCTCGCGCGGTCTCATCCTGCGTTGGGACCATCGCCACAAATTCGCCACTATCTAACCGGTACAAAGCCACCCGTTGGCCCGCATCATTGAGTAGGAACGAATAGTCAATCATGTGATCATAATCAACAAATTTAAATGGCCGTGCGTCCTCACGATAATCAATTTCGTCTGGTTGTGATGTGACCGTTGTCTGCCGTTCTGCTGGCAACTGCCCAATCAACTCAAATTTCATTTCCTGCAAATCTATCAATGCAGCCTGGTAACTAATTGGCACTTCATCAACAACCGCCTTGAAAAACTTTGGCAGTAATTTTTTAGGGCGGGTCACCGGATCAGCTAATTCCGCAAAAACTGTATAGACACTTACTTGTTGGGCAACTAAATCATCCAACGCCACCGTAATACGTGCTTCACCGTCAGCCACCGACCACTCTAGGCCGGCATTTTGCATTGCCCGTTCAGAAACAAACGGCGCCACCAAAGTGCCTAACGTCATAATAATTAACCCATCAACTTGGTTAATCGTTACATCAAATTTCTTGGCGGCATCTTCAAATAACATCCCCACCGTGCGAGTTGAGAATATATTAACAGCGCGCATATCTTGCAAAAGTGTCGTGGCACCTTCAGCATCTTTAGCGGTGATTAAATCAATGAGTTCGTGATACACTTCAAGGCTCACAAAATCAGTCGGTGATAAAATCAGCTCACCATAATCATCAAACATTTCATTTAATAACATGTATCACCATTCCAAACTGTACTTAATTATTGTTAATAATCATAACAGCAATTAGGCCCTTATGGCTAATTATCAGGTCAAACAAAAATGACGACTAGCAGATTTGCGAGTCGTCATTTCATTAGTCTATATTTTAGCCAAGAACCTTCAAAACGAAGTCGTTGTACTTAGCAGCTGATTCAGCCAAGAACTTCTTTGTACCTTCGTTAGTGATCTTGCCACCTTCGTCAGCCAAGTCCATCGTGTTACCAATGTAAAGTTCTGGTTGGTGCATAACAGCCATGTCCAAGAAGTCCAACGTGTTACGCAATACGTGGTGCGCCACAACACCGCCAAGACCGGCGATTGATTGTGATGCAGGCAAAACTGGCTTACCAGCCCATACGTTTTGACCCCATGGACGTGAAGCAATGTCCAAAGCGTTCTTCAATGCAGCAGGCACTGAACGGTTGTGCTCAGGCGTTACGATAATGAATGCGTCTTGTTCAGCAACCAACTTGCGGAAGTCTTCATATTCCTTAGGAGAGTTTGCATCCAAGTCTTGGTTGTACAAAGGCAAGCTTGCGATGTCGAAGTACGTTACTTCTGCATCAGCTGGCAAACCAGCAACAAGGGCCTCAGCCACACCAAGTGAGTATGAGTTCTTACGAATTGATCCAACAATTACACCGTACTTTGTCATGAATAAATCTCCTAACTGTCTGTGTGCTACATTTCACTTACAAAATATAAGTCTATACGACGTAGCACAAAAAATCAACAGGTCAAATTAAAAGGTCTTCATTTTTATTGTAATTTTTTGATGGTCATGATGACACCGGCACCAATAACCGCAATGATTGCGGCGCCCAAATACAGCGACACATAATTAACTGATTGATTACCAATTGCCAACAAAATCGGCGCCACCGCCGGCGCGATTGATTGCGGTAAGACCATCGACATATTACCGATACCCAACCATTTACCGCCATTTTCCTGGTCCGGCATCGTTAATGATAATGCCGCATAGGCCACATTATTTTCAGCGCCTTGCGCTAAGCCAGCCAAAACGGCCGCTAACATGAGCAAGTCCGGTCGAAAACCAAACATCGTGGCCGTCCCCGCTAACAATAGAGCGCTACCAATAATCCAAGCGCGATATCGGGCATATTTATCTGACAACCATCCCGCGATGTAATTTGCTACCATCGACGATGCCCCTGATATCAGGTAAATCACTGTAATCATGCTGGCCACTTTGGCGTCTGACCACCCCAATCGATCGGACATCACATACACTTGATAGGTCGTAATAATGTTCAACCCAATTAAGATGAAGAAATTTCCCGTTAAGAGCTTGCCAAAATCCGGCGTTTGTCGCCAATTAAAGGTATAACTCTCAAGCACTGTTTTTAGTACACTGGCTCTAGCTGGCGCTACCTGCAGCGGTGCATCCTGATACCACAATAAAAAAACCAGCAAGATAATAAAGCCCAGTAGTGCTGGTACACCAAACATTAAGAGTGGCGTTTTAACTAACGCTGCACTAAGTCCAATGCCTAATACTGTGCCAATACCACCACCGACACCAACCGACACGCTGGCCTTGCCACGTTCTGACTCTGGAAAAACATCTGATGTGATGGCATGTAATGCTGCAATTGCTGCATTAAACACTAACTGAACCACGCTCCAAGCAATCACAACGCCCATAACTGTCTGCATAAGGGGCAACACAAATAACGCTACCGTCCCCGCCAATGCACCAAAGAACATGAACGGCTTACGGCGTCCCCAACGCCCCATATGCCGATCTGATAATTGTCCCCAAATTGGATTACTAACCAATGCTAGTAAAGCCCCAACCCCCAACACGAGCGCTAAACCACTCGCTTTATGCGCCGGATCAATTTGCCCAATTCGAAGCTGCAGTCCTGACATCGTAGGGGCAATAAAGGCCATCCATACCCCAACGAATGCCAAGGCGTACATTAAGAAAAATTGACGCGAGATTGGTTGCTTATTCATTCTCTCTACTTACCTCGATACTCTAAAATTCGCGTTGCATAATAACGGGCTGATGGGCGAATGTCACGCTGATAGTCGTTCTCATAATCAACGGCAATTAAGCCAAATCGGGGCCAATACCCCTTATCCCATTCAAAGTTATCAAACGCCGACCAGTGTAGATACCCCATTAAATCAACGCCGGTCGCTTCAGCATTTTCTAATGCCTGCAACGTCTCCGAAATCCACCATTCACGATCGGAATCATCACCATCAGCTAAGCCATTTTCCGTAATTAAAATTGGCAACTGATAACGATTGTACAAGCGAACCAAGGTCTTTTCAATGCGAATTGGTCGCATATCCCATCCCATGTCATTGACCTTTTCGTTAGGATTTTTAACTGCAAAACCATCATAACTATCGGCGTTATACCAATTCAGACCCAAGAAATCCATTTTTTGATACGTCCGATCTAAGAAAAATCCGTCACGTTGCCACCGATTCCAAGCCAAACCGAGCTTCGTTGTTACCTTCCGGTTTAACGCGATAAAATCGGCCGTATTGTGAGCCACCGACACTTTGAATGCTGGTTTAATCATTTTGGCAATATCGTAGACGCGATTGTGCGTTTCCGTTAAGTGCAGTGCCACCTTAAACGCTGTCAAAAATGACGTCTGCATTGGGGCCCATTCACCTGCTATATAGCCAGCAAATGTATAGACATTCCACTCATTAAAAGTTAAGACAATATCAATGTCATCTTGTAATTTCTGCAAGACGTATGCCGCGAACTCTTCGAAGTACCGTTCATTTTCACGCTTTTCAAAGCCACCTTTTTCCGTAAACCACACCGGCATCGTCCAATGCCATAACGTCAAGACCGGTGTCATCCCGTGTGACTTGATTGAGGCAATATAATCCTTTAAAAATGCAATTTCGCTTTCATCATAAACCCCTTCTTCCGGTTCAACGCGGGCCCATTCCACGCTGAATCGAAAAGCGTTGAAGTTTAGTGCTTGTAGTTTATCAAAATCGCTATCATAACGCTCCCGATGATGAATCCCCATCCCACTGATATAGTTTTGCGGATCGTTCCCAGCTGCACGGAAATCATCAACCGTTGGGACATCCTTGAATGCCGTATTATAGTCACTTGCTAAGCGGTCAGCATTCGCAAGCTCCCACTCATGCCACTGCGTATTTTCTGCGCCATCCGTTTGATAGTTTGCAATTGATGCACCCCATAAAAATTCTTTGCCCCGTAATGCCATTTTCTCTTCCTATTCTTTCTCCAAATAACTATTTGTAAACTAGTCATTCCTTTTAGTATAGAAAATTCCTTACAAAAAATCTGTACACCGTCGTTTTTTAAATTTTTGATTTCGGCAAATTTGTCAGCTTTCTAATGCCAATCGATATAAAGTTAACTTTATATTTTTGCGATTTTTCGTTTTATATAAAGTTAACTTTATATAAAACGAAAAGCCATGCTTCACAGAAACATGGCTCTTTATCTATTATCACCAACGATGTCGTTCATGGCGCTTGATTGTCCGCCGTTCTTCATCCCAGCGATCCAAATCTTCTTGGGTTGGTCCGCTATCATTTGAATCAGACGCAAAACTAGCAATCATTCCGAGAATTGCAATAATCACAATAATAATGATTAACATCTCATGACCTCCCACTATTCTGCCAGGATATTAACTATATATCGACCTAATTTCTGATGCATCAAGCGGGCTTTGTCCGAATCCTGCATCACCGCATGCAATGTCGTGGCATCATCCGTGATTTCGCCCTGTACACCTTGTGAATATGCCGCAACCATCCCCGTCTCATCGTTAACAGTCCAGGCATAGACACCCTTCCGCAGTTCATTCAAACTTTCAACCTGCTCACGTGTTAAAAACGAATACTCCATTGTGTAGAAGTCCGCGCTCGTCACCGGATTGCCCACAAAATCACCCGGTAAAATCATACCAACCGGCAATTTAGGGTCCAACTTTTTGAGACGTTGCACAACTGAATAATTCAAACTATGCATTTCCCAACCATTTTGATCCATCACCGTTTTAAATTGTTTCAAAAATGAATCTGCCAAATCTGGTGCTGTTTGTCGCTCAGTCTTAATTTCGACGAGCAACTTCACATGAGCCTGCTCAGCCGCCTTTGCATAAGCCGCAAAACTCGGAATTTTTGCTGTATGACCATTCTCATAAACCGTTAACGCTGTGGCTTGTTGTAGCGTTAAGTCCGAAATTGACTTGTTTGACGCCCCTTTTGTTAAGGTCGTTAAGGTTGGATCGTGCATCAAGACCCATTTGCCATCCTTAGTTTGACGAATATCCATTTCAACATAGTCTGGATGTGCCTTCGCTACTGTATCTCGTAATGCCGGAATCGTGTTTTGCACCCCATTACCGCCGTCAACACCACGGTGAGAAATGATTTTCATGTGCCGATTAGCCGTATTGACCACAAACCAAAACGATGGCGTCGCGCCTTGCACAATCAAATTCAAAATCAAGAACGCCCCAATCCAGCGTTTTGAACGCTTTGGTTTGCTGACAAAATCAGTTAACTCTACTACCTGATAATCACGCGTCATCAGGCCGAATACAAATTGCAGACCCACAATACTGAATAAGATGTCACTTAGCGTTGCCAAAATGAACGTCAGTACCGCACCTAGCGCACTTACATCAAGGTTACCCAGTTGATCGATACCAAGTTGCAAC
Organism: Weissella sp. MSCH1; assembly: GCF_045799135.1. NCBI lineage: Bacteria > Bacillati > Bacillota > Bacilli > Lactobacillales > Lactobacillaceae > Weissella > Weissella sp. MSCH1. The sequence goes on along the minus strand of NZ_JBJMBA010000037.1, from coordinate 44,257 downwards.
AAGTACGTCGCCCCAAATGCAAGTAACGTCATCGCACCAATTAGCAACGATCCCAAAAATAACTTGAACACCAAACGCCAACCTGACCGGCCAGCCGTTTTTTGCCAGCTATTATGTAGCGCGGTTTTGGCCGATTGCTGATGTAGAACCAGTTCCGGCAACACATAGAAGAACCGAATCGCCAAAAACAATGCGCCCACAAACAATATTGCCAGCGTTCCCCACATCCAGGTAGTCGCCATAATCGTCGGCCAGACAAATTCTGGAATTTTCACATCCGTCAATAACGCTGAATGAAAGGTCAGCATCGGAAACGGCAGTGCTAACAACCCATACGCCACAATTAATACACTACGACCGAATCCCATTCGTCGGATCTGGTAGCCAGCTTGCTTCATGGCACTCAGTGCGGTCGGCTTTTGCCCCGCATGAATCGCTGAAAAGCCAAGCACATAACTCACCGCCTGCCAGGCGAACACTGCTAACAGCGCCGCAATCGCAATAATCAAAATCACCGTGAAAGCCGGATTTTGTAAAAGCATCTGCTTAAAATTCGACAGTGATAAAAATGGCACATTATCCAGCCACTGTCCGACGTACACCAGCCCCTTCAACACTGGAATCGCCAATGCCGTAATGACGATGGTAACGGCTAGGTAGACGCGACTAAAAGCCCAACGCGATTGCCAAAATCGCCCCCATGTTAACTCCCAAAGTCGTTTCATAATTCTTTGCCTCGTTCGTTTTTTATTGAAGCTATTATAGCAAGATATCCCGTGTTTTCTGGGTGTTGCGGTTCAAACTGGATTAAAAAGAAGCATCGTAAATCCAAAGACTCACAATGCTTCTCAATTAAAACAAACCTTCAACTCATCAACTTTGCCGCAAGTTTTTTAAATGTATTCGCACCTCGCACTGTCACTTGACCAAACTCAGGCGTTCGACTAATTTTTAAAATTCCGCTCTTGTTGCGTAACTCCGGGATGACACTGATGTAGACCACTCGGCCTTTTACAGCAATGTAATCACCTGGCCCGGCAAATTTGCTAAACGTTACGAAGATTCGATTGGCTTCTGCTGCAGAAACGGCAACAATGGTGTCATGACGGCCACCGTCATCTATACCCCACCACGTTGGCGCATCATCGACCGTGCTAATTACCTCCTCACGGGACATGACAAATACCGGAATGTCAAAACCAAACGTTTTTGCTAACGTCACTGTTATTTTATCCACAGACACCGCTGCTTCATTCGCAGTAAAGATGACGTTGCCGGAATTAAGCATTGTCTTAACATCCGTCAAGCCGAGTGACTCAAACACCAAACGCAAGTCGCTCATCGGCACTTTGTTTTTACCGCCTACATTTATCGCGCGTAACAGGGCTACGTACACTGTCATTCTGCATCACCTCGGTTTTTACATAGAATTATCCGTTCATTCTATCAAAGCAATCTTGCCTATATCAAAAAAGAAGCATCGTGAGCCCAAAGACTCACAATGCTTCCATAATTTCTTTTACTTGTTAAAGTATGCCTTCAACTCGTCAACCTTATCCAAACGCTCCCATGGCAAGTCCAATTCAGGACGACCGAAGTGACCGTATGCGGCAGTTGCTTCGTAACGAGGCTTGCGCAAGTCCAAGTCCTCGATGATTCCGGCTGGACGCAACTCGAACAAGTCACGGATTGCGGCGACCAATTCATCATCAGAAACCTTACCTGTACCGAACGTGTTCACGTTAACTGAAACTGGGGCAGCCACACCGATAGCGTAGGCAACTTGGATTTCAACCTTTTCGGCCAAACCAGCTGCAACGATGTTCTTGGCGATGTGACGCGTTGCGTAGGCAGCTGAACGGTCAACCTTGGTTGCGTCCTTACCTGAGAAGGCACCACCACCGTGACGTGCGTATCCGCCGTACGTGTCAACAATAATCTTACGACCCGTCATACCAGCATCACCCTTAGGTCCACCGATAACGAAACGACCAGTTGGGTTGATGTAGTAACGTGTGTCGTCATCGACCATGTCGGCTGGCAACACAGGGTCAAGGATGAACTTACGCACGTCAGCACGCAATTGATCCAATGTCACTGAATCACGGTGTTGCGTTGACAAAACAACGGCGTCGATACGCGTTGGCTTGTCGTTTTCGTCCAATTCAACTGTCACTTGCGCCTTGGCATCAGGCAACAAGTATGACAACTCACCGTTACGACGGACTTCAGCTTGCTTCTTCACCAACTTGTGTGACAAAACAACTGACAATGGCAAGTACTCATCGGTTTCGTTCGTTGCAAAACCAAACATCAAGCCTTGATCACCGGCACCAATTTGGTCCAATGGATCAACCCCACCGTCTTCACGTTGCTCAATTGCTGAATCAACACCTTGGGCGATATCTGGTGATTGCTCATCCAACGTAATCCCAACGTGGATATCATCAGCCAAGAAACCAGCATCCTTATCATCGTAACCAATACGCTTCAATGTTTGGCGTACGATATCGTTGATGTTTACATAGGCCTTCGTTGACATCTCACCAAAGATGTTCACGTAACCTGTCGTTACTGATGTTTCAACGGCGGTACGGGCTTGTGGGTCTTGTGCCAAAACAGCATCCAAGATGGCATCTGAGATTTGGTCTGAAACCTTATCGGGGTGGCCTTCTGAAACTGATTCTGACGTAAACAAACGCTTTTCTGTCATGTGTAAAAAATCTCCTAAACTTAATATCTCTCAAAAACTAAAAACCCGACATACCACTCGTAGGCGGCATGTCGGGTTGAATCGATATGCGCCTATCTGCTAGAAAGTACCACATCGCCCGAAACGGGTAAGTTGGCGTCAGATCAAAGGGTCTAGTCCCTCCCTGAACTCTCGATAGGAAAGTCGAATTTATTTACTTTTTAATACTCCAACTAGTTTACGGTTTTTACATAAAATTAGCAAGTTAGAAATTTTCTAATCGTTTATGATGCCGTGGCATGCAGTGTAACTTTCACCAGTGTACTCGTGCCTGGGTTCCCTAAAATAAAGATGTTCATCCCCTCGCGTCGCAACTGATGGGCTTCGTTGACGGTCTCATGATGGGCACCTCGTAACACAACAATCCGGACATCGTACAACTCTTTCCGCATTTCATCAGCCACTTTATTGTTGGCAACGGTTGACGTGTCGAGCCACTTCACATTTGCCCCCATCTTCTCCAGTTTACGTTTCGCGTGATTGGCTGTCTCACCCCACCAACTGACAATAAGCACGTTCTTACCCGCCAAAACAGTTGCATCTTCAAAGCGCTGCAAATCAGCGTCATTATAAACACTGGCTGGTCGCTCATATTGTTTATGGAGTGATCGAATCAAGACAATTCGGTCACTATCAATCCGTTGCCGTGCGGAATACAGTTCCCCATCTGCAATATCAGTCACGTCAAGGCCGTTGCAATCAACGTCTGAGAGTTCATGATACGCGAAACTGTTATCCACAAAATACCGTTCATCATCTTCAGTAACAAAATGTCCCTGCAGTTTCGTCCATAATGTCAGCTCATCCCCCTCAACCAGATCGTTATATTTTTGCACAAGCCGTTCAATAGGATGGTATTCCGCCAATGAATCGGCCGTTAAATTTGCAATTAACTGACGCAGCAATTCAGCGTTCGTTAGAGGCGCCGGTTGTGCCGCAATCTCAACTAGTTCTGTTTCAGCCAAAGCCGGTGCCCCTTCACCAACTTCCGGGCGCGCCGCCAGTTTAGCCTGTTCTAACTCCGTAATCCGGGTAGCCAAGGCATTTAAAATCGTTTGCACGTTATGATCAGAAAGTGGGGCGACTGTGGCTTGCTGAGCTTGATGTAGCTGGTCTTGTTGCGCTTGCACTGTGGCCTTCAGCGTCGCGATTTCATCTGTCAGTTGCACCTCCGTCTGCTCACTCGTGGTCAGGGAATCTTGTTGCGACCGAACCGTCGTCTGTGCCTCACGCAACGTTTGGCGCAATGTCGTTAACTCAGTCGCCTGTGTCTGATTTTGATGGCGCAAACTGAGCAATTGTTCCACCGTATTCCCTTGTTCTTGTTCGGAAGCTTGTAGCTGATATTTTTGGTCCGTTATCGCTTTTTCTTTTGCATCACACTCGCGTTGTAACCGCCGCAAGTCGTCTTCCGCCTTCAAAGCCCGCTCCATCGCCTCAACCGCTTGGCGTTTCAACGTTTTATTCGCGCGTTCTAAGGTCATCGTTAATTCCGTCGTGGCATCAACGGTTGGCGTTTCATCTTCCGGCGCCACCCATGGTGTGGCTAAGGCTGCCAAATATTCATCCCCTGACAGCCGCTGCCACAACAACTTGTTCGTCACGTCTTCGAATTCTGTCACCTCAAGTAGCACACCTTGATCGGTTTGGTATAGCAACTGACGCGTTTCACCCAAAACGAATTCGTAGTCATGAAGCGGCACGGCTTGCTCTGGTGATAAATGCGGATGTACCACCTTTTCTAGACGATACATAATTTGTGGTAACCGCAAATTAACCCGTGATAGAAAACTCGGCGTCAGGACATTATCTTTTTTCTGCACCGCCAAAATAAAATGATGTAGTTCTTGCAAGTCATCATGCAACTTGCCTTTATTTTTTGGCTCATCTTGATCGTTGATTCTCTTTTTAAGTCGCTTTTTGTCTATTTTCATGGAAACCCCCAATCCTGAAACAGGCAGTCTTCGCTCGGTCGAACCAATTAGTTAGATTATCGCGCTTCTTATTTCTAAACGCATGCATTAACACTTCTGCGACTACTCTATCTGATTTTTAACGCCAGCACAACCTATTTTTAGGTATAAGAAAAACGGCATTCCCACTCAGGAAATGCCGTTAATTTTTTAAAGATATTTTGCATCAAATTCCGGATCTTGACTGGTCAAAATCTTAGGACCGTCTTCCGTAATGGCAATCACGTGTTCGTACTGAGCGGACCATGAACCGTCCAACGTCGTCACTGTCCAGCCGTCTTCTTCAGACGTTTCAACTTCCCACGTTCCCATGTTAACCATCGGTTCGATGGTGATAGTCATGCCCGGCTTCAAGCGCAACCCGTGGCCAGCTTCACCATAGTGGAACACACTTGGATCTTCGTGCATCGTGGGTTGAATACCGTGGCCAACATAGTCGCGAACATTGCCGAAGCCATTTTCGTCTTCGACATACGCATTAATCGCAGCCCCAACATCGCCCAAACGATTACCAACTTGCGCTTGCTCGATACCGATGTACATGGCCCGCTTGGCAACGTCCATCAATCGTTGCACTTCTGGTGACACTTCACCAACTGCATACGTCCAAGCTGAATCTGAATAATAACCATTCAGATCAACGACTGTATCTACAGTGACAATATCACCTTCTTTTAAGAATAATTGCTTGCGGGGAAATGCGTGCGCGACTTCATTATTAACTGAAACGGTCGTGGCGTATTCATAGCCTTCAAAGCCAATCTGCGCCGCGCGACCACCGTGACTTTCAATATAATCACGGCTGAATGTTTCAATTTCCCAAGTTGAAATGCCCGGCTTAATAATATCGCGTAGTCCTTGATGCATACCGGCAATAATCGCACCAGATTGGCGCATGCCTTCGATTTCACGAGGTGACTTTAATGTAATCATGCATAATCTCTTTTCTAATCTATAGTCATTTCATTGTAACTGTTTTTCCGTACTAAATGTGCATCATATTAAAAAATCTCGCATGAACGCCATTAAAATTCAGCCTTCATGCGAGAGATTAAAATCATTTTTATCCAACAACCGTTGCCAATTGCATCGTCAAGAATTGGTCAATCCACGCCTTATCCAACAACAAATTTGTGTCGTTGGCTGACATTAGAAAGACCTGCAAGTAACCACGAACCAATTCGTCATCAGCCAACGCTGCCAACTTTGGCAAACGTTCTGACAATTCAGGGTTCGCCAAAATCATTGCTTCATTGGTCCGTGCAACACGTGGAATGTTCGTCCGGATAGCGCCCGCAATCTTTGTCACTGCAGCATCGTCAATTTGAATGGTAATTCCCATGGTTATAGCCTCTTTTCACTAACTTATATTCGCATTATACGGTAAGTTAGTTCGCAAGCGGGAAATAAAGGGCTAGTTTTGTGTCTGTGTCGCTAGTGTTGGCACCCCAATGGCGGCAATCTCAGCATCTGAAATGTCACCCCCATACAAGTTACCCGTTTCTTTATGTTGCAACCCCAATGAACGTCGTAGCACGTTGGTTGCCCGTTGCTCTTCGTCGCGCGAAACAACTTCGGTTGAACCAGAGGTTAAGTTATACCCGGTACCACGGATGTAATCTGACTTAATTGTTTTCGTCGCTGACAGGTAATGTGTCCCAATCGTCGTCATATCGCCAAATGTCAAATCAGTTTTAACCGATTTTGACAAGGAATTCATAAAGCCATTCGTGAGCAAGCGAGCCGGATTCTTTTTTGCCTTTTGCACAACCGCTTCTAAGACCATGCGTTGACGTTGTTGGCGTCCGTAGTCACCCTGCGGATCGTCATAACGCATCCGTGAAAAGGCCAACGCCGTCTTACCGTCCATCGTGTGGTACTTAACAGTTTCGCCATCCTGACCGCTGAAGGAATAGTTCGTCGTCCCCGCCGTAAAGTTGAACGTATACCCTGGGGTATCGTGAGCCGTGTATGGATTATAACCAAAGGTCAGTGGGGATTTCACTTTCACCCCACCGATTTCATCAACTACCTTTTCAAGGCCGCCCATGTTAACTAAGGCATAATAATCAATCGGCACATTCAGCCAATTTTGTACGGTTTCAATCGCCGTTTTGGCTGAACCCAATTCGTAGGCTGCATTGATTTTTTGTGGGAAGGTACTTTCATAGCCCGGAATGGCCATCAATGCATCACGGGGAATTGACATGATTGTTGTTTCAGACTTAGTTGGATTAACCGTGACAATCATCATCGAATCTGTCCGGCCTTTATCATTACGACCAAGTTCACCTGTATCTGTCCCCAACATCAAAATTGAAATTGGCTTACCGGCTTTGACGGTTTCCGATACATCCCGGGCTTTCTTCATATGCGTTCCTGCATACGTCTGATCGACCACGGTCTTAGCACGCCATGTCATCGCGGCCGCGCCACCACCAACGACCACCAAACCAACCAAGGCGGCAACCCCAATGATACGACCCCAGCGTGGTTTGCGTTGGCGGGTCGTTCGTGATTCTTGCTTCTGCTCTGTCATGAATTTGCTCCTTAATTCTTTTTCAGGAGATAGCATAACGAACAGTTGTATCTAACTTGTATCACACCAACTAAACCGGCATTAGTAATAAGTTTGATTGCGAATGTGTCAAACGATAATCAATCGTTTGACTATACATCTGGCTAATCTCACCATCTGCTAAGTAAGTCGTATGCTTAACTGGGAGCTTAATATTTCGTTGCCAATTTTGTAAGACCTGTTGCTCATCAATTGCAACGTGCTGGCCGATCCATTGAAAACTAACAATCAACTGATTATTCGGTACATATTCAAACTCAATATCATTATCAGCATCAGTTGCTGTGACAGCAAAGGCCGTTACCACCTGACCATTTTCAGAATGATAGACCCGCTTCTCAACGGATTTTACCTTAATTGTTGGCAACGCAGTCCCCGTCACCTGCTGCGTAATTCCCGCAACGTTAATCCCACCCGCTTCAAGGACATCGCTTTTGAATTTAATGGCACTTGGATAATCTAAAATAACCGCTAACGTTTGGGCATTGGTCAGTTTACTATTTTTTGCATTTGGCAACGTGTAATCAACTTCATGTGATAACCGTTTCGTATAGTGAGTGTCCTGCCAGGCAACAAACCATTGCAATCCACTGACCACACCAGCAAATATCAACATCGACAGGATGATCACTAATAAATTTTGCTTTTGCTTCATAATTTAATGGCCGCTCGCGGTATCTGAATGATGACCGTTGCGCCTGCTCCTTCACTGTTATTCTGTAATGTGATTTGCCAATTTAGGGCTTCGCTAATGCGCTGTACAATTGATAGCCCCAACCCAAGATGGTCATCTGATCCTGTTTGACTTCCCGTGACGAATGGGGCAAACACATCGCCTAATTTTTCGGTTGCAATCCCATGCCCATTGTCCTGAATTTGCATTTCTAACCCAGCTGGCGTCAGCGACTCACTGACGACAATGCGTCCATCAACATCTGGCAACGCCTTAATGGCATTATCCAACACGTTCACGAGCATTTCGGCAAATAAACTCATATCAGTGTTGAGTTGATACGATTGCGGCGTCTCATAACGAAAGTCCACTGGTTGCGTGACTTGTTGCCGGATGCCGACAATAATGTCCGTCACCTTGGCGTGCACCTCATCGCTTGATGCCCAAGCCGTATCCAACGTCACGTGATCATATTGAATAAGCTGGCTAATCCGACTACCAAACTCCTTTAATCGGGTACTTTCTTCAACGATATAACGCACCGCTTCTGCCTTGGTGGTCTCATCAACGGTTGGTTCCGCAATCAATTCGGCATACCCTAAGATAATCGTCAGTGGCGTATTAATTTCATGTGTCAAATGACTAGCAAATTCTTTTTGAAAAGCCGCATTATGCCGTTCCGTAGCCACCATCGCCTGAATTTGCTGGGCCATCTGATTGAAATCAATCATCAACTCAGTTAGCTCATCATGTCGCACTGGCTGTAGTGGCTGGTACGCCATTGGTTCTTCCTGAAAAGCCCGACTTGCGCCACGTAACTTATGCACCGGTACCAGAATCTGTTTCGTCAACACATAAACCACACCGGCTGCAATAATAAAAATCACGAGTAGATTGACCTGAACATCATGTAACAAGCGCTTCTGAGCCACATAAACCGTATGCAAGTTAGTAAACGAGCTAATGTAATAGGTCTTACGTAATAAGCGGACCTTAATCGTCGCCACAACGATTTTTTCTTTACCTTGCAACAAGTACTGTACTTGCTGGTTATTCGACGTGGTGACCTTGATCTGCTTGGCCGTATTGGTCGCAACATCTTCATGATAAATTAGGTCACGGTGCTGGTTCCAAATCAAAACATTATCTTGTGTAGCACCGACAAACTTGACCACTTGATCCTGCTTGATTCCCTTAACTTGCTGATAGTCTAGTTGTTGAACCTGGCGCGCCGTTAATTTATTCAGCATGGTGGTACTGTTCTCTTTTTCTTGCAAGCCACTCTGAAAACTCCGGTGCAACACCAGCACGCTGTTAATCGCTAATGAGGCAACGATAATCACAATGAATGATAAAAATAATTTAACTGATATTTTCATCGCGCAACCATCCGATACCCAACTTTAAATACCGTGACAATATCATCGGCCAGCTGTAACTTTTTGCGAAGTCGTTGCACATGTAAATCGACCGTGCGTGTGTCATTCGCGTCATCTGCGAAGTCCCACAACGCTTGGTAAAGTGCATCACGGGTCAAATTAACCCCTTGGTTACGGATAAAGTACACCAATAGTTCGAATTCCTTATGAGTCAAGTCGATGATTTGTTCACCATGCTGCACGGTTTGCTGGGGAACATTGACCGTTAACTCACCATAATGCAAAATCTCATCCGTTTGACCATCTGTTCGTCGTAATACGGTTTCAACTCGTGCCTTTAGCACTTCCAAATGGAACGGTTTCGTAATATAGTCATCCGCGCCTAATTGCAGGCCTTGCACAACATCATCGACCTCGGTCTTTGCTGTCAAGAAAATGACTGGTACCTGTGCATCGATGACATATGGCAAAACATCATAACCGCTCATTTTAGGTAAGGTAATATCTAGTAACACTAAATCAATTTTGTCGGCAGCTAATATCGCGACCGCTTCCTCACCGGTATACGCCTGACGAATATCATACAGAGATTGCAGACTCATTTTCACCAATTGATTAATGCGGACACTATCATCCACGATCAGCAACGTACGTTTCATATTCATCACCTACTTTTCATCACTTACCGTCAGTCTATCATAAGTAAAATTTGTATCTGACTTGTATCTTCGAAAAGATTTGCTTTTCATTTAATTTTGGCGCGGTAGAATAAGGACAAAAGGGAGGTATTAATGATGACAACACAAACTGCAACCTTTGCTGGGGGATGTTTCTGGTGCATGGTCGAACCATTTGAAACCATGGCCGGTATTGAAAAGGTGCGTTCTGGCTATACTGGCGGTTTCGTGGCAAATCCTACGTATGAACAAGTTGCCGCTCACCAAACCGGCCACACCGAAGCCGTCAAAGTTTGGTTTGATGATCAACAAGTGTCGTACCAAGACCTGGTTGATCTCTACTGGCAACTAGCCGACCCAACTGATGCGATGGGCCAATTTGCCGACCGTGGTGACTCATACCGGCCCGTTATTTTTGTTGCCGATGAGCAACAACGCCAAGTGGCCGAAGCTTCCAAGCAGGCATTAGCCACATCAGGCCGTTTTACTGACCCAATTGTGACAAGCATTGAAGATGCAAAACCTTTCTACGACGCCGAAGAAGAACACCAACAGTTCTATAAGAAGAACCCCTTACGCGAATACATGATGATGATGCCTCGTAAGGCCTACCAGAAGAAATATTGGTCAGATAGGACATAATGTAAAAGAGCGACAAGGCAGCCTTGTCGCTCTTTTACATTAATACGTGTGCACTGGAATCTTACGCAAGCGCACCGTCTGATTTTCTGTGTCTGCATCAAACATGCATACCGTATCGCCAAGTGCCAATTCGTACACACTCTGATACTTCAGAATGTGACCATTCACCGTAATTGTTCCCTTAGTGAAGTTGCCAACTGTTAAATGCACGGTCATGCCTGGCAAAATATCTTTCATGATTAATCCCCCTTCAAGTTGTCATGACAACAAGTTATCCTACCGATAGTTTAACATAAAAGCGCTTTCATTACCGTTTAGACATAACCCTATTTCGTTGCATATTCCAAAAATAGGGTTATGATAGATATTAATGAAAGCGCTTACTATAAATAAGTTGAACTATCGGCACTTTCAACTTTGGGGGTAATACACATGACAAAGCGAATTGTTTTAGTAGATGCTGCTGGCATGTCAATTTCAATGCTAGCCAACAAGATGAACGAAGCCGCTCAAGCAGAAAATCTAGACGTGACCACGATTGGCGTTTCTGATAGCGCCGCCCGTGACCAAATCGCCACAGATCAACCAATTGTAATTATGATTGCACCACAAGTGAAGTACATGCACCAACGCTATGAAGCTGACTATGGTAAGGATTACCCTGTTGTCGACATCAACATGATGGATTACGGCATGATGCGTGGCGCAAATATTTTGCACGCGGCACTAGACGCTGAACGGGCCTAACCGGAACCACAATGATCTTTTATCACATGAAAAAGGGCGTAAGTGCTTCGACTAAAAACCGAAGCACTTACGCCCTTTTCAATACTTATTGATGATTATCAGAAATACCACCGTCAGCAGTCAGATGACGCAGCTGATTAGGCGTTTTCCCATACAGTTCTTTAAAACACTTCATTGCTAATTTAACGTTATTGGCACCGTGTCGCGCAAAAATCGTCTTAATCGGCTGATTGGTCCCCAGAACATCTTGGTAAATCGCGTCCAGACGGACCTGGTAAATGTAACTAACAAACGTAACGCCTACTCGTCGCTTAAAAATGCGACTGAGATAGTCTGGATTGTAGTGAAACCGTTCAGCAACTTCGCGTAACGAAATTTTTGTTTGATATTGTTTATGAATATACATGAGTACTGCCTTCAAACGGTCATCTTCAGTTAAATCCGTTGGCGTCAATTCAACAGCATAATTCATGATTAATTCGTAAAGCAATTGCATCAACACACTACCAAAGCGCAGGCGATAACCGGCCTGCTTTTGGATGTAAATCTGAGTCATCTGCTGTAACATGCCAACAATTTTATTATACGTGTCGTCATGCAAACTATGATGTTGCCACAAATCAAATCGCAACAACTCACTATTTTCCCAATATTGATTGAGATAGTAGATAGGCACCTGCAGAACAAGTGCTTGATTCGCCAAATTAGTCGTGGCATGCAAAATCCCCGATCCAATTACCACGAATTCGTTTTCATGTAACGTAATATCATGCTGTTCATATCGAAACGTCACTTCACCAGTTAAAACCAATACAATTTCAATATGCGTATGCTAATGCAGCGGCTTAAAGCCCAGTGGTTCTTCGGATAAAAAAACGCGGACTCCGACATCTGAGTTAACAGCAAATATTTCGTGCTGTTTGACTTCCTGATTCATTCATTCTCTCCCCATAATCTTACTCAACCGCCCCCGACTGGTTGAAATAAAAGTATAGGTCTAGTTTAGCCGATTTTCCGCCACAAAGGCAAACTCATAAAGTCGTAATTTTCTGTCATCCAACGACCGTTTTCAGTTACCTCAACGACGCGACCATCCAAGATGTGCTCCCACTTACCAGCTGGCAAGTAATAATCAGCATCCCCTTCTTCCGTCATGACCGGTGCCACCAAAACATCGCTACCAAGCATATATTGCCGATCTAGCGTTGCCGTATTTTGATCTTCAGGAAACTCCAAATACATTGGTCGCATCAACGGAATACCCGCTTCAACTGATTCCTTAGCTTGGCCGTAAATATATGGCATCATGTCCAACTTCAATTGTGTGAACTTACGCGTTACGTCAACGGCTTCTTCGTCAAACAACCAAGGCACTCGGTACTCAATGTTACCGTGGTAACGTGAGTGACTTGAAAGCAAGCCAAATTGTGTCCAGCGCTTGTAGATTGCTGGGCTCGCATTCTCTTCGAAACCACCAATATCGTGACTCCAGAATGTGTAACCTGATGACATCAAGCTCAAACCACCACGTAGACTATCGGCCATTGAGTGGAATTGGCTCAAGTTGTCACCACCCCAGTGAACTGGGTATTGTTGACCACCAACCGTACCAGAACGTGCAAAGACAACCGCTTCATCTTCGCCCTTTTCTTGTTGCAACAACTCAAACACAGCGTCGTTGTAACGGTGCGTGTAGTAGTTGTGCTCACCTTCAGGGTTGCCGCCATTAAAGAAGACAGCGTCGTGCATTGGAATTCGCTCACCAAAGTCCGTCTTGAAGCAATCAACACCCATGTCCAACAAATTCTTCAACAAGCCTTGGTACCAAGCACGGGCTTCTGGGTTCGTAAAGTCAACCACGGCATTACCTGGTTGCCACAAATCCCATTGCCAAACACTACCATCAGTGTGTTTGATGAAGTAACCCTTTTCCTTACCAATCTTGAAGAGTGGTGACTTTTGCGAGATGTATGGGTTGATCCAAACGCAGACCTTCAAGCCCTTGTCGTGCAAACGCTGCAACAAACCAACTGGATCTGGGAATTGTTCCTTATCCCATTCCATGTTTGACCACTCGAAGCCCTTCATCCAGAAGCAATCGAAGTGGAATACCGAGACCGGAATATCACGCTCGAACATGCCGTCGATAAAACTCATCACCGTTTCTTCTGAGTAGTCCGTTGTAAATGACGTTGATAGCCACAAGCCGAATGTCCATTCTGGTGGCAAAACAGAACCACCAGTCAACTTGTTGTACTTTGAAATCACTGACTTTGGTGAGTCACCCGCAATTACGTAGTATTCCAATGACTCGCCGCGCGTTGAGAAGCTGACGCGATCAACCACTTCGCTACCAACTTCAAAACTCGTCGGTTGGCTTTCGTTAACAAAGACGCCATAGTAAACGCCAGCCTTACCCGTCATGTAGAACGGAATTGACTTGTAGCTCTGCTCTGAACCAGTTCCACCATCCATATTAATGGTGTCAATGCTTTGACCGTTCTTGACGAAGGCCCCAAAACGCTCACCGAATCCGTAAACATTCGTCCCTGGCAATAGGCTCAATTGCTCACGCATAAAGTGGTCAGTTGCTGTAACTGATCCTTGTGGACCCAAGTTTTGCGCACCAGTAACCGTGTTGGCGTGCATCACTTGACCCAATTGCTTACCTGACAGATCATCGATTGACGCTTGCGCCTTATATTCAGAACCCGTAATGCGCTTACCCTTGTAGTTGAAATCAATATTGAACTTGTCGTGCATTGAGACAGCCAATTGCAAATCACCACTCGTCAACGTTGCAACAGAATCTGCAATTTCGATTGCCGGCGTCACGTTGTTGTTTTGCAACTCGTATAGTGGATTCTTATCATCACGATCAAAATGCTTCAACTCAACACCGATAACATCTTCAGCTGGTGAGAACACCGTCATCGTCGTTGCACCGACATCCAACATGTCACTGCGAGAGTTGATCCGGTGGTAAGCTGAGTAAACACGCAAGGCATCACTCGCGTAGTTGTCGTCATCCTTCTCCACGACCATTGCGTCGAAGGCCTCCAATGGTGAGTTAACAATATACTCATCACGATTTAGCCAGTATCCATTAGTAAACTTCATGTTTTTATTCCCCGTTTAATTATGTTTGAAATACCTATCTGCTTAAGCTTCAGTTTCTGCAACCGCAGCAGCTTCACGTTCGTGCTTAGCCGTCAAATCGGCGACCATTTGTGGCTCAAGTTTGTCGATGTTGTTGAACAACAAGGCGATTGCTGAGGCAGCATACCCGATAAATGGAATCCAGATGAATCCCATCCGAATTGCATCCAATGCTGATGCAGTCTGCGTACCGTCAGCTGAAGCAGCGTAACCACCAGCTGCCAGAACGGCGGCTAAGACCATACCACCGATTCCCATTCCCAACTTGGCTGAGAATGAACTAAATGATGTCACGAACCCTTCGGCACGCACATCGTTCTTCCACTCACCGAAGTCAACGGCGTCTGACAACATAACGGCGATTAGCGCGCCCGTCAAACCGTAACTGATGAAGTACAAGATAATACCCGTCAAGATAATCGCCACGTTTCCATTCATGATGTCCGCCAGGTAAAGCACCAATTGTGACAAGGCCGTGCCGACCATTCCAAGCAACATTGTGTTTCGCTTTCCCAAACGACGGGCAACGAACGGCACCATTGCTGTTGAGGCCAATGTGATAACCGTTCCGGCCAAGACCAAACTTCCCAACGCTTCGTTATGCAAAACGTACTTGAAGTAGTAAGGCAATGAACTTGAACGAACCGCAAAGCCACCCCAGTAGATAAAGTTGATGAAAATGATGATGACCCATGGGTAGTTACCCTTCAAGGCCTTCACTGATTCACGCATTGGAATTGAACGGTTAGAGTCCTTCGTGACCACACGCTCACGAGTGCCGGCGAAGGCAACCAACAAGCAGGCAGCCGTGATAACACCCAAGATAACGGCCCAGATGAACCAACCAGTTGCTGACGTTGAAGGATCCTTAGCGCCTTTATCGAAGATACCTGCGATAAGTCCAACTGCCGGCAATGTCAATGGCAAGAAAATGGCAGCGCCCATATTACCGAAGAATTGACGTACCGTTGACAGTGTCACACGTTCTTGTGGATTTGAAGTCAACGCTGGCAAGATTGATGTCACGGGGATGTTGATACCTGAGTACAAAATCTTAGCACCAATGTAGGCGATATAAATCCAAACCACCTTACCCGTTTCTGATAGTGGTGGCGCCGTAAAGGCCATCACACAGAAGATGGCAAATGGAATGGCAAACCACAACCAGTATGGTCGTGACTTTCCCCACTTCGTATGCGTTCGATCGATGAACTGTCCCCAAATCACCCCATCAATTGAATCAATAATTGCTGTAATCGCGAAAAGTCCTGTAACGGCTGCCGCAGCAACTCCTAAAGTATCCGTACAGAAAACCAAGAAGTACGTTCCAACGATTTGAAAAATTGTGTTACACCCAAAGTCCGACATGGCGTAGGCGACTCGTTCGCCCCACCCCACTTGATTCGGCATTTTGTTATCCATGACGATGTCCCTCCATTTTGCATGGTTAATACCTGATTATTTCTCTGCAATGCAAGCGTTTACATTACTACGTTTTTGATTATGGCAACTTCCATGTCCACGTACAAGCTGTCTGCAGCCCAAGGTCGTATTTAACCAGTTAAAAAGTCAAAATCGCCCCCTATTATGGGGTCAACCACAATATTGACACATTCGCCAAAAAGCAAAAAACAAGGCTGGGGCAGAAATCTCTGTCTCAGCCTCAAAAGCCACCAATCTCCCGATTTAAAATCGGAGGATTGGTGGCTTTTAAACGTATTCCGAAAGGCTCACTCTCTGTTACTTAACTATTTTTCAGCGCCGTCGCGGTTAGACCGAAATTGTTCTTCAGCCCTCGATTCAAGGCCTGCGTCGATGGAAAACCAACGGCCGTCGCGGTAAATGTCGCCCCTTTATGATGTACCGTCAATAATTGATAGGCATGCATCGACCGCACCTTATTGACATACTGCATGACTGAATAACCGGTTTGCTTCTTAAAACACCGATCAAAATATGCCGTACTCAGATGTACCCGATCTGCCAGCAATTCCAAACTCAATTCTGACGCGTACATCCGTTGGACATACGCTATCGTGTCTGCCACGTTATCGGTTACCGTATGTTTGTTTTCAATGCCGAAATGACTGGCCATCACCGACAGTATTTGTAAGATGACCCCGATTAATTCATCATCACGAAACTCATGATTCGTTTTCGTGATTTGCCACACCGATAACATCAAATCGGCTAATTTTGCTTTCGCCTGTTGTTGCTCCGCCGACATGAAAATTGATGGTTTCAAGATAAATCGGATATTACCAAGACGTGGACCAAATTTCTCAATAAACTGGCGGGATATCAGCAATAATAAGCTTTTTGTATCGCGGCTTGCCCGATGAACACCATGCACCTCAAATGGATTAACCACCACAAAATCGCCGGCTGCCATCTGTTCAGTCTCCCCGTCAATAACATATTCACGATTGCCCCCGGTAATCGTATAGTTAATCTCTAATTCTTCGTGCCAATGTTCCGGAATATCTAATGGCACCCGTTCATCCGCCCGATCAACATAATCGAAGCGAACTGTATTATCCGCCCACTCAACACTGACATTTTCATATTCGTACATAATCGTCCCCCAAAAATCACACGAACCTCTGCTAAGTTGACTATATCAGATTTAGTAAGCGCTTACAAATTAGCTATAAAAAAGAGTACCCGATTTCATAACCGGATACTCTGTCAAATTCATTACTGATTTGCTGCTTGAATAGCGGCATTAACCGCCTCTTTTTCAGCTGCGACCAACGCGACACGGGTTTCAATAACCTTGATGTCCATCGTAATTTCACGCGTCAAACCCGGTGTTGGCAACTTAGGCTCAAAGAAAGCTTTAAATTCAGCTAACCGTTCAGCCGTTTGGAAAATACCAGCCGTCACTGTAATGTATGTGGTAAATTCCATGTCGCCACCGACGGTATCATCCAACCACTGCCACTCAGCCCGAATCCAATCCCAAGCCGCTTGTTGGCCATGGTCATTTGCCAAAACACCACGATACCACGCCCGTAAGTCTTGTGGCTTAATGATATCGGCGTCTTCAAACTTGCCAACCAACTTCGTAATCAAAGCGGGGTCAGTTGTTTGAGTTAGTGCCACCTGAATATCCGACTTATAGTTAGCGTCCGACGAAGCAACGTACGCTTGCAATAATTGGTCAAACAATGCTTCGTTACCGAAGTTTTGCACCTCATTCTGCAAAACCAAGCCACGCACTTCAGCTGGCAAAACCGCTAAATCAGCTTGGTGATCAACAAACAACTGATGGGCCGTTGCAATCGCATCCGCGTTTTGGGCATACAGCGCTGCACGCAACACAAGTGGTCGCGTAATGGCGTCATCACTTGTTTCACCGACTTGCGCTTGCCAACCTAGTCGAGCGACCTGCTGACGACTCAAACCATCGAAGAAGACTTGCAATTGACGTTCTTCTTCAGAATCAGGTGTCACAAACTTCTTCAAATTATTTGCAACTTGATAAAGCGCTGTCGTCACAACCACATGTTCACTATTCGCAAACGTCTGCAACAATGGCACAACCGTCGCATATGACGTTAAGCCGCCTTCAGACAACAAGCGTTGATCTTGCAACAATTGCAACTGTGAAATCGTGCTTAGGTTGTTGGCATCTTGTAGAATATCTGCCAACAAAGTCTCATCGTACTTCACAATAAAGTGCGAATTATTCCCAACATTCAATTGGAACGGTTGACCGTTTTCAGCTCGTAGTTGTTGATAGTCACCCACTACAATCTGTTGGTCAGTAAACAATTCTGATACTGCAGCATAGTTACTGTTTAACGGAATTTGCCACTGGCGCCCCTTATCCTCACCAGCACCAATAAAGAATTGCTGCTGTGATAATGTCAACTGACCATCAACAACCGTCGCTGTCACAACGGGGTAACCAGGTTGCTCCAACCATGAGTTCATAATGGCACCAACTTCTAAGCCAGACGCCTCACCCAACGCTTGCCACAAGTCCGAACCTGTTGCGTTGCCGTACTTGTGTGCATCAAAGTAGGCCTTCAAGCCATTACGCAACGCTTCATCCCCAAGCAATGCACGCACCATGACCAACATACGGGCACCCTTTGCATAGACAATCGCCCCATCAAAGAGTGAATCAATTTCAGCAGGATCTTCAACTTGCACGTGTACTGATTGAACCCCATCCGTCGCATCACGACTCAAGGCAGCTGGCGCATCTGACGTTTGGAAAAGCTCCCAGATGTGCCAATCTGGTTCAATCGCATCAATGGCCACGTACTCCATCATATTGGCAAAACTTTCGTTCAACCACAAGTCGTCCCACCACTTCATTGTCACCAAATCACCAAACCACTGGTGGGCCAATTCGTGTGCAATCACAGTCGCAACAACTTGCTTACGACGCAATGGTGTATTATCTGGATCAACTGTTAGGTAGGCTTCGCGGTAAGTCACCAAGCCCCAGTTTTCCATGGCACCAGCTGAAAAATCAGGTAACGCCAACTGCCATGAGTGTGGCAATGGATATGGTGTTTGGTAGAAATCTTCATAAAATTCAATTGATCGCTTCGCAATATCAAGGGCAAAGTCGAGTTCATTGGCCTTGTGCGCCTTAGTGGCAAACACACCAACTTCAACGCCACTTGTTGTGCGCGTTGTCTTGCTTTGCAAATCACCAAAGGCAAACGCCACAAGATACGTTGACATGCGAACCGTTGTCGCAAAATAGTGAACGCCATCGGCTTCACGAATTTCTGGCATGTTCGCAAGGACGGTTTCCCCTGGTTGCTCGTCAAACTTTAACGCCAAATCAAACGTCGCCTTTGCTTCAGGCTCATCGATTGATGGAAAAGCTTGGCGGGCAAATGTCGTCTCAAATTGGGTACCAACAATCTGCTTCTTTTCGCCCTGAACCTCATAGTATGACGGATAAATACCCATCATCGTATCAGTTAGTGGCGCCGTGTACGTAATGGTTAGTGCCGTCGGACCGACTTCACGTAGTTGCACCCGGATTGCTTCGTGTTCATTATCAACGGTGTACGCCAGGGCTTCCCCCGCCTCATCGGTAACCGCGTCAATCGTTAAATATTTTTGGTGAATGGCAATTGCCAACGCTTTGGCCTCACCAGAAATTGTCGTGCGTCCGGTAATTAATTTTGAACCGCGGTTCACATCAAGATATAAATCATAATGTGAAGGTTGGAAAGTTTCGTAAAAGTGTTCATTTTCTGCTGTCATATTAACTCCCTAAGCACACATCTTTATTTTGTTCTTTGTTACATAAATATTAGAACTTTTCTCATTAAAGTCAATGGTCAAGTTTATTCTAACCCCGCCTTGTCAAAAGCGATTAATAAAGGGGACAATCACCACTAAATTGCCATCACACCTAGTTAACTTAAATATCTGCGTATAGACGCCGGTGCTTTGCTTTAACGTAGTACGCCAAATAGCAGAGACCTATGAATGGCACCATATAAAACAGCGCCATCCGTTGAGTTGGATCAAATATAATCAGCACACACGATAAGAAACTCATAATGAAGGCAGCCCACGGCACGATTGGATACCAAGGTGTCTTAAACGTCAACTCATCAGCTGTATGCCCCGTCGCCAACCAGTCCTGTCGGAAGCGAATTTGTGAGTATGCAATCGCCATCCAGACCACGACCACCGCTAAACCAGAAATAGAAACAAGAACCAAATAAACAGTTGAGGCTGCAACCACACTTGATAGCAGCGCTAAGATTCCACCCATCATCGACAGCGACAACGCGATTAACGGCGTCCCACGACGATTCGTCTGGGCCACTTTTTTAGAAATCATACCTTCATTTCCTAATGACCATAACATGCGTGTCGATGCGTAAAGGCCTGAATTAGCAGCTGATAAAATCGCGGTCAATACAACAAAATTCATGATATCACCGGCGAACGGCAAACCGATTTGATTAAATACTAAAACAAACGGGCTTTGACTAACCCCGGCCTTTTGCCAGGGAATCAATGCCGCCATGACCGTAATACTGCCAATAAAGAAAATCATTAACCGGGCCAAGGTTGTGTGAATCGCTTTAGGAATTGTATGCGCCGGATTCTTTGTTTCACCCGCGGTTACCCCAATCAACTCAGTTCCCGAGAACGCAAAATTAACGGTCAGCATCGTCGTGAAAACGCCGGCGATACCTTTGGGAAACCAGCCATCCTTCGTTAAATTAGTTAACCCAGGCGCGTGTGAATAACCATGAATTGGCATAATACCACAAATTGCTAATAAGCCGATCACAATGAAGCCAATAATCGCAATGACCTTAACGCTCGAAAACCAAAACTCCGCTTCGGCAAAAACGCGGACTGACAAGGCATTAGTCACAAAAATCACAGCCATGAAAATTAAACTCCATAACCAGACTGGTGTCCCTTTAAACCAAGTCTGCATAATTAACCCGGCTGCTGTAAACTCAGAACCTAACGCAACCGTCCAGGTTAACCAGTATAAAATTGCGACAGTAAATCCCGTTGCTGGGCCAATAAAACGCGTTGCATAAACGTGAAATGAGCCGGTTTCGGGCATTGCAACAGATAATTCGCCCAAACATAACATCACCAAATACACCACGAGTGCTCCCAGCCCATACGCTAAAATAGTGCCAATTGGCCCTGCCTGGTGAATTGTGTAACCTGAACTCAAGAATAATCCCGTTCCGATGACACCTCCTAGAGAAATCATCAATAAGTGCCGGGCGGACATTTCTCGATGCAAACCTGTATGATTTTCCGACATATTACCTACCTCCAACGTTTTATTGTATTTAAATTACAAAAGAATTAGAATTAACTCATATATAATGCAATATTACTAACAAATAAGCAATACGGACGGTAAAATTCATGACAGATCTTATTTCAGAAAACATTCAGCAGAACGGTTATCTGGTTCTTGATGGCGCAATGGCCACAGAACTTGAAAAGCGTGGCATTGCAACAAACACTGCACTTTGGTCGGCAACAGCCCTACGTGATAATCCACAGGCCATCATTGACGTGCACACTAGTTATTTCAAGGCAGGGGCTGATGTTGCAATCACTAACTCGTATCAAGCAAACGTGCCTGCATTTGAAGCAGCGGGCTATACAACTGACGAAGCTGAGGCAATGATCACGGCTAGCGCGACATTAGCTATTACAGCGCGCCAAGCGTACTATGCTGGTCTCTCAATCACTGAACGATCACGACGCGCTGCACATCCCCTAGTCATCGGTAGTATCGGTCCGTACGGCGCTTATCTGGCTGATGGTAGCGAATACACCGGCAAGTACGACTTATCGCAGACAGCCTTCAAAGATTTCCACCGTCGTCGCATGCAACTACTGGACGCCGCCGGGGTTGACGGTTTTGCTTTTGAGACCCAACCTAGATTTACGGAAGTACAAGCGCTAGTCGATTTACTACAAACTGAGTTTCCGACGCAACATGCTTGGATTTCATTTAGCATTAACGATAACGGTCGCGAGCTTTGGGATGGCACACCATTGTCAGAAGCTGTCCAAGCATTTAGCGACGTCGATCAAATTAGTGCCATCGGTATCAACTGTACCGCCATGGAAAACATTGCCGATGCAGTTGCGTTGATTAAGGAGTACACCGATAAACCCATTATCATCTACCCTAACAATGGGGATATTTATGACCCAGCCACAAAAACTTGGCAAGAAAACGAACACGCCACGTCATTCACAAATTTGGTGCCACTTTGGCAAGCAAAGGGGGCTACCATCATTGGCGGTTGCTGCCGCACAGCACCTGCCGACATTGCAGAAATCGCCGGCGTCTTAACAGGCAACTAGCGGTTAATTTCTCCCCTAAACCAGACTGTTTTTATTTTTTTGACACCGGTAATATTACAAGACTAGAATGACGGCATACTTTTGAAAGGGCGTGTCGAACACATGTACAAGCATTATTACAAATTAGCACTTGTTGGCTTAGCTGCAGGGACATTGTTCAGCGCCAGCGTTTGTAAACGCTAGTGCTGCAACAGTCGGTCACCTTAACGTTATTCATAAGGGACAACTAACAGTCGGTTTGGAGGGCGGTTTCGCCCCATTTTCATTCCGCACAAAGTCAGGTAAACTTTCTGGCTTTGAAGTAGCGTTAGCAAAAGACGTGGCAAAGCAGCTCAAACTGAAGCCCGTCTTTGTGCAAACTAAATTTGATTCTTTGATTTCCGGCCTGGATACTAAGAAATATGACGTCGTATACAACGATATGTCGATTACACCTGAGCGACAAAAAGCCTACACATTCGGGCGCGAATACTTATTCACGAAGTCGGTTTTGATTACCAAGAAGGGGTCTGATATCAAAACTTACGCTGATTTAAAGGGAAAGCGAGCTGCTGAGACGACTTCTTCCAACTTTAGTCAGGCGGCCAAAAAAGCGGGTGCTCAAATTGTTGCTGCCCCTGGCTTCGCTGAACAACTAGAATTAGTTGCCAACGGTAAAGCCGATGTGGTCCTTAATTCACAAGATTCGTGGACTGCCTACAAGAAAGTCCACCCTGAGACCAATTTGCAAGCAACGGTAACAAATGCGCTAGGCCAAACAACGGCTGCACCAATGCTAAATAAGCACAATAAGCAATTGGCTAAGCGGATTTCGCAAGCACAACGCAAGTTAGAAAAAGATGGCACCATGAAGCAGCTTTCAGAGAAGTACTTCGGCGCTGATTTAACTAAAAAATAAGCAAAAAATACCTGACCGGCATAACCGATCAGGTATTTTTCTTTACTCTTCTGTTGTTACCGTTGCGGGCGCTACCGATTCGGCAGTCACTGTAATGGCATCATCAACAACGGTTGCTTGGAGTTGCTTAACATCTGGATTATCCAAATAGAAATCAGCTACCCGATCTTCCAATTGCTCTTGGATGACACGGCGCAATGGCCGAGCCCCCATCGTTGGGTTATAGCCTAACGTTACCAACTTCTCCGTTGCTTCCGGTGAGACATCAAGGTGTAATCCTTGAACTGCAATCGCTGTATTCATATCAGCCAACATCAAATCAACAATTTGCGTCAAGTCATCCTTGGTCAACGCATTGAACGACACAATGTCGTCAAAGCGATTCAAGAATTCTGGCTTAAAGTACGGCGCTAACTTGGCTTGCAAATCAGCCGTTGCCTGCCCAGCACTGGCCCCAAATCCAACCGTCGTTGTCTTATCACCCGTGCCGGCATTTGATGTCATGATGATAATCGTATCCTTAAACGATACCACGTGACCTTGCGAGTCCGTCAAACGGCCGTCATCCAACACCTGTAAGAACATATTCATTACATCTGGGTGCGCCTTTTCAACCTCATCTAGCAAAACCAATGAATATGGTTGGCGGCGTACTGCTTCGGTTAGTAATCCAGCCTCTTCATATCCGACGTAACCAGCTGGCGCTCCAATCAGCTTTGAAACCGACTGTTTTTCCATGTACTCTGACATATCAAAGCGAATCATATTATCTGACGAACCAAATAGTTCCTTGGCTAGTTGCTTGGCTGTTTCCGTCTTTCCAACACCAGTTGGTCCAACAAATAAGAAACTACCAATTGGTCGACCAGTCTTATTAAATCCGACACGATTACGACGAATTGCACGGGCAATCTTATCTGTGGCTTCCTTTTGGCCAATAACATGGGCAGCTAAGTGTTCCCCAAGATTACGCAATTGATTTTGCTCAGACTCGGCCAATTCACCCACGGGAATACCAGTCCGTTCTTCAACAATTTGCTGAATATCTGCTACGGTGACTTGTTGCGCCCGCTCATTTTGCGGCGCTTGTTGCTTAACAGCCTCAAGTTGCAACGTCAACTGGTTGACCTGATCACGCCAGTAACCGGCTTTTTCAAAATCTTCGTTATCAACGGCGCGTTGCTTTTGCTTTTCAGCATTTGCCATTTGCTTTTCAATTTCAGCTGGATCAGCAACCTTCACCGTCAAATTCTTACGCGAACCAGCTTCATCAATCAAATCAATGGCCTTATCAGGCAAGAAACGGTCATTAATGTAACGATTTGAAAGGTCAACTGCTGCCGCCAACGCGTCGTCCGTATACTTAATCTTGTGATAATCTTCATAGCGGCCACGAATACCCTGCAAAATTTGTAGTGCTTCATCCGCTGACGGTTCATTAACCTGAACCGTTTGGAAACGACGGGCGACCGCCGCATCCTTCTCGATTTTACGATACTCGTTTAGCGTCGTTGAACCAACTAATTGGAATTCACCGCGGGCCAATGCCGGCTTTAAAATATTGCCGGCATCCATTGAGCCATCCCCAGTCGTACCAGCTCCCATGATTTCGTGAATTTCATCAATGAAAATAATGACATCATCTCGTTCAGATACTTCCGTCATTAATTGTTGCATGCGCTCTTCAAATTGACCACGCATACTCGTCCCTTGTACCAAAGAAACCATATCCAAACGAATGACTTCCTTGCCTTGCAACTTAGCTGGTACTTTTGCATTAACGATGGCTTGTGCTAGTCCTTCGACAACGGCAGTCTTTCCAACACCAGCCTCACCAATTAACACGGGATTATTCTTCGTGCGCCGGTTCAAAATCTCAATGACCCGGGCAATTTCTTTATCACGACCGATAACCGGATCAATCTTTCCTTGGCGCGCTAATTCGGTCATGTTAATCCCGTATTGGTCTAACATGCCACGCTTACCATTACCGCCGTTACCCGACCGTTGTGCGCGCGGATCCTGTCCTTGACGCATTTGTGCAGCTTGATTACGTGCCGCTTCGTTATTCATCATCCTAAAAATATCATCAATATTTGAAAAACCAAATGGTTCTTGTGCCATAATAAACAGCCTCCCTCATGACTATTCTTCAAAGCAATTTCCTCGATACCATTATTTTAGCACTCATAATCGATAAGTGCTAATTTAACGTGTAAAAAAAGGCGACGTTTATACGCCACCCTTTCCCTTATTTACCCCACAAGAAATTAATCATTTCCCGATTAACAACTTGATTATTCTCGTGTAGCTTACTATGTTGTGCATTTGGCCCAACAATTTCTTTCTCACGATACGATTTTGGCCGATTTCCTAACAGATAACGCAGCGACTTCGCTGACGTTGTCGTGACACGTCCATCTGAGTGGCTACCATTATGTAAATCACCATACATATTCAAAACCGCCACTTGTTGGTCAGGATAATTATCCCGATGAGCCAATAACCATTCATAATACGATACCATTTTCGTTGGCTTGCCTTGTGCATCCAGCGTATTATCGGCAACCTCTTTATCCAAACCGAGAATGCCATCAAAATGCCCCGCAATATTCACTTGTCTGCGCAATTGCGGTAACGATTTATCCTGACCATATGTCATTTCATACGTCAGCAACCCCAAATTCCCCATTGAATGGGCGACCGCATTAAACGACTTAATACCATAGCGCTGTTGCAAGGCCACAATGACGTGTTTGATCCATTTCGCATCCGTATGAAAATCTGCATTACGATTGTCCGAAAAAACAACTTGAACCATTGGATTGTACTTATTCTTATCCCAATGGCCCGACAACTTCACTTGACCATCCTTCGTAACACGCGCCGTTAACATTTTCTTTGCCGCGCCTGCTTTTTCCGCTGCACGGACTAAGTCTTTCGTCGAATTCAAAGTGCCACCATACCCGTGAATGAAGAGTGTTGGCACATTAGAATAGGTATACTTTGCTGTATCACGCTTCAATTTCAGCGACTGATGTAGCCCAAATGCAACGCCAACTATCGCCACTAACGCAATGATTGTACTCATCCATTTTTTCATTTGGCATCCCCCTTAGCATCAGTTTACTACTTAACCCAAAATCTGCGAGGAACTGCATCCAAAATGTCCATTTTAGACGTTCGTATTGTTGTGCTTTGCCAAAATATTCTGTGCATTATCCGCTGTATTTTGCGCATCTTGTTCAGCCGCCCGTAATTGATTACGTAAATCATCAACTTCTGATGATAGCGAACTAATTTGCGCGTGTGATGCATGTTGCAAATCATTATATTGATTCGTGACGTTCGTCAATTGGTTCTGCAAATTACCCAATTGCCCATTTAAACTGCCAACCTGCGCACTTAAACGATCAACTTCTTGTTGCTTCAATTCAACTTGACGGTTACCATCCGCAATTTTTTGTTGAATTTCTTTTATCTTTTCATCCAATTGACCACGTAAGCTGTCATTTTCAGTTTTAGCCTGATTCAATTGACTTGTTAATGATGCCACGGCTTGTTGTGCTGCTGACAAATCCTGTTGTGCCGTCGCTAACTTCGCATTCGCAGCGTCGCGTTGTTGCGTCAACGTTGCAATCGTTGCGTCCGCATCCTTCAGGTCTGCTTTAAGTTGCTTTACCTGATTCTCACGGTTCGTCAACATACCATCCAATTGGCCAAGCACCTGATTAACCGTATTCATATTAGTTGCACCATTCCAACCGGAAACCGCAGCCGAAGCCGCTACGGCAGCTGAAGCCGACACGCCAACTACCAATAACCCCAACACCCACTTTGACTTACACACTGCCATAATCTTTTCTAGCATCCCTACTTCATTCCTTCCATTTTTTAACCGACATTTATGCATCTCGTTAATCATACTTATGTATACTAATTCACTTAATAACATATACTTAACCGCTCGTTAAAAAATAGTTATTCTCAAATTAAAAAGCCCGGTTCTCACCGAGCTTTCTATGTAAACTTATTATGCTAAGAAATTAGCCAACAACATCGGCAACATCGCTGACGGTGTTGGAAAGGCATAAATCGTCTTATTCAAGTCCGCCTTCGTGTACTTATGGTTGATAATTGGCACCAACGTATTCACAAGTTCCGGCGCTGCATCCCCAATCAATGCAGCCCCGACCAACTGTTTTTGTTGGTTCAACACAATCTTCACTTTGGCTTCCGTGTCGTGATGGCTGGCAAACATTCCCAATTGTGCAAAGTTAATATCATAGACATTATACTCATCTGAGTCAGCCGCTTCAGCAGTTGATACCCCAATTTGCGCCATTCGTGGCAACGTAAACGTCACTGATGGCACTGCTGGATATGCAATCGCTGCGGTTGTTTGACCTAACAAAACGTCCGCAATATACAATGACTCAAATGTAGCCGTTGGCGTCAAACGTGGCGTTGTCTTCGCAACGACATCACCACTGGCGTAAATATGCGTCACCGTCGTTTGCATGTGATCATTCACAACGACACCGCCACGATTAGTCTCAACGCCAATTGACGCTAAATTCATATCGTCGGTATTTGGTACGCGGCCAGTTGTATCAAAGACCATGTCCGCTTGGAAGGTGTTGCCTTGTGCCGTTTTCACACTGAACACGTCACCGTCTTGTGAAATCTGTTCAACCGCATTATTAAACGCAAATTTAATGCCTTTAGCCGTCATCAATTCAACTACTCGGTTGGTGTAGTCTGCATCAAAATTAGCCAATGCCCGGTCAGCATATTCAACAATCGTGACATCGCTACCGGCAGCTTGCGCAATCGACGCAAACTCCATCCCGATAAAGCCAGCTCCAATCATAATCATTGACTTAGGCATTTCTGGCAAATCTAAGAAATCCTTGCTGTCATGCGTTAATTCAGTACCCGCAACTGGCAGCTTGGCTGGTCGTTGCCCCATCGCCAACACAAAATTATCAGCCGTGTACATGTCGTCATTAACCGTAATCGTGTGTTCATCAACAAATGATGCGTGCCCAAAAATAATATCAATGCCATCGACTGCCAAAATTTGCGCCATCGCTTCATCCATTGGATCAATAACTTGGTGCTTGTAGGCCATCAATTCAGGCCAAACAATGTTCACCGCATCGTTCATCCCAATACCGTGGTAATTGTGCAAGTGATGTAACAATTCCGCCGGTCCATCGAGCAAAATTTTAGCATTGCAGCCAAAATTGGTACATGTACCAGACACTTTCTCCTGCTCGATTAACGCAACGCGCTTACCTGCACGTGCCAATTCTTGTGCACCGTGCCAAGCAGCATGACCACTACCAATAAAAATAACGTCGTATTTCATGATTAATACCCCAACTTTCTTTTTCCTGTACGCATACCAAGTAATGCTTATTGATAACTTTATCACTAACTTTTTAGCAGGTCAAACAAAAACCCTTCAGCTGCCAAGTAACAGCCAAAGGGTTTTCCTTAATTATTCTCTTGGTTTATTTGTTGTAAAATACGATCGCGCAATTCATCCCGCTGTTCGGCCGTTAAGGTATGTGTCGCAACAACTTGGTCACACACGGTCGCTTCGTAACCCGCAACCATCGCAATTAAGGGTACCAATCGTTTAAGGCCACGCGCCAAATCAACTTGACGATCATGTTGCAATGAATAGTACATCACTTCTGCAAAGCCACCCCAGGCATCCACCACATCAATATAAGCGGCCTCGAATTTAGCTTCATCAACTGCATCAGTCAATATATTTACTGACCAAATCACCTGGTTGTACATCGACTCATCCGCCAATTTGCGGTTTTCGAGAATTTCTTTAAGTAAATGACGCAATTCTGGGTGCCAAAAAACAGCAAAATACAACTGACTAGCTAAATAATAGCGCTCAAGTCGACTCGCATCTGGAAAGTGTTGATCGACTACGACTAGTACCTGTTCCGAAACTTGGGCCATTAACATATTTGAGAAATCTTCTTTTTTCGCAAAGTAATATTGGACAATCGAACGATTCAGTTGTGCAGTCTGGGCAACGTCAGAGAAAGACGTTTTCCCATATCCCTTCGCCAGAAAGAGTTGCCAAACAGCGCGACGAATCTGTTTAATTGTCTCTTCATTCCGTTGCCGTCCCATGATTCCTTCGCGCTCCCATTCATTATATGTATTCCTGTTATTGTATCAAATTTTTCGCTTCTCCGGCTCAGTCCTGTAACCGACTATCACGGACCACCATCGCATTGCGGCGCATCATTAACCACACCAACCACGTCTCATCAATTTGCAAAGCGTGTCGTTTTGGCCGACGCACTGTCTGTGTGGGTGTTAACCAGCCAATGCCATCTGGTAACGTCGCCAGAATTTCATCACGATGTTTGTCGGCTAATTCGTCGGTTGTCACCAAATAATTATAATGGCCCACCCATGATTTCATTGCTTGTGTGCGAAAATCTTGTATCGATACCTTAATTTCGTAAGCTCGCACTATTCGTTGTGTATCGATACTGATGAAATCAACCCGACCTTGATAGCCAGCCTTCTTGCGACCTTTGCCCAATTTGTTTGCCGAGGCATCCGTTGACAAGGTCACTTCAGTCGCCCCGTAAGCACTAACTCGACCCTTACCTCGCGGATTAAGGCGCGCGAATAACCAATTTTCAAGCGCAATCGTTTCTGGTCGCTTTGCCATTTTCTTGGCCTCCCTTATTTTTCGATCCGAAAACCATTAATTACTAATTTAACACCAATTTTTTGCAATGAAAAAGACATTCAATCTCTCGAATGCCTCATATCCAGTATATATAACTTTTAACACAATCACGATTCAGCTAAAACAAAATCTACCAAGTCTAACACCGCTTGATTGGCTTGCGGATAGTCGCCAATTTTGTCTACAAATGCATGTACCATGCCATCGTAACGGATGTAAGCGATAGTCCCACCCGCATCACGTACCCGTTCGAAGAAAGCCTCCCCCTCTAAACGGAGCGGATCAAACTCACCGATGATTAGCAATGATGCCGGTAACTCAGCAAGCATTGCCGCTGGCGCATTGATCGGCGAAACCGCCATTTGCTCATCATCAACGCCTTGGAGATACCAATCTGAAATTAACGTACTTTCCCTAAATGACGCAATGTACTGCGCAATCAACGCTTGGTCAGCTTGGGCACCATATGCCTGGATATTCGAAAAATCCATTTCCTTTTCGGCATCATGGCCATTGTAAACAGCCGGATACAGCGCGACTAATTTATGCAAATAATTCAACTGTAACTTCTGGTCAAGCAAGGCTACCGTATAGGTTAGGTTACCACCGGCTGAATCGCCCGCTAATGATAATTGCGTTTCATCAATCCCATATTGTTTTGCCGTTTGATGCAATGCCACAACTACGCGATATACATCTAACAATCCTGCCGGGAATGGTTGCTCCGGCGCCAAGCTATAATCAAGCGCAAAAACTCGTAGCGCCCCGGCATCCGCCATTTGCTGCAGAATTGGCGTCACATTCGCAACGCTTCCGCCAACAAAAGCGCCCCCGTGAATGAAAACAACAGTCGGTAAAACTCGGTCATCATATCGTTGTTGCACAAATTCAGTCACTGACACCCCGACAATTTTATGGGCCCGTACTGTCAATTCATTGACCGCTTCATGATGAGCAGCAGGCCACCCCATCACCGCGCGAATTTCATCCGGTGTTGGTTGATGATCAAAACTTGGTCCCGCCGCGCTGATTTCGGCTTTAGCCCGATCATCTAGATAGCCCGAGGTCGTTGTACCAGGTCGGTACCTCTTAGTAAATTCATCTTTTGCCATTGTTAAATACCCCCTCACCAGCATTTTAATCGCTTTCGGATACGGTATCGGGCACTTTATGACATTGTTTTAATTGTTTATTGATACTTTTCGTGAGGTAATTATCTAACCCTATTCATCTAATCGATAATACTTTTCAACTCGAGACAACCCCATTTTGGTATATTTTAAAAATACAAAGTACACGGCGTAAATAAAGATACAAAACGCCAGATAACATAGTGCTACAATCACAAATCCGCGAAACGTCCGCGGAAAGATTAAGCTCGGCATCACCACCGCCGCTAATACTAAAATATCATGATTCGCTGTTTTCCTAATCGCGTTCGCCTTTTCCATAACTTCCCCCTATTACATTCATAATCCACATATATTTGCCATTCATGTCATACTACTCCGCCACCAATACTCGTACCATTTTATAACTACTTTTTTGCAATAACTGGATCAAAAAGTTTGTGGAATTTCACAATGCAGAAACGAATCTAAAATAATTAACTTTTATTTACACCAAAAATTCATAACCAGTCATATTCATACCCATCGCGTACTCAAAGGCATTGTAATAATTAGGCTCGGACAACGCATATAGAATACCTGACACTCCCGTCAGCATGCCTAAATCGGTTGTGAGATTATCTTCATCGCCAACCACTCCAAGTTTGTGATCAGCGTATCCGAAGTAATCATCGTCGGTGTAACCTGCAATAATTCTCTCTTCTGCCTCAGAAACATCTATATATGGGTACCCTAAGGCGTTATTCACGATGTTGCCGATAAACACTAGGCCTGCTAACCCGTGGCATATAGAAAAACTTCTTACGTAGGCTGAATGTTCAATAACGTATTTTAGAGATTGTAAGCATTTTTCAGCAGCAACAGTATCCTTATTAAAGATGGCATATTTTAACATCGCAATTTCAAATCCTGATGTGCCGTAACACCAACTATCATTTCGTACAACATTATGGATATCTGTGTCATTCGACAAGTTAGTGGCATACAGTCTAAAATTATTAGTCTCATCCCAGATCGAATATTTGCTTATCAATTCCCCAATTTTGGTTATTAGATTGTCCAATTTTTGATTACTACCGACTCTAATAGTGGAATCAATTAAGAAAATCATAACCCCAGCCAATCCATGGGACACCGATAAATTGATATCTCTAGTTTCTTGTCCAAGTGTCGAAAATGCCCAATCTTTTATAAGATTGTCTGAATTAGTATCATCACCAAATCTCGAAATATAATAATTTTGAAGAGAAATTATCTGTTTTACCACATTCTCCCCAACATCATATCTTTGTAAGTAAAATTGCCCAATACCTGCTAGCCCGTATCCATGTTCGATCATTGAATCAGGTATATCGTTTGACAGATCGTTAATAATTTTATCTATATATAATTCTATTTGACTAACGACATTGGTAAAGTCATATTTTTTTGTACCGATCATCGTATTTCCCACGCCAGCAAGTCCATCAAAAATTGAAAGTCCCTGTTTAGGGTTAACACTCTTTAAAGCGTTATTGAATTGATATTTAAAAATTGCTTCATCAAATTCATCGATTCTCAGCATCATTGAAAGAATACCAAATCTACCTCCCATTAAACTATTTTCTTGCCAGACATCATACTCAGTATGATCGTACTGAATTTTTAAACCGTGCTGCGCTAATTTTGTTAAGTCCTTTTCGACATCTAAATGCACTAATTTTGATGATAAATCGTCGATGATTTCTTGTTTACTGCGCTGCAACGCCATATTCAACCTCCCACATTTTCCTGTATGTCAGGCTGGATTTTAACAATTCATCGTGGTCGCCAACACCATCGATTTTCCCGTTATTCAAAACAATAATAGTATCTGCGTGTTGGGCAAATTTTAGTGTGTGCGATACGAACAGCCCCATCTTTCCATAATTTGATTTGATAAATTTGTTGAATTCATCAAACAGTGCATCCTCTTTAATTTTATCCATGGCGGAATTTGGCTCATCAAGTATGAACAAGTTTGCATTATCAGGCATATAGGCTCTACTTAAGGCTACAGACTGCCATTGACCTCCTGAAAGTTGTCTACCATTTTCAAACCACACTCCTAGTTGTTGGTCAGATTTTGTAGGTCCCAGATATTTTTGTAGTTTTTCTACTTTGTCTTCTACTTTGCTATCATTGTCAATTTCATTAACATCGCCTAAAGCGATATTTTCTTTCAGTGTGAGTTCATACTTAACAAAATCCTGAAACAAAACACTGACCCGGGCTCTGTACGAGTTAAAGTCGTATTTGTTCAGTGACGATCCATTAACCAAAATTTCTCCAGCATCTTCTTGAGTTTTATACAACCCAGCTGCCAACTTAACTAATGTACTTTTACCCGAACCGTTTTCCCCAACTAATGCAACAACCTGGTTTGGCTTGATTTCAAAATTTATGTTATCCAGCACTAACGAGTCTCCGTATTTATAGCTAACGTCTTTGAATTCAATAGTACTGATACTTTCAATCGTATCTAAAATTTCTGTAGTAACTTGGATATCAGTTTCGATGAAATCGTATAATTTTTTTAATGTCGCAACGTCGAAAGTCATAGTATATACAGTATTAACCATTGATTTAACATTGCTACTAAAACTTGTTGTAACCTGACTTACACTAGTTAAGTAACCTATAAGTATTTTACCTGATGCAATACTTATAATTACTGAAGTTATTATTACTAGAGTTACAGCAGAAATCATCGTTTCATAGACCAAATTGAAAACACTGAGATTTTTCAATATTTTCAAATTTTGTCTGATGAACATTGTTTTCAATTCCTTATACCTAGAAAAAAAATAAGGAAATAAATTTTGCATTTTTACTTCTTTAATTGAAAATTCATGCGTTAACAAATATTTAAAATACCAAGCCTTACGTTCATCTTCTGCTCGATCCCATTGAATTTTAAATCCTCGCTTAGCAAGATTTATTAATATCGGCAAAGCTACAATATTGATCGCAATAATGGCAACCATGTAGATACTGTTAACAGACAACAAAAATGTTGCACCCGAAAATAAGGCCACAATTGATTTAATCATTGAATTAATGTCTTGAAAGGCTGAAAAGGGTTTAGCAACACTTTCATTAACTAATTTTTCAATCGTTGAGTACGTACTATTCGATTCAAAATCATTTAGTGATAATCCACGTGTCCTTGTAAGAATTTTTTGCTCAACAACAAACGCTGCGTTATTTGATAAATATCCATTTGCATACATCAGTATGCCTTCCGCTGCATTCATCACGATAATTAGAACGATGTACGCTATCAGAAAGCTAACCCAACTACCTGTTTCGTTGGAATGACTTACCAAATTATTAATAATCGATTGAATTAGAATGGCCGATACTACCGGGTATAAGCCCATTGTTATATTTAAAAAAAGAACACATCCACTAGCAAACCAGTTAACTTTAAGTATCTCAAAATACGATTTAATAAATAATCTCAACATTACTTATTCTCCATATAAACAACTGAGCATAATATCTTATAAAAAACAAATAACGTGTTATTCTCTTTTTCGCGGTCTATAGCGATTAGTCTATTGAAAGTC
Source organism: Weissella sp. MSCH1 (assembly GCF_045799135.1). Lineage (NCBI taxonomy): Bacteria > Bacillati > Bacillota > Bacilli > Lactobacillales > Lactobacillaceae > Weissella > Weissella sp. MSCH1. Next base: position 9,472 of record NZ_JBJMBA010000037.1, on the reverse strand, counting down.
ATGTGCCAAATCCCAGAAATTAAATTCATTTTCTGATCAATATCCAGAACAGTTAGATTAATTTTTTTTAGGTTGAGCTCCCGTTCTTTGATATTATCACTATCAAAATTCTGAACTGTTTCCCATTCTGAAACAAATTTGTTTACAAGTGTCTTATTATCTTGCAACCATCGTTTACCAAATTCATTGTTTGCAGGCTTTAAATCAAAAAACTTTTCCATCGCACTTTTCATTTCAGTTGCTGTATATCCAAGCGCATGTACAACCTGTTTCATTAGAGTAAGTAAAACAATCATTTTAGACTGTTCATCGTTGTCTATCTTTTCCAAAATATATTTTGACTCGCTTGAAAATGCATATTCGATAGTAGAGATATTGGCGTCTGAACCGTAACGATGCGTTTCAGGATAATACGGAAGCAATGAATGACTAGAAATTTTGGCATCAGAATGTAATTTCAAAATTTCGGGATATATCTTTTTAAATGCTTGATAACCGTTTGATGTTTTTACTCTATAACGCACGCTTGGTGTAGCACCATTTTGATATCTGATAAAAAATTGTTTATCTCCATCGTCTGACATTATGTTGAACAAGTTTTTTAACTCTTTTTCTACGAAGTAATCTCGTTTTTCAACAGTTATAAACTCCAAATCCATAAAGACCCATCCGTCTTCAATTGTTTTTGGCGTGGTCAGTTCATCTTTAGAAAACACCGGTTTTTGGCGAATAATATTATGTTTGGAATCAAAATTATAATCATCGATATTATATTCAACGATTATTTCCCCATTATTAATACACTCATCTTCTGAATAAGCACTTAAAGTATACATTTCTTCACTTCTACCAACTAAAGATTTATACAAAACCTCTAGGGAATTATCGTTCGTTGTGTCCACAATGAACACCGCATCTGAATTGCCAGATCTTACAAACCTTGATATACCCAATTCTTGAATCTGATTTTTAAACTCTTTTTTCCACTCTGATAATTCAGGTGTTTGTCCAGATGCTAAATAAAATGGTAATCGCCACGTCTTGCGGATTAGTCGTATACCTTCGTACCAAACTTCTGGAACAATTGTCTCTGTTTCCGCAAGTTGAAATAACGGATGGTTAAAGAACCAGTTCGAATTCTGTTCGGCTAAGCGCCCTAATAATTTAATTATGGGATTTTTCAAATCAGGATTTAGCATGTTCAAATCTTTTAATTCTATTAATTTCTCTGAGGTAGAATGCTTCAAATATAGTTCACCACTATTTTGATTAAATCCAACTAGAAGATCATCTATGTTGATCTGTTTTTTCCCCATTGTTTTGGGCATATTCAAGGTTAATTCATAATCGAAAAAGTTTTTATTTGTTGTAATTCCCATTAACCCTTTTCTCTTTGGTGCTGCGTTTGCTCCTACTAATAACCTATCTGTTGTACTTTTTTCAGGGATATTAATGTCATCTAAATTATGAAATCTACTCCATAACGAACGCTGTGTTTTTGATCCAAAGATTCCACCTAGAGTTAGGGTATGATCTTTTCCTGATTGCTCAAACAGTACCTCCCCGGGGTAAACGTTTTGAACATTTTTCGGATTTTCAAATTGATCTAATTGTTTATCAGTCAAAATGATTTTATTGTTATTGTGCTTAGCTCTATCAAACAAGTTTCGAACAAGATTTGTTTGTTTCTTACTAAAAGACTCTAAATCTACCTTATACTCCGGCATTCCCAGACCGTAAACGGGATTAATTAAGTCCACCAGTTTAATTTCAGCATCGACTCCAAATTTTTCTAAAAATTTCATCCGATATTCGTACAGTTCATCGTATGGCTGACTTCCATTAATTAAATGTGTGAATAAACGATTAAGATTAGAAATCACCTCATCATTGAGTTCATTTACCTGTCCATACTTTCCGTAAAGATTAACGGTCAAATCGTCTTTTGCAACAGGTACCATCGACTGCATTAGGTCATCGATATCATTGAATAGATTGACACCTTCACCTAGTTTAGATTGTTCATATAATCGAATTAACGTCGTCAACTCTTTTAATTTTGAATTTTCTTCATTCCAGTTACTAATTGATTTAAGGTTATTTTCTAAATCAAATATCGTCGACTCCTTTGAAATAATTTTTTCAACAATGAGAACACCGTTATCAATTAACTTTCTCAGGTACCCATCAAAGAATTCAGAATCCTCTGAATCATATTTATATTCTAACCAGGTAATCAATTCTTTATATTTTTTCGGTGATTCAAGTGTGAATTCCTGTAATAATTTCAAAGCTCTTGAATTTTTGAGTGTAACATTACCAGTCTCTCCATAATTCAAAATCACTCTTTCACTGTCCTCAGTAATAAAACTACTAGTCGAAAAATAAAATTCTTCCGGATGTTTTTTTACAAACTGTTCTAGATATTTATATAACCATTCGAAGCTGATGGAAATTTCTTTTCTCTGATAATTCGTTGGCCACTTTGAACTGTAAACACCACTAAAAAGTCCAAATGGTGTACTTCTCGTTAACGAACGCAGATAATATTTCGACAACGAATTTACAATCTTGGTAGTTTTTTTCGGTTTCACTTTAGTTTTGTCATACCCAGTAACACTATTAAATAAACTTTTATTTGCTACTCGTAACTGTTCCATCAATATTTTGTGATTTTGATAATATGTAATGATCTTCTCATCAAACTCATTGTTAATATATACATATCCATCATTTACATGGGTTCTAATCAATTGATTTTCTTTTTGAAACGATACTTTCACTATTGGTTACCTCTTTTTAACTTACTGTTTGGTAATTTAACAAAGTTACGTAAGTATGACAAATGTTGTTATTTTCATTCTTTTATTTATATTTTTATTATCAATTCGTCAAAAAATACATATTGACGTAATCTTTACAAGTGCTAGTATGAATTTGTCGAAAGGGAGAGCGATATTTAATTCGAATCTTACTACGGACACAATAAATTTTTAGGAGGAATTCAAAATGTCTGAATTCACTGATTTTGATTTGGGTCTTGTTGACTCAACGAACAACGCCACTGGCTTGGAAGAGTCAAAAATCACTAGTCACTTTCTTTGCACACCTGGATGCAAGACCGGTTGGTTGGAAGGTTGCCAAAACAAAACTGCATCTTGCAATTGCGTAATCAGTTCATCTTCAGCTGTCTAGGTAGAAGGTATGTGATGAATACACTCGTTGATTATGTATTCGTCACACAGGACTGATGGATTAGCATATTCAAAAATTACTCGTCACTCACTTACATATTCAATAATATATTGTTGAACTTATACCTTAGCCTGTATTAATGAATATCTATTATTGTCGTGATGTGCGAAGATGTGCAGACTATGATTCAACATTAGTTTAATGTTAATAAGCAGTCATAGATAAAAAAGGCAGCAAAGTATAAACACTTTACTGCCTTTTTTTACTTTATACGCAAGGAATTTTACATGGATAATTTACTACAACTGGATAATATATACGTCTCAAAACATCATAATAATATATTGAATGGTGTTTCACTTAATATCCCCTCCAATCAAATTTTTGGATTGCTTGGAGATAACGGTGCCGGAAAAACAACCCTATTAAAAAGTATTCTTTTAATGAACAAAAATTTCAGTGGGTCACTTCTATACAACGGAAAACCACTAAGTCGGCAGGTCTCAAAAGATTTTGGGGCTTTAATTGAATCACCTGCTTTATATCCCAATTTGACAGCTAGAGAAAATTTGATGATTATGGTTAAGCTGTACGATTTACCATATGTCTCTATTGATGCAACCCTTGTAAAAGTTGGTCTTAATGATACTAATCATAAAAAGAAAGTTAAGAACTTTTCTTTGGGCATGCGCCAGCGACTAGGCATTGCAATGGCAATTATTCATAATCCATCATTTCTAATTCTAGATGAACCAACCAATGGGTTAGATATTAATGGGGTTGAAGAGTTTAAAGAAATCATCGCTAGGTTAAAAAAAGAAGGCATGACGATAATGATTACAACACACCAAATTACGGAGTTATCTTCACTATTCGACTCATTTGCAATTCTTAAAAAAGGTAATGTAGTATTTTCTAGTGATAATGGTGTATCTTCTCCCGAAGAATTACGATCAATCTATCAGCAATACAATCGATAACTTACTGGGAGGGTTTATGTACAACTATATTTCCATGGAACTCTTGAAAGTACGGCATGCACGCTTGCAACGGACCTTAATTTTTGGTGGCCTATTGGCAGCCTTATTTACTGTTATTTGGTTTGTGGGGAGCAACTCTGTATTACCATCCACAATGCTCGCTACTGTACAAAACAATTTTTCAACTATTTGGATTTTTGTATTAACATTTGCACTGGTGTACGAAAAGATAGTTCAAGAGCGACAAGCAGGTGATGGTTTCCACGTTCGAACATCAATTCTTAATATTTATAAATACGCACATGCTCTAACTATAACTTTATATTGGATGTTTTTTAAAACGTTAATTATCTATGAAGTAGTGAGCTATGCTCTGTTGTATTTGTTGTTTGGACCCCTCACATCTGGTTTCGGATATGTCAAACTTATTCTCATTCCTGTTATATTCATTATGATATATGCTTTTTGGATGATTCCTTTAGTCTTTATGTCTATACATGTAGCTGGGGTATTAATCGCAGGACTTTTACAAATTTCGTTTGGCATACTTTCTGTAATGCTGCCAACATTATATTCTCCTTGGTCATTGTTTTCATCGACCATTGCTAATATCTCAGGAGTATCCCGTAACGGAATGCCCACAAATGAGTATGACTCTATGTTATGGATATTCTGTTTGCTAGTTTTTACTGTATTTATTTTAATTTACGAGATAGTTCTTAAATTTTTAGATAACAGGAATAGGTAAAAGTAAATGTTAAAAAATATTTTTTCTGTAGAATTTTTTAAACAAAAAAATTTTATTCTACCAGTAACTATCGGTACGTATTTCTTAGTAGGAATTATGCTCGTATTGTATCGTCTTATTACAGGATCTACAATGCTTGACTATACGAAAGGATACTTAGTAATCGACTTTTTTTCTGGAATTGTTGCGCCTTTTCTGTTATCAAATTCAGTTATTCAGTCAGTTCGGCAAGATAAAAAAGCTGGTAATTTCTTAATTACTAACCACCTTTCAAATCCCTACTTTGAGTGGGGAAGCGCTCAAATAGTTTTTAATTGGATATACCATGTTTTCATTACCACATTAATGATTTTATTCTTAGGTTTGATATTTAATAAATCATTTTCTTACTTAATTGCTTTTAATATTTTGAATTTGTTCATGGTATCAGCCATTTCGTATATTTTAACGAGAAACTTTTCTGAGGTATTTGCTTACATTATTAGTTTAGCAGCAATCGTTATTTCTCTGATTGCTAGAACACCTCTCTTTGATACAACAATGTTGTTTATTCCAATTACATGGAATATTCGGTTTACCATGTACACAATGTCTATTCCGAAAAACTTTATGATTGGAATTAGTATTTTCATAATTATGGATTTGGTACTAATCACTCTTAACTACGTGATTTCTAAAGTTAAAAATTTAGCTTAGTACGTGACTACATCGAAACACGTAACTACCACATGACAGAGCGTGGAAATTACGGTAATTTGCTTACCTATTCTGTTGTCACTTAATCAAATCCACTCGTCACGAGATTATTATCCGCTTGAACTGAGAATACCACGTTTCAAACGGTTCATTTTGTATTGTTTGCGACATACCATCAGTAGGGAACTCACAGTTTGCGCCCGCGGACGTGCTTATAGGCAATGGTCAAATGTTTATGGAAGTGTATGTCAACAGCCAACTAGAGGCCGAAGATGCACTCGCAATGTCTATCTTTGATTAACCTAAATAACCCCTGATTCTGACCGTAAAAACGGCTTAGAGTCAGGGGTTATTTTATACTACTTAGTAGTATCATCCAATGATTTAAACATGGTGTCTTTAAAGAAGTATTTTTTATCGACCATTGTAATGTCTTCAATATCTTCAATAGATGCAGTAATTACCTGATTCTCTGGAAATTCTTGTGCAATCAATTTGTACATCAGTGTTACATTCTCTTTGGTAACCTCTTTACCAAAAGGAGAATCCAAAATTATCGGTAAAACTATTCCTGTTTTTTCCTGCATTAACTTCAAATAGCTTAGGCGAAATGAAAATACTAACAAGTGCAGAACAGCGCCACTATATGCTTTCAAATTATCGGTAAATACAAAATCCTTCGTTTGATCCACGTAAGCGTCAACTCCCAAAAAACTTGTATATCGAATAATCAGTGAATACAACTTATTCACTTCACCATTATCCCGTAATGTTGTCCGCATTTTCTCCTTTATCTTCTTTCGAGATTGCATCAAGCTCTTAATAATGCCCTTTATCGTTGCTTCATCGACATTTAAATTGGCAACTGAATTTTTGAACCTATCAAGTTGTGTCGTTACATCAAACAAGGCTGTCTGCAAGTTCAACCTTTTCTTTGTTTCTGCTTCTCGTGCTAACAAATCACTCAATTGTCGATTCAACATTGTGATTCTTGCATTAATCAACCCGTTGTTTTCTTCAACGCCAACGATTTCATCTTTTCTCAGATAAAACACTTCACCTTTATGATTCACTTGAAGTCCAAAGCCGTCAATCATGTCTAACAATTTTTGATTACTTCGCTTCGCTTCAGAAAGCCTATTAATTTCATTCTTAAACACACCTTTTTGCAAGGCGATTGCGCGCAAATCGTCATTCAATCCATCCACCAACGTCCAATCAATATCATCTTGGTTGTCAGCAATATCATTTTTAAACTGGATGTTTTTTTCAAGAAGTCGATAGCCTCGTAAGTCCGTTTCAATTTGAGTCAGTCGATCTCTCAGTTCCGACTCATCAATGTCCAGAAGGCCTTGAATAAACTTTTCAACGCTAAAATGATTTCGTCCAATTGTGTCACCACGATTTAGCAGCGTCCAGCCTTTTTCTTGATCAAAATAAAATGTACCTAACAATGAATCCAATAGCGCTTCATTCGTCACACCCGTAAAATGTGACAATAGTTCGTGTCGCTCATACTGTACATTATACTCTCTTACAGTTTCATCACCCTCATATAGCGACACATTCACACCTTCGCGAACCAGGACAATTTTTTTAACATCGTCAACTAATTCTATACGAGTCACCAGCTTAGTGAAGTCCAAGCCTTTCGTACTTGGAATTGTAAAACCTAACGCGAATAAAATCAGTCGGATAAACGTTGTCTTACCAGAACTGTTCTTACCGCTGTGAAATAATGTATTCTGCCCGAAGGTTGCTTGTTTATCATCAATTTGTAGCTTTACTATTCTCATAATCCAACAACCTCCTTCACTTTGTCATAAGTAGTAGCACTTGTAATTACTACTTCGCTAATCAATTTTGCGATATCGTTGTCTCTTTCTTCGGTCAATCTCAGACGAGATTTAACCAATTCCACTTGATCATTCACAAATTTAATTTTCCTTTCTCTTCTGGGAAGGTTCGGGTTAACCTTAATAAAATCATTGTAGTCCCGTCTAATCACCGATACTACAGTGAAATTAGACAAAATAAATTCATTCATCTCCGAGTATTTTGCTTTTATATACGCCTCGTTACCAGGATCAACATCATATCGATCAAAAAAATCGTCCCAATTAGGGGTCTGAAAGATTTCAGTCACAACCGCGTGAGCAAGCAAGTCTTCCTTAGAAACGACTGCTCTTTTTTCTTCTGCAGACTGAGATACTAGCGCAATCAATTCATTTTCCAGGTCACGCATATGAATAGCGGACGGTCCCGCCGCTCCTACAAACTCGGTTACCTTATTCGACACTTCTATTCGCCTTGTTTGCTCATCGGAGCCTGCAAAATGGACTTTCATAACATGAAATTTATCTAAATCTATCACTGAACCATCTGGTAAATATCTAGTAATTTGTTTTTGCTGTTCAATTGGCAAATCTGCAAAAAGATAATTGCCATATGATTGTGCAAATATCTCAGAATTTTTCTGTATTCCTAATGGTTTATTGGAATTTGAGACGTAAGCTAACATCGCAACGTCTTGGCCATTCTCCGTCGCACGAACTGAGTCATCATTCAGCGAAACAAGCGCATCCTTCAATGGCTTCGTCATCTTCGCTTCAAACGGTTTTGTCGTAGCTTTTAATTGATAGTATTCTAACGTGGAATCTACATTTTTGATTTCTATATCTTCTTCGCCTTCAATTGTGATTGTTTTGATATTCTTAACCTTTTCCAAATCGAGAAGCAGCATAAGACCAACCAAGTCTTGAAAATGAAAACCTACAACCGATGGAGTTGCATTTCGATTTGTTAATTCAACCATTTTCTCAAAACTCCTTTTCTGAACATTATAACAAACCACTCGTACACCAGTTATTGCTTGTGAAGCATAGTTTTTCAGGCATGACCGTGCAACACAAAACCAATCCTAAAAATTTGCATATATAACCACCAAATCCGAACGAGTCATCAAACATACATTTCATATACAAATTATTTTGTATTTTGTGTTGCAGAGGTTTTTGGGTATGTCGAACATGGCCAAATCCCTTATGTACCAACGGATACAGTCGTTTTAAAAATCAAAAGTTACGAAAAGAACGGCTTTATAACCACGTTTTGTGCAACAACGCTGCAACAAAGTACTAAAATAGGCCATTTTGGGCCAAAAAGTTTGTGAAATTTCACAAGGATAAAAAAGAAAAACCCTGTGATTTCAAGGATCGAGAAGCATTTCTCTCGCCTTAATTTCACAAGGTTTTTCATGTTTGATGCCGTCGGTGGGGGTCGAACCCACACTCCCTTGCGGGAACTGGATTTTGAGTCCAGCGCGTCTGCCTATTCCGCCACAACGGCATGATTAGTATTAGATAAAAGCCTAAGCTTGATGGGAACCCGAAGATTCCGATGCCGTCGGTGGGGGTCGAACCCACACTCCCTTGCGGGAACTGGATTTTGAGTCCAGCGCGTCTGCCTATTCCGCCACAACGGCATATCTAATATTAATCTGATGATATGAAAGTTATAACTTTCAAGGGCGGTAGATGGGAATCGAACCCACGCATGTCGGTACCACAAACCGATGTGTTAACCACTTCACCACTACCGCCATTATCGTCAAGCAGGGGTAGAGGGAATCGAACCCCCACCAACGGTTTTGGAGACCGTCGTTCTACCGTTAAACTATACCCCTATTTTGGATGTAAATGTTATTCACTTCCAATGGCGCGGGACGGAATCGAACCGCCGACACTACGAGCTTCAATCGTATGCTCTACCAACTGAGCTACCGAGCCATTATAACGGTCACAACGGGATTCGAACCCGTGATCTTTCGCGTGACAGGCGAACGTCCTAACCA